>NZ_CP030032.1:3443333-3784166 GCF_003258315.1 Bradymonas sediminis
GCCGACCACGCCAAACGCCGCCACGCACCACACGCCGACCGCAAATTTGCGCCAATCGTCGATCCCCACACGCATCCCCCACTCATAGCTAAACGCCGCGATCGCCATCGCCACCCAGGTGCTCACGCCCAGGCTTCGATGATGGCTCAGCGCCTCGCTGCCGTCGCCGCCAAACCACCCCGGCGCGGCGATGATGCCCGAGACCGTGGCCAGGGTCACAAAGGCAAAGCATACCCACCCGACCACGCGCATAAAGCGGCGTAGTTGGGGCGTATCCTCGCGCAGCGACCACAGCCCGACGCCGGCCAAAACGAAGGCCAGGACGATCGGGAAATGCAGGGTGAGGTGATGCAAAAATGACATCTTCATCGCGCTCACCTCAATTTGGCCGCGAGGAGCGCGACGGTGATGCCGTCGCCTCCCTCATTGCGCGCACCGCGGCGAAATTCTTTGACATAGCGCGAGTCGATAAGATGCCCGCGCACCGCGCGTTTGAGCGCCCCGGTGCCGTGCCCGTGGATGATATGCACGCCGACTTCGCCCTTGGCGTAGGCGTGGTCGAGGAAAAGATCGAGTTTTTCCAAGGAACCGTCGACCCGCATCCCGCGCAAATCCACCGTATTATCAGGGGTTTGGGGGATCGTAATATCCAGCCCATGCTCGCCATCTTGAGCCGGATCCGGGGCCTGTGCGCCCTTGTCGGCGCCCTGCTGCCCGCGGGGTTTTCCGCCGGAGGAGTCCCCGCGAAGATGCGCCTGGCGCTGGGCCTCGCTGGGATAAAAGAGGTCGTCGAGGTCGACCTTGGCCTTGAGCACGCCGAGCTGAACCTGCACGCGGCGGCTGCGCTCGTCGAACTCCACGATGGTGCCCATGCGGTTAAAGGAGCGCACATAGATCTTTAGGCCGACTTCGACTTCGTCGGCCGGCAATTCGATATAACCCGAGGGGCTGACCTTGGCCGGGCGAGTGCGCTCGTGAGCGCGGTCGATGACCTCCTCGCTGCCGCGCAACTCGTCCTGGAATTCGGACAGCTCCTTTTGGCTCAAAGACGACTTCCCGCTGACCACGCCGGCCTGCTGGAGTGTCTTGATCTTCTCGCGAATCAGCTCGCGCGCCTTGTGCAAATCCTTCTTTAGGGCGCGGGCGTCGGCGTTGATCGCGGTGCGCTCTTTCTCGAGCAGGGACTGGTATTTCTTCTCGAAGCGGTATTTCTTCTGCTCGGCCTCGCGCCGGGCGTGCTCCAGGCGATTTCGCTCGGCGTGCAGCTCGCTCATCTGCTCTTCGAGCGACGCCAGGACCTCGTCGACGTGATGATGGTCCTCGCCGTCGAGCACCTCCATCGCGCGGTCGATGAGCTTCTGGGGCAGGCCAAGGCGGCGCGAAATCCGCAGGGCAAAGGAGCTGCCGGGGATGCCGAGGGTGAGGCGATAGGTCGGCTCCAGCGTCTCGACATCAAAGCCCATCGAGGCGTTGGCGAAGGCCTGGTTCTGAATCGCCAGGGTCTTCAGATTCTCCAGGTGAGTGGTCACCGCGGCGGTCGACCCGCGGCGCGCGAGCTCTTCGAGCAACGCGACCGCGAGCGCCGCGCCCTGCATCGGGTCGGTACCCGTAAATAGCTCGTCGAGGAGCACCAGACTCTTCGGCCCACACTCGCCCAAAAACTCATTAATATTCGTCAGATGGCTCGAGAACGTACTCAAGTCACGCTCGATGGACTGCTCGTCGCCGATATCGCTGAAGATCGAGTCGAAGAGCGGGATCTTCGACCCCTCGGCCACCGGAATCGGCAGGCCGAAATGCAGCATCAGCGCGCAGAGGCCGAAGGATTTAAGCAGCACCGTCTTTCCGCCGGTATTTGGCCCCGAGATGAGCAGGATGCGCCGCTCGGGCTCGAGGATCAGGTCGTTCGCGACGACGTCGCTGGTGAGCTGGCCGTCGCGCTCGCGCAGGTGCTGCACATAGAGCATCGGATGGCGAAGCTGCTTGAGCTCGACGCGGTCCTCCGTGATGGTCGGCACCGTGGCGTTGATGCGCTCGGCGAAGCGCGCGTGGGCCATCACCACATCGATATAGGCAAGGCAATCGCTATTATGCAGCAGGCTCGCCGCGTATTGGCCGACCTGCGCCGAGAGTCGGGCGAAGATGCGGTTCTTCTCTTCCTGGAGTTCGGCTTCGGCCCAGCGCAGCTCGTTATTGAGGTTAACCAGATCGGCCGGCTCAATAAACGCGGTCTGCCCGCTGGAGGAATATCCGTGGACCACGCCCGGCACGTGGGAGCGCGCGCTGGAGCGAATCGGCAGCACATAGCGCTCCTCGCGCACGGTGAAATAGTCGTCCTGAAGATAGTCGGCGAGTTCTTCGCGCCCGAGCTCCTGCTCGATGCGCGAGCGCAGGCGGTCGTGCTGGTTCTGCACGTTGCGCCGCAAGGTGCGAAGCGCCGGGCTTGCGCGGTCGGTCAGCTCACCGCTGGGGTCGACGCATTCGTGAAGCTCAGCGCGCAGGCGGTCCACCGGGTCGATCTGCGCGCCGGCTTCGGCCAACAGCGGGAAACGCCCGCCGCGGCTCTCGAAGAAGCGATAGTTGCGCGCGCCTACGTCGCAGTTTCGGGCGATCGCGGCCAGGTCCTCGCCCAGCAGCACGCCCTGGCGCGAGACATGGTCCAGGGCGCGTCGAATATCGCGCAGCCCCATCAAGGGCGGGAAGTCGTCGTCAGCCAGCAGACGCAGCGCCTCGCCGGTTTCGGCCAGGCGGCGCTCGATGCCGGCGCGGGTGGGCAGCGGCTGCAGATCGGCGAGGATCGCGCGGCCCTCCGGCGTCGATGCTTCTTTCTCGAGCATCGCCAGCAGCCGTGGCCACTGCAGATCTTGGAGCGTCTTGGGCGGAAAGATCGCGCGGCGCCAGCTCTCCGACGATGCATCATCGCCCTCACCGCGCGGCGCGCCCCCGCGAACCGGCGCGAGGGTCTGCACCATCAGGCCCTCAAGCGAGGTATAGGAAGAGATGTCTTTGGCGGCTGGCTGGGCGTCCGAATTTTGGTCCGAGTTCATCATCACTCATGTCGAGAAAAGAAAATCGTCAACAGATTTGGTTCAATCAGAAGAAGCTTATATCGATCCGATTGCTTGCGTCCAAACTAACGGCTCACAACCCGATAATAGTCCGAAGAGCGCAAAGACTCTGGCCCGGCGGGCGCAGCGCGTGCGCGCCGGCAACCTCCCACAAATCTGCGCCGAATCAAATAGCGCTCGGGAATGAAATTATCCAACACTCTCGTTATGCCCACCCAAGACGCTACTCCACTGCGTTTTAATTGCATATTTTTCAACCTGAGACGTCCGTCTCAACGAGGGCTTTGCCCTGGCCCCCATCAAATAAACGGAATGTTCTCTACGAAGCAGAAGAGGTGAACCCATGAATAGAGACTCGATGAATCGAAGCCGTACGAAGAGCGCCAAGACAGGGCGCACCAAACGAACGTTCATTATCCTCGCGGCGCTGCTCGCGCTGCCGATTGGCCTGACCACCGCCAGCTCGCCGAGCCAGACCTCGCCGGGGGTGAAGGTCGCCGAGGCGGTCGGCCCCGAGCGCTCGAGCCAGCGCGTGACGCCGGCGCAAGCCGCGAGCTATGGCTTGCCGAATGTCTCGGAGGTCTTCGAGCGACAAAATGAAAAGGTCGTCGCGATCACCGCGCAGGTCCCCGGCCAGCAAATGGTGAATCCGTTTTTCGGCGGCTCGATCCAGGGCAAACCCCAGACCGGTCAGGGCTCGGGATTCATCATCGACGAAGACGGGTATATCCTCACCAATAACCATGTCATCGACGGCGCCTCCGAGATCACGGTCATCCTCAAAGACGGGCATTCTTACCCGGCGAAGGTCATCGGCCACGATGCCCAGACCGACATCGCCCTGCTAAAGATCGAGCCCGACGAGAAGCTGCCGGCGGTCAAGCTGGGGAAATCCAAGGATCTAAAGGTCGGGCAATGGGTGGTCGCGATCGGCAATCCCTTCGGCCTGGATTACTCGGTGACCGCGGGCATCATCAGCGCCAAGGGGCGCAACATCGGCGCGGGCCCCTACGACAACTTCCTGCAGACCGACGCCAGCATCAACCCGGGCAACTCCGGCGGGCCGCTGTTCAATATGAATGGCGAGGTCATCGGGGTGAATACTGCGATCCGGCGCGACGGTCAGGGCATCGGATTTGCGGTGCCGATCGACATGGTCAAAGAGATGATCCCGGCGCTGCGCAAGCGCGGCTACGTTAGCCGCGGCTATCTTGGCGCGGGGATTCAGGAGATGAACGCGACGCTGGCGGCCAGCTTCGGTGTTGGGATGCGCCAGGGCGTGCTGATCGGCTCGGTTGAGCCCGGCGGACCGGCAGACCAGGCGGGGATTCGCCCGGGCGATATTGTCACGAAGTTCAACGGGCAGCCGACCCGCGACGCCCGCGAGTTATTGCTCGCGGTGGCGGCGACCCAGCCGGGAGAGAAAGCCTCGGCCGACCTGATCCGCGACAAAAAGCCCAAACGTCTCATCGTCGCGGTCGCTGAGCGCCCGGACGCCTCTCGCGCCGCGGTCGTGCCGGCCAAAGAGACCTCAAGCGGCGTGGTCCTCGGGCTAAAAGTATCGCCCGTGACCCCGCAACTCGCCCAGCGCTTTGGCGCCACCGCGGGTCAGGGTGTCATCATCGAGAGCGTGCAGCCGACGTCGCCGGTCGCCCGTCTTTTGCGCCCCGGCGATATCATCCAGCAGGTCGGTGAGACGGTCGTAAGCTCGGAGAAGGAGCTCAACCGCGCCATCCGCGAGCACGACACGCGCAAACCGCTGCGCCTGCTGGTGCACCGCGACGGGCGCACCATGTACCTGGCGATGCATCTGAGCAAATCCGCCCTCGGCCGATAATCCCCGGCGGGCTTAGTCCAGCACCTCGACCTCATCGCGCGAGACTTTGCGGATAAGCGCGGTGAGCTCCTTTCGCCGCGGGGCGTCGTCAAAGAAGACGTCGCGAATCTGGCCGCACATATCTTTGGCGCGGCGAAACGCGCCGACCAGGTCGCCGGAGAGATCGGTGGGATTGTTGATCTCGAGCAGGATATCCGCGAGCGAGTCTCCGGCGGCCCAGCGCTCCCCGAGCGGCATCACCTCGGGGGTGTAGACGGTCTCTGAGAACACCAGCGCCTCGGCCTGGGCGATGATATCGGAGTCGTACACCGCGTTGAAATTGGCGAAGATCTGCCACCACTTATCATCCTCGGGGCGGCGCACCCGCGCGGAGCGCGGCAGCGAGACGACCAGTCCGCACATCGTGCCGAAGAGCTCCTCGGGCGTGAGGTCTTCGAGATGCCCGGCCAGGATCAGCTCGGTGAGGAAGATCTCCTCGATCTTTAAGTGCCGCAGGATGCGCGCCGGCGGCTCGAGGCTATTGTCGGCGGCCAGGTAATTATGGGTGCGCAAAAAATGGACTTTACGCTGAAAATCCTCCCATAGGCGTGGGCGCTCCTCTTCGCTGAGCTCGCGCTTAAGCGCGGCCAATTTGCGCCGATGCGTGCGCGACGGCCCCGCATCCGCGTCGCCCGACTCCAGGCGCAGCGCGTCCATCTCGGATTGGCGCTCGTTGATCCGCTCGCGCAGGTGCTGGGCCTGATTGCCGGATTGGAAGGACTTGAAGCTGCGCTCGAGCATTTTGCGGATCTCGGGCTCCTCGAAGCGCGCGAGCAGGTTGACGATGGAGTGAAATGACAGGTTGAAGGACGACTCAATCGGCTCACTTTGAGACGAGAGGAGCTGCTTCAATAACGGGCGCACTTCTTCGTAATCATCGAAGTCCTGGCGCACGATAATGTCGCCGGCGACGTCGATGCCACGGCGCCCTGCGCGCCCGGCCATCTGCATAAATTCGCGTATGGTCAGCGGCGCGACCTCCACGCCATTATACTTGGTCAGCCCGTCGAAGATGACGGTGCGCGCGGGCATATTGATGCCCAGCGCGAAGGTCGAGGTGCAATAGAGGACCTTGATGAGGCGCGCCTCGTAGAGCTCTTCGACCAGGGCTTTAAGCGCGACGTGAATGCCCGCGTGATGCCAGGCAATGCCGCTTTTAAGGGTCGCGCGGTGGCGCGGGGTGAGCACGTTGGGGAATTGCTTGTCGAAGTCGCGCAAGCGCTTCTTAATCGCGCCGGTGTCCGAGATATGCCCCAGGTGTTTGCCGACCGGGCCGCGGGCGAGCCCGTGGGCGAGCTGCTCGACGAGCTTTCGGCTGAAGATGAAGTAGAGCGCGGGGAAGCCGGTGTCCGACATCATCTCGACCACGTGGTGGTGGCGGGTGCGCTCGACCTTGGAGTCATTGCGGTGGTATTTCGCGCCGCGCCCGCGCCCTCGCCCGCCGCGCGAGCCATCCTTTTTAGGCCCGCGCTTGCGCGAATCTCGCCACTTTTTATACATCGAATTATAGCGCTTCTGCGGGACCAGGCGGGTCTCCAGGCTGGCCATATACATTTCGAGCGGCACCGCGCGCTTGTCCTCGCGCACGACCTTGACGTCGGTCTCGCGGATGGCCGACAGCCAGGCGGCCATCTCCTCGAGGTTCGAGGCGGTCGCCGACAGCCCCAGGATGCGGATGCGGGTGGGCAAATAGATCAACAGCTCCTCCCAGACGGTGCCGCGCTCGGGGTCGTCGAGGAAGTGAATCTCGTCGATAATCACCGCCTGAAGCCGGTTGATCTCGGGCATCTGGGTGTCCGAGGGGCTGGCGGTCTCGTTGAGCTCGATGAGCTCGGCCGCGTCGGGCTCATCGGGCGAATTCGGGTCGGCGACGCGGGTATCCTCGAGCAGCATATTGCGCAGGATCTCGGTGGTCATGATGCGCACCTGGGCGTCGCGGTTGATCACCAAATCCCCGGTCACCAGGCCGACCTTATCGCGGCCAAATTGCCGGGTATATTCGCGGTATTTCTGGTTCGACAGCGCCTTGACCGGCGCGGTGTAGATGACCTCGCCGCCCTGCTCCAGGATCTTCTCGATGAGATAGTCAGCGACCAGGGTCTTGCCGGTGCCGGTGGGCGCGGCGACCAGGACGCTGTGGCCGGCGTCGATCGCCTCAACCGCTGTCTTCTGAAAACCGTCGAGTGTGAGTCCGTGAAATTTCATGCTGAAGCCTTCGAGGCGAGTGTCTCAAGATGTGAGAATAAGAAGTTGTGCGGCGCGGAGCGATCGCGTCGTCCAGGCCCCATAAATTGCACGCGCTCGGGGCGCGGGCAATAAGAAACCGCCGCTCCCTCAATGAATCGGGCGCGGCGGTCGGCAGCATAACGGGCTGCGGCGGGCTTGTCGAAGCCAGCGGGTAAGTGCGGGCGGGGTGCGCCGAATTAATCCGAGATCGTGGTGTGAATCACGTTCTCGCCGGCCTCTCCAGGGAAACCGGTAATGCTGAGAAAGCGCCTCCCCTTCACAAATTGTATCATCACTGCTTCGCTGCCCTCGTAGTTGATATAGGGCCGCATCATATTAAAGGTCACGGAGGCCTCGCTCTCGACCCAACCGCGCTGCGTCATCTCGCGCCGATAATAGTCGGTCAGCGCGGGGAGTGAGCGAGGTCCGGAGAAGATCTTGCTATCGTAATCGCTGTCGATATTCATGCTCCGCACGCGACTCACGACCCGGCAATCGGGGCAGGAGGGAACGATCGCGTTCTTGTCCTCGGTCTGATCGATGAAGACCATCTTGGTATAATCAAACTTCTCGTCGCTCCAGGTCGCGGTGACGGTGGAGCGGCGCGCGCTCGGGTCCCAATTCATCTGAATGGCTTGATGCCCGCGAAGAAGGCTCTCTTTCTTGGCGCCGGGGTCGGCGCTTATGGCCTCCAGCTCGTTTCGATTGCTCGCGCCGGCTGCGGTCAACACACCACCAAGGGCCACCGAGTTTGGGGTGCTGCTCAGCGGAACAACGCCCCCGGTCAGCGAATCGACGATCATGTCGGGTTGAGACTCAAACGTGGAGTCAAGCGGCCACACCCGGGTATTAAGCCCCTGATAGACGAACTCGTCCTGATATTCGCGCGCCAATTGATGCGGGTGCTTGCGGCTATAATTAACCGAAAAGTTCACCATATTGCCGTTGATCAAAAAAGTCTGCGGCTCGTCATGTCCGAGCTGCTCCAACGACTTTGAAAATCGGGCGGTATTCGACAATTTGATAAAATTCAGATCCAAAATATCAGCCTGAGACGAGCGCACGGTTGCGTCAGGTTGATAGACCACGAAGGCCCACGCAATCGCGCAAATACTCGCGCCGGCCAGTCCGAGCTTTGCAACCGTTGGAAGTGTGGATTTGAGTAAACTCATGATTCAATCCTGGGCTAGACGGGTTAAACGCGATCAAGGCACGACGCATCTATTTTAGTGATAGTCGGGAACATCAAGATTTTCGCTCCCCAGCGGTTGATTCCACGCAATGCCAAGCACATCGTCGTAATGGTCTTGTCCAACCATACTCAGTCGAGAAATCGCGGTCGCCGTCATTTCGTCCATCATCGGGCCCTTGGGCGACGGGGGGACCAAAACATTATAGTGAGCCTCCATCTCCATGCTGATGCCAGCGAAAGTGAAGGTCTCTTTGCTCATGCCCGAAACGGTACCGTAGCGACTATTTGCGGCCAGTGCGGGACGAATTCCGAGGCCGGTCACGACCGCGTTAAGTGTCCCCAGGATGCCGCCGCCGCCGCCCGAAAAGGCTTGGACCGAAGGACCGTCATTGAACAATGTGTATGCGTACTCTGAGTCGCCCGTCAGGTCTTTCAGGTCGGAGGTGAGCTTGCCATTTGAAGAGTTCGGGATAAAGCTACCAGACAGTGCCTGGGGCCCAGATTGATCATTCATGGTGAAGCAATCCGACGGCCAGCTTGGGCCATTGCTCTCACACCCCTGAAGGTCGGTGCTCGGCTTCATGGTCATCATATTGGCGCGTGAAAATGACTCGCCCATCGTACCGTTGAGCCCCATACCCAAGTAGGTCGACCCTTCGGCGAGGTTGGCGCCGGCGGTCACGGCGCCCGAGATATTGTGGGCTTTGGAATCCCCCGCGAGTTGCAGTCCAGCATCGGCCGCGGCGATCGTCGGCTGCATATGCTTCGCGGCAAACCAGTTGTCATCTTGAAACGGCAAGACTTCCTTGAACGTCTCTTTGTAGGCGATAATCGGCGCCTCGGTCCCCTTGCGGGTAAACTCCCCCAAGATCATGACGCCGTTAAATACCATAAGAAAAATGGGCAACATGATGATGAATTCGGTCAAGGTCGCGCCGCCGTCGTCTCGGTGCAGCCGCTTGAGCTGACGCGTCAACGGTGACAGGCCCGGAGCTAGACGTAAATACAGGTTCTCAAAACGTGTTTTCATTTCGCGACTCCGGAGGCAGTGGTGGGTCCCATGGCGGCGGTAGAGAATCCGAGAGAAATGATATCCTTCATGGAGGCCAGGGCCGCCGCGCCTGTTTGATTGCCCTGGATGCTTCCAAGCTGGGCGTTCAGCGCAAGATAGGGCACGATTTGACTATAGGCTTGGAACATCGCAAAGTCGGCGTCCTCAAACTCTCCCGGCAGATGCACCGGGCGCATGCGCGCGGTCCAGCTGGGGTGCCACATGTCGGGGTCTTTGCCGTCGGCGAAGACGATCTCTGACTTCGCCATCGTCCAATAGCCGCTGGTATCATAGGTCACCGAGCTGAACAGCGCGCCGGTCAAGCTGTGATTATAGGTCTGGTTCGACACCGTGAACTTGTTGCGGTCATCGGTGGTGCGCTTGGGGTCATTGAGATACGCAAACGCCAGGTTCGAGGTGCGCTTGAGCCACTCGGCCTCGCTGCCACCGCTGTCCAGCAGATAGGGGTCATCGTATTTCTTAAATTTGGATGCCGCGTTGGGAATACCGGCGGCGATACTCAAGACCAGGCCGAGCCCGAAGGTCATACCGCTGGCCGCGCCGAGTTGGGACTCATCTTTATGAATCAACCCGTTGACCAGATGCTCGAGCGTAAACGCCGGGTGCTCTAGCGGGTTGAGCTGCTTAATCCAATCCCACCCGCCAAAGCTCGTCTTCTTGAGCGGCAGGTTGTCATTGCCGTGGAAGGTCTGCAGGTCGATCGTCTTCATACCCAACTGTTGCAGAAACCCGTTGATGGTATTGATGGCCTGCTGGACCGAGCTTGCCAGGTTCGTGACTTCACCGGGCGGCGGCGGGAAGCTCACGACCGCGGTCGCGCCGTTTCGCCAGCCACGCACGAGCTGCTCGGAGAAGCCCCACCAGGGCGTCACGTGAAAGAGGTAGTGCTGGTAGTTATCGATGGCCTGCATATCACGCAGGTAGGCCTTCTTAGTGAGCCCGCCGCTGCCAAAAATAATACTGGACATCGTATTGGTATCCGACGCGGTCTCCACCCCCCACATGATTGTATTTATGAGCGCCTCGACACACGCGGGAATATTATAGGGGACATTACATTCCGACCATTTTTTTGCGATCCAGATGATATACGCCACATACATGCCGGTATACATGGCATGAATGTCGATGATGGAGCGCTTGGCGATATTCCCGTAAGCGATCATATTCATCGAGCGGGCTTCAACCGACGCATGACTAAATGCCGCGGTGTCCGCAGCGCCCTGAAGCATGATCTTATCGTTCACGGAACGATGGGCATCAAAGACCACCCAGGCCATCGCCATCAGGGCCAAGACCGCTGCCAGACAGAGAATCACAACCGCCCCAGACTCATCTTCGTGAGTGGAGTAGAAGAAATCGCGGGTTTTTTGAATCGATGGTTTCATCGTATTGTCCGTGTGATCAAATCAACAATTGAAGCAACTTAACCCCGCAAAGCGGCGCCCTCAGGGTGTCTTTTTGTTCGGGTTGATCTGAGCTGGCATCGTGAACTTGCGCTCAAGGGTTTTATAATACCCGGGGCGGGTACCAACATCGGTCTTTAATTCGCCGAAGATTCGGCCCACCATCGGAAAAGCCTGAAAATGGTGGTAGGTCAGCCGAACACCCACTTCGCTATTTTCCTCGAGGACGACGACCTCGGAGGCGTGAAAGGCGAAGGTAAGTTTGCGGGTGGTTCGCGCCGGCCAACTCGAGGTGTCCAGGGCGTTACTGAAGCTGGAATCCATCTCGGGAAGGTTGGTCATATTGGTCCCCATCAAAAACCCTGTGGCCGCGGTCTTGCCAGCGCTGCCGGTATCGGTCGAAAACGCTGGCAATTGCGAGCCCATCATCACACCGCGCAACTCAATGAAGCGCTCGTTTTGAATCGAAACGCCCTGGATAAATTCACCAGGCGCGACCGGGGCGAGCACCACCGCAGCCTGGGCATGGGCCAGGTCTTTGACCATAGCGGAGGTGACGCCACGTCGGCCTTCATCGGCCTCGGAGGACCACAGCCAGGCCGTGCGACCGGACTGAAAGACCGCGGCGTTGACCAATAAGCCCGCGATATTATTCACCGCCAACTGCGCGATTCCGAAGGTGAGCAAAAAGAAGATCGGCAGGATGACCAGCGTTTCGGTCATCACAGAGCCTCGCGGCATCCCCAACACCTTGTGCACCGGGGCCCGCCGGGAGCTAACCACCTCAAATAGAATCACCGCCAGCGCCCACAGGCAGGCGGCCATGCCGACAAAGAGCAGCGCGTCCAACCAACTCAAACGCAGGAATTCCGTATATTTGGCGGACTCCCACACGATCTCAAGGGTCGAGCGCGACACAAACGGCAGAAGGAGCAACGCAGCGGTCGCCATCACCCCGAGCCCGTGGGCGCCAAGCCGCACACCCCAGGCACGCGCGGAGCCGCGCTGCGGCGTGGGCGATGAATTATTATCTTCATTTTTTCGGGGCATCACATTTCTCATCGCAATATATCCAGCATGGGTGACTCCGAATCGATTCCACTCTTCACTGCTTTATCGTACGCGTCGTCAACCTGTTCTTGATATTGTTGACGCTCTCCGGGGCTGGTGTGTTTTTTTAAATCACTCCATCGGTACCGGTTTTGATTAATCTCCTCTTGCAATTGTTGGACCATCGCCGGTCCGTCGGGCAGCTTATTATCCGTGGTATATTGTTGAAGTATCCGGGCATAGTTGGCGTGATTGCCC
This sequence comes from Bradymonas sediminis, assembly GCF_003258315.1. GTDB lineage: Bacteria > Myxococcota_A > Bradymonadia > Bradymonadales > Bradymonadaceae > Bradymonas > Bradymonas sediminis. The sequence continues at coordinate 3,455,482 of NZ_CP030032.1, forward strand.
TGGAAGCCACGCGCGGCGTGCCGCAGCCTCGGGTCGATGCCGCCGGGAAGGTTCGAGGGCGCCAACGCCGAGTTCATCAGCCCCATGACATCATTCATCTCCCCGGCCTGGCTGGCGTTCGCACTGACCCCCAGCGCGATCTGCGCATTGCGTATCTGAGCGAAGAACGCGCCGATGGCCTTGTGTACCAGGGCGCTCGCCGTGACGACCGCGGAGGAGCGGGTCTCAGCAGCGATCGGGGCGCATAGGTCGGCGCTTCGCTGCGCCGGCGCTGCCCACTGCGTGCAGATATTCTTCCACTGGCTCGTGCTGCGCCCGCCATCCTCGCCATCGACACATCCCTGGTGGCTTGAAACCGCCTCCAACCCGTCGACAAACTCCTGCGCGTTCGGGTCGTTCAACACCCCATCACAGCCCAGAGAGAGCACCCAGTCACGCCCCGGCGCCGTGCGCATCAAGGTCGACTCGAATTGCTGAAACTCCCGGCGAGAGGCATCCATCCCCGAGAAGGCATATGGAAGAAGCGCCGAAAACAGGCGCTGACGGCGCCCCGCGTTTAACTCTCCGGCGTCGCCCAGGTCCGCCACGTATTCAGCGGGTTCACTATAGCGAGCGGTGAGCGCTTCGGCGCAACACGTGGCTTTTTCGGCGTTCATATTATTGGCAACGCACTCGGTTAACCCGAGGGTCGGGGGATGCGAAGTGTGCACGCTAAAGATTGCCGGGGTAACCCGACAAACCAGCGCTGCATCCTGGCGGTCAAGCGCCAACTCCCAACGCCGCCAAAACTCGGAGCGGAGCCGGGCGGCGCCGGGCGGGTCAACCTCAGCCACCCGATTGATGCACTCGACACCTTCGGCGGGCGTATCAAAAAGGGTCGACACGATATTATAGGCCGTCGCCCCCTCATTCTGAACGCCCAGGGTCGTGCAGGCCTCGACACGAACCTCTCTGCTGCCATCACTCAGGGCGCGCACGCGGGTCTCATCGGGAAAATGCTGCGCGAATAACTGAACCGCAAGGGTGCGAACCGTCCCGAGGCCCCAGGCAGCCGTTGGCAGCGCGATAATCACACAGATCCCGAGCCCCTTTATAAACGCAGCTTTCCGGCCCTGCTCGCAATAGCCGAACCCAATCAGAGCGCTCAGGAAAACTGCGATTCCCAGCGCCAACATCAGCGGCAGCCAGGGGGCGAGCCATTGGTAGATGGCCATAAACCCGACCAGGGCCGTGCCGCTCACCGCGCCCGCGATGAAGAGGTTTCGCGCGTCGCGAAATCCCGGCTGAGGCGGCGCGGGCGAACCCCCAAGAGCCCCCTGACCGGGGCGATTCGACGCCGGATGCCCCCCAGGCATTCGCTGAGGCGCAAACTGCGGCGATGATTTGGGAAGCTCTGGCATGATTCAATCTCCAAAAAAGGAACAATCCGTGACTAACTGTCACAGCGTTGGGGAGTGTCCGCCCCACAAACAAAGTCAAAGCCAGCACATAGCAACCGAATTCACGATTTATATGCCTGCTCGAAACCCGAACATCGCACCCGGCTGAACCAACCGCGAACAAAGGCAGCAACGCCAGCCGATATACTATCAACGGGTATAGAATACGGGATCATGGAGCCACCTTCAATACCGCGGGCGGCCCCCAGCCTCAATTCGTCGAGGGGCCTTTTTTCGCTAAAAATCGACGCCTGGAACGACAACGCAAAGCCCCGAAACGCGCGAAAGCCACGCTCGATCGCGTGGCTTTCGTGTCTCAGCAATTAAATTGTCGCGCGAGCGCGAAACCTCTCCGCTCACTCGCCCTGCGCGCTGAGCCCCTCAAACCGGCGCACGGACAGCTCGAGATACTCGTCGGACTGGTCGATGCCGACGTAGCGCCGGCCGTTCTCGACCGCGGCCAGGCCGGTGGTCGAGGAACCCGCGAACGGGTCAAGGATCAGGTCGCCCGGATTGCTGGCGGCCCGAATGATACGGTTGAGCAATTTGATCGGCTTCTGAGTGGGGTGCTTGCCGAAGCCCTTCTCGGCCTTGCGCGGGCTCATGATATTCCACAGATTCTTCATCTGTTTGCCGCCGTTCTCTTCCTTCATCGTCTGGTAGTTGAAGGTATGCTTGGTCTTGCTGTCGCGGCCGGCCCAGATGATGGTCTCGGTGCCGTGGGTGAAGTAGCGGCAGGACAGGTTGGGCGGCGGGTTGACCTTGAACCACGCGATATCGTTGAGGATTTTATAATCCAGGGACTGCATCGCGAAGCCGATGCTATAGATGACGTGGTGGGTGCCGCTGACCCAGATCGAGCCATTGGGCTTGAGCAGACGTTGACACGCAGCCAGCCAGCGCAGGTTGAATTCGTGGTTCGCCTGGACACCTTCAGAGCGGTCCCAGCGGCCCTTGTTGACCGAAACCATCCGCCCATTTTTGCAGGTCATGCCGCCGTTGGAGAGGAAATACGGCGGGTCCGCGAAGATCATGTCGAAGGTCTCGGGTTCCATCTGCTCGAGAATCTCGAGCGAGTCACCGCGCAAGAGGGTAAAGCCGCGCGGGTCATCAAAATAGACGTCGAGGTCGCTATCGTGCTGTTCAAGAGTTTGCATCGTGACATCCTTGTCTGAAAAGTGACCCGCAATCCTAGCAGGCCGGCCTTGGTGCTCAACTCGCGTCCATGCGAGTGGGCCATCCTTGGCCATTAATTGAATCCATCCGTGAATCGCCGTCGCACACTACCTTGCAGCGGACTGCAAGGGTCTGGCTCCCGTCAGGATCTCATCCAGAGATCTCTCAATGACTAAAAATGCGCTAAGCCACTGGAATTGATCGGGAAAACCGGGAAAAAAATTGATGTAAAAAAGCCCAATTGATCTAATGATCTCAATCCGTTAGGCCGATCATGCACACAAACTAGGACGCGATGATCAGCAGAGTCAAGGAGGTTTTGCTCACAAGATCGCGCCCCGATCTTTTAAGAGCGAGCGCATCGCATTGCCGCACCGGCGCTGGATTGGTATAGCAGCGGGATGCAGCGACGAAATCGACCCATTTTCGCGTGGAGCCCGGATGAATTTAGACGACAAAAAAATCATCATCACCTGTGCACTCAACGGTGTACTCACCGACCCGAATACACACCCCGTTCCATTTCGGCCCGAAGACATGGCGGCGAGCGCGCGCGACGCGTACAACGCCGGCGCGTCGGTGGTGCACGTCCACTTTCGCGAGCAATCCGGGGGGCAGCTGCCCTCCTGGGACCCAGCGCTGGCCAGTGAGTGCGTGGACGCGATTCGCCAGGCCTGCCCTGGCATCCTCATCAACTCGACCACCGGCGTGGTCGGCAGCGACATCCGCGGGCCGCTGGATGTTATCGAGCGCGTCAAGCCCGAGATGGCCGCGCTCAACGCCGGCTCGCTCAACTACCTAAAGGTGCGCCGCGACGGCAGTTGGGCCTGGCCGCCGATGCTCTTCGACAACCCGGTCGACAAGGTTCGCGCGTTCCTGGAGGTCATGCAGGCAAACAATATCGTGCCGGAATGCGAATGCTTCGACACCGGCATCGTGCGCAGCCTCGCCATGTTCGAGGAGAACGGCATGCTCAACAAACCATACACCGTCTCGTTGGTGCAGGGCGTCGCCAGCGGCATGCCCGCGCGCGTGGACTTATTGCCAATCCTGGTCGACCTCCTGCCCGAGGACGCCCACTGGCAATCGGTGGTCATCGGGCGCGCCGAGGTCTGGCCCATCCACCAGCGCACCGCCGAGTTGGGCGGACATCTTCGCACCGGCGTCGAGGATACCTTCTACCTTCCCGACGGCAAAAAGGTCGGCGAGAAGGGCAACGGCGCGCTTGTCGCCGAACTTAGTAAAGTCGCCCGCGCGGTCGGTCGCGAACCCGCCACAGCCGCCGAAGCGCGCGAAATCATTCTGGGAAAACAATGACAATCCAAACACTTGCACGCTCAACATCCATACTTCGCGCCTCATTGCTGGCCACGAGCCTGCTGCTGGGGACCACCGGCTGCGACGCAAACCCGGGCGCCCCAGAAGCCAGCGCCCCGGTCGACACGAGCGATTGCACGCCGCGCGCGCCCAACGCCGCCGACCAGGCCGGCGAGGCCGACCCGCGCGTACTTCGCGGCGTCGTACACGCCCCCTTCGGCAAACTCGCCGCATACCAACCCGCCCATGCGCCCGCGCTGCCCGCACGCTCCCCCTTCCCCGACTGGCTGGTCGGCACCGCTGAAGCTGCGCCCCTTGACACCGAGCGCACTGTCCCCGAAGCGACCGTGCACCTGTATAAAATCGACGCCCGCGGCGCGCGCACGGGCGAGAATATCGCCGAGACCACCAGCGACTATGGCGGGAATTGGTGCATTCGACTGCCCGAAGGCGTCTCCCCCGGCCCCGGCCTGATGGTCGAGGCGCGCGCGGCAGACGGCGCCACCAGGCTGCGCCGCAGCGTCGTCGCGCCCTTCGCCGGCGACACCTTTGTGGGGACCGAGGCGCTCACCCGTCTACTGCAGGCCAACAACGTCGACTTCCTGCGCATATCGACCGAGACCTACATCAACATGGAGTCCATCGCCGACACCCGCATGGACCTGCTCGACCCGGTGGTCTTAACCCCGCAGACCAACGTCGAAGACGCGGTCGAGCAGATCCGCAGCCGATTGGCCACGGACCCTCGCCTGCTCGAGAAGATCGAGAAGACCCCGAAGACAAAATAGCCCGCCGCATTTCGCGCGCATAAAAAAGCCCGCGCAGCCAATTGGCTGCGCGGGCTTTTTATAACCTCGAAGAAGACCTCGGCTCCCCGTATAAGCCGGATCTTGTCTCGCTCGACGCGAGGGTGCTCATTCATCTAGGCCGGCTATTGCTAGACGGCTCATGCAGCTACCTGGCGCCAGCGGAGCGGGCCGCTCCGGAGCTCCCCGAGGGGCGCTCGACACCTATTCGCCTTGCATCAAGTGGGGTTTACAAAGACAGACGATGTCACCATCGCCCCGGTGAGCTCTTACCTCACCTTTGCACCCTTACCGCGCCAGGCGCGGCGGTTTATTTTCTGTTGCACTGTCCCTAGGGTTACCCCCGGTCGGCGTTACCGACCACTCTGCCCTGCGATGTCCGGACTTTCCTCCTGAGCGGTAAACCGCCCCGGCGAGCACCTTGGAGAGCCGAGATCTTCTTCGATTCTTTACGAACGCTGCGTGCGCAACTTCGCGTGATCTTCTCGGGCGGGTTCAAACCGGCGGCTGCGACCCAGGGGCCGCAGCCGCCGACCGAAGTCCCGATACAATCAGCTCGCTTCAGCAGCCTCGTCGACCGGTGCCTCGCCCTCTTCGCCTTTGGCCTCTTCCCAATAATAGAGAATACGCTGGCAGCTCGGGCAGATGTCGAAGGTATCACCGCGCTGAATCTCGATGAATTGCTGCGGCGGCAGCGCCATATAGCAACCCTCGCAGTGACCGTTTTTCGCGGCCACGACCGCCAAACCGGGGCGGCGGCTGCGAATGAAGTCGTATTTACGCAGCACATGCTTCTGCACTTCGCTGCGCGCGGCTTCCTGACGATTGCGCCGCTTCTCCAGCACGTCGTCGATGTCGGCCAATTGCTGCTCGCCCTCGGCGACCTCAGCCGCGATGCCTTCGCGCAACTGCACGATCTTCTCTTCTTTCTCTTCGACCGAGGTCTCAACCGTCTCGATCACCTCGTCGAGGTGAATCGCTTCTTCCTGGGTCTGCTCAAGCTTCTTTTTGAAGACTTCGATCTCAACTTCAACCGCGTTGAACTCCTTCTGGGAGCCGATCGATTTCAGTTTCTCCTGGCTGGCGGCCAGGCTCTCGCGGACCTCTTCGATGTCGGCCTTTTTCTGGCGACGCAGGTTGCGAACGTCCTCAAATTCCTGTTTCTGACGGTCGAGGTCATCAATGAGTTTCTCGAGAAATCCTCGATTCTCTTCAAGTTTCTGCTGGATTTCGCTTTTTTGAGCCTCCAATTCGTCGAATTGAAGGTCAATGCGTTGCAGTTCTCGAAGTAGCGCTAGCTGCTTCTTCAATGGATCACCTCATGGGATGGCGGGGCAAATGCCAAGACGCCCGACCTGGTAGGTGCGGGCGTCTGGAATTTCGCGTGATTAATGGGGACTTGGATGTCTTGGTTTTCAGCGGTCTTCTGCTCAGCGTTTGCGCGCAGACACGTGCGTTTCTCTGCTGTGGGCTGAGCTGCTCGGTTTTCGGGGTTTGCTCGCGGTGAGAGAGCGTGTGCGGCCAAAGCAATCATGTGTTTGTCAGTCAGGATATCGACAAGATGCATGTGCCGCGCTCCTTCCTCTTTAAGAATACTCACGAACCAACGTCTACCACCGATCTCAATCACCACGGGTTGCGATTGAGTTAAACCGCGCAATGGGCCCACCAGGATTCGAACCTGGGACCGACCGGTTATGAACCGGGGGCTCTAACCGCTGAGCTATGGGCCCGTCATTGGCGTGCCGAGCGTGTCAAAACCCTCGGTCGATGACGCCACGAACTGGCCACCCGTGCGCGGCGACCCGTGTACCTAGCGAAAGGTCGTTGCTTTCGCAAGTCTAAATTCGCCCGGACCAGCCCCCACGCGCTCGGATTGAACAGGCGAGGCCGATCATTTATTCAATTCATCCTCGCGCATCGCCGGCGGCGCCCGGGTATTCGGCGGCGCCCAAACGACAAACGCGCCTCCCACAGGTGGAAGACGCGTCGGTCGATTCTCAATTACCGCCACCCATCAGGTGTCGATAAAGCTCTCAAGCTGCTTGGCCCGCGAGGGATGGCGCAGCTTCTTGAGCGCCTTCGCCTCAATCTGGCGAATACGCTCGCGCGTGACGTTGAAGTCCTGGCCGACCTCTTCGAGGGTATGGTCGGACTTTCCGCCGATGCCAAAGCGCATGCGCAGGACCTTCTCTTCGCGCGAGGTCAGCGTCGACAAGACCTTGCGGGTCTGGTCGGTGAGGTTGCTGTCCTCGACCGCCTCGGAGGGGTTGATGGCGTGCTCGTCGGCAATAAAATCGCCCAGCGACGAATCCTGCTCCTCACCAATCGGCGTCTCAAGCGAGATGGGCTCTTTGGCGATTTTGAGGACCTTGCGCACCTTCTCGACCGGCATGTCCATCTTCTCGGCGATCTCTTCGGGGCGCGGCGCGCGGCCGAGCTCCTGGATGAGATAGCGCTCGGTGCGGCTGAGCTTGTTGATCGTCTCGATCATATGCACCGGGATACGAATCGTGCGCGCCTGGTCGGCAATCGCGCGCGTAATCGCCTGGCGAATCCACCAGGTCGCGTAGGTCGAGAATTTATAACCACGCTGGTACTCGAATTTATCGACCGCTTTCATCAGGCCAATATTGCCCTCCTGAATCAGGTCGAGAAACTGCAGGCCGCGGTTGGTGTATTTCTTGGCGATCGACACAACCAGGCGCAGGTTGGCCTCGACCAACTCACTCTTCGCGCGCTCCGCGATGCGCTCGCCGGCGAGCACCGCCTGGTGGGTGACGCGCAGGGTGTCGATGGTCTGGCCGGCTTCGACCTCAACCGCGCGCACCCGCCGCTGCAGCCCGCGCATCTCTTTCCAGATGGCGGTCATGCGCGCCATCGAAAGCCCCATGCTCTGGCGCAGCGCGTCGGCCTCGTCGACATACTCGGTGCGATACAGACGCGAGCATTCTTTGACGTCGGCGAATTTAATCCGATACAGGCGCTCAAGCTTCTCGAGCTCCTCCTCGGCGCGGTCGGTGCGATGAATCAACGCCTTGAACTTGGCGACGATCTTATCGGTATGCTTTTTGGTCAGGCGCACGCCCTTCATCACGCGGAACATCTCGCGACGGTTGGACTTAATCTCCTCACACAGGCGCTTGCGATCCGCGTCGGAGAGCCCGGCGCGCGTGATCAAAATCTCGCCCTTGATGCGATTCTCATGGTAGCGCGTCTTGACCTTATCGATCTGGTCACAGAACCACTTGCGCCGCTCATCGACCGTCAACTCGATGACGTTGCCCTCTTCGTCGCGCGGCAGGTCGTCGGGGTTGGGCGCCTGGAGCACGTCGGTCAGCTTCACCTTGGATTTGCGCACGCGCTCGCCCAAAAGGATCATCTCGCGCACACCCACGGTGGTGCTGAGCACCACCGTCAGGATCGTGCGCTCACCCTCTTCGATGCGCTTGGCGATCGCGACCTCACCCTCACGGGTAAGCAGCGGCACCTGGCCCATCTTGCGCAAATACATGCGCACCGGGTCATTGCCTTTGACGAAGTCACCGCCCTTTCGTTTCTTCTCGGAGCCACGCGTCTCAGCGCGCAGTTTTTTGCCGCCATCCTCATCATCGGCCGGCGGCTCGTATTGGCTGGCCTTGTCGACGACCTGGATGTCCAGCTCCTCGAAAAGCATCAGCATATCGTCGATCTGGTTGCTCGTTAGCACCCCTGGCTTCAGGGAATCGTTGACCTCTTTAAAGGTCAAATACCCTTTTTCCTTCCCCATCGAAACGAGCTTGCGGACTTGCAAGCTCGTCTTTCGAACCTCTGCGCGGGCTTTCTGCATCAAGATCTACTCCTTCTCACTATGGACGGGCCGGCTGATGAGCCAAAAACCTATGAGCCAGCAACTTCTATACGCGCCGCAGTTAAACAAGCGGGTTGTGTAAAAAACCTTGTTTCGTATCTTTATAACTTCGGTATAAATTTCGAGCTTAGACGCGCCCCGGGCCTCTCGGCCTTGAGCACTGCGACGCGGGGATTTGGCCCGGTTACTGTCGCGCTGTCGACTCGTCATCTTTCAAGCGCTCCACCCGGTCCGCCGTCCAAACTAACGGTGAATCCGGGTTATTCCTCCCGAGCACCGACACGGGGAACCTCGCAGCGTGGGTTTAACTTGATTGCTCCAGATCCAGCGACGCCTTAAAATAGGCGATCTCCTCTTTCTGGCGCATCAAGGTCTCGAACTCACTGCGCTGTTTATAAAAATCAACCTCTTCCAACTGTCGGGTTAACTCCTGCAGCGTACGGGAGGCCCAATCCTTCTTCAGGCTCCGTATGCAATCCTGATAAAAACGCGCGGCGATATCGGGTGAATAATCCGGGTCCGCCAGCGCCTGTGCGACGGTGCGCTGAAACGCCGGGTGCTCAATGCTGGAGAGCAAGACCGGCGCGTTGATTTCGTTATGCTGTTGAAAGTGCGCCTGCATCGCGCCCAAAAAATCCGCGAGTTCCCGGGTCGACAGAAGATTCTCGAGCTCCTCCTCAAGAAATTGCGCCAACCACTTCGGGTGGTTTAGCAAGACCATTAAGATGCCGTATTCGGCGGCTTGAATTTCCAGGGGTCGATGCGACTGGAGCACGGCCTTTCGGGCCTGGGAGGCCAACTGTTTGGGCCGGCGTAAATAGTCCTTAAGGAACTCGGGAGCAATGGTGAGTCGTCGGCTCACCTCTTGTGCATAATGCTCCCAGATCAACGTATTATTGATGCCGTCGAGCAACTCAGCGACGTCTTGGAGCGCGGCGATCTTGCGATCGATATTATCACCTTCGGCCGGGCGCAATATCCGGTCGAGCGCCCACGCCACAAGTGGTTGGGCATTCTCGACTTTCTCAAATAATGCAGACGCTCCCCGGCGGCGCACAAAGGTATCAGGATCTTCTAGTTCGTCAAATCGAATTACAAGAGGCTCTAATTTGGTCGCCGCAAAAGACTTCAAACAGCGCACCGTGGCCTCCTCGCCGGCCTCATCGCCATCGAAGGCAATGACGACACGCTCACAATAACGCTCGAGCAGCCGCGCTTGTTCCTCGGTGAACGCGGTGCCCATCGGCGCGACCGCGGTCTCGATGCCCTTGGAGTGCAGGCAGATGACGTCGAAGTTACCCTCGACCAGCAGCGCGTAGCCCGCTTTTTGGATGGCGCGCTTGGCCGCGTGCAACCCATAAAGCTCGGAGCCCTTCGTGTAGAATTTGGTCTCCGGGGAGTTGATATATTTGGGCGCCTCATCGTTGGCGGCGATCGTGCGCCCGCCAAACCCCAGGGTATGGTCCCAGATATCAACGATGGGAAATACGATGCGGTGGCGGAAGCGGTCATAATGCCCGTTCCCGCTGCTGCGCGGCATCGCCAACCCGGCGCGCTCGACCAGGCGCGGGCTCATCTTCTTGGTCGCCAGGTGGTCCAGCAACCCCTGCCAGGCGTCGGGCGCGTAGCCCAGGCCAAAGCGCCTGGCGGTCTCCTCATCAATCTCGCGCTCGAGCAGATATTGGCGCGCGGCGCGCCCGGGCTCCGACCACAGATTCTGCTCAAAGAACGCGCGCGACTCGTCCATCACATTATAATAGAGGCGCTTGCCCTTTCGCTTCTGGCGCTCCCGCTTGGCCGCTTCCGGGTCCGGCTCGGGAATCTCAACCCCATTTCGCTCGGCCAACTTGCGCACGGCTTCGGGGAAATTGCAGCTCTCGATCGCCATAAAGAAGCTGATGACGTTGCCGCCCACCCCGCAGCCGAAGCACTTAAAGATCCCGCGCGCGGGCGTCACGAAAAAGCTCGGCGTATTCTCGTCGTGAAACGGGCAGAGCCCCTTATAATTACTCCCCGACTTCTTCATGCTGACGTAGTCCTGCACGGTGCGCAGGATATCTGCCCGGGCGAGGACTTCCTCGATCACTTCTTGGGGAATTAGAGCCATATGGAGTCGGTTAAGGACAAAGTCAATGCGGCGCGCAAACCATTATAAGTCGCGCGTTAATCCAAAATAACACTGATATTTTAAGGGCTTGACGCATCAAGAGGACCATCATCAGACGCCCTCAGTCTAGCGTCGCCTTCGGCGCTGTCAAATAGTTAGCGATAATAAGTTGTCGCACAGAGCCCTAAAATATCACCGTCCTTTTAACCCAGAGCTATTGACCGACTCTCGCCCATCAAATAGGCGGCGCGCTGGACCTGACCACGCGAGTGTTTAGGTTGCTCGCCCCGGGCGGCTGGGACCCGGGCGCGCCGGGCAAAACCAACGGGTGCGGCCTGCGAGATTTCGCCTCCGTAAAGGAGCCGCTCGACGCGGCATAGGTTTCCTCTAATTCACTAATATGGAGTGTTTGATGAAAATCCTAATTGGAGTCGATTTTTCCGAAGAGTCGCTCAACGCCGCAGCCCAGGGGTTCGCGATGGCCACGCAGCTGCGGGCCGAGCAAGAAGACGCCGAGGTCTTCGTCGCCTATATCGAAGGCTCGGGCAATTGGCACCCAACGATCAAACAGAAGCCACTGCTCGACAATCCCGAGAACCGCCTCAAAATCGAGAAGCATACCCGCGAATTTTTGCAGCAGCATTTTACCCAGAACCCGGACCAACAGGTCGACTACTCGCTGATCATCGAAGAGGGGCACGCGCGCAAAAAACTGCCCGAGATCGCCGAGCGAATCAACGCCGATTGGATCTTCGTGGGACGCTCGGGCAGCGGCGCGCTGGCTCGCATGACACTGGGCTCCACCTCTTATACCCTGGCCAACGCGCCGCCCTGCAACCTCGCGGTCGCCCATGCGAACGCCCCTGATTGGCAAAACTCGCCCAAGATCGCGGTGGGCATCGACTTCTCGGAGGCCAGCACGGCGGCGCTTAATTTAGCGATCGAGATCGCCCGCAAAGCCAAGGCGCAGCTCCACCTGGTCCACGTTATCTTCCCGGCCGGCCCAGTCAATATGCCCAACGGCAGCATCGCTTACGCCGGCGGAAATTATATCGACGTCGAGGCCCTTCGCACCCGAAGCAGCCACGATATCAAGGCCCTGATGAAGGCCCAACAGGCCAACCTCGACGATGTGGAATGGCATATCGATGTGCTCACCGGTTACCCCAAACAAGAAATGGTGAACTTTGCCGCCGACAATGATATCGACGCCATCGTTCTAGGAACCGTCGGCCGCTCGGCGCTGAGCAATTTCCTGCTCGGAAGCGTCGCCGCCGGCATCGTCAAACACAGTCCCTGCACGGTCTACCTGAGCGCGCCTGCGACCTAACGCGCGCCCAATAATCCGTGCGCAAAATGCACCCGATGTCACGCATCAAGCATTAAGAAGTAAGTTGTATTTATGACAGTATCTGAAATCAGAACGCCGAAAACTCAGAAGGCCTCCTGGGGGACCAGCCTTCAAGTCAGCGATGACCTCTGGCGGCTGCGCCTGCGCAATCCGAACACAGGCGGGCGCGACCGCATCATCGTCAACACCTATGTCTATGCGGGCGCGGATACCCTGGCGGTCATCGACCCCGGCTGGCCGAGCACCGTCGACCACCTCGAAGCGGCGCTGGCCGAACTCGGCCTTGCCCGCGACCTCGCCGACGTCGACTATTGGCTCTATACCCACGCCCATATCGACCATATGGGGGCGGCCGCGCTGCTAGAGAAGCGCAGCAAGGCCCCGCATATTGCCGCCAAGAGTCTGACTCCCTTTTGCCCCAAATGGCACCGCTTTCAGGACGAGATTCACGATTGGCGGCCCTGGATTCAGGAAGCCTTCGCCTCGCCGCATCGCGAGCGCCTGCTCGCCGCCCGACAGCACCACGGGCTCCTTGAGACCCATGGCCCCGCAGCGCTGACCCGCACCGAGTTCATCGACTTCGGCGAGCGCATCCAGATTGGTGATCTGAACCTGGAATTTGTGGACGCGCGCGGCCACGATCCCCACCACGGCGCATTTTTTGAGCGCGAGCGTGGCTGGTTATTTTCAGGAGACGTCATCCTGGCCGTGCCGACGCCGATTTGTCGCTCGATGCACGACGACCTCGACGCCTATCGCGGCAGCATCGCGCGTCTGGCCGCCCTTCCCGCCAGCCTTATCTTGCCGGGCCACGGGCTGCATCGACGCAACTCCAAGGACCAACCGTTTGAGCAACTCTTTGAGCGAAGCCTTAAATATGTCAGTGATTTCGAGAAGATAACGCGCCACACCCTCAGCCAGGCCACCGCGCCCCTTGACCTGTACGAGATCGCGATTCGCAGCACCCCGGAGCAGAAAATCCTCGAACCCGAAGCCCGCTGGTGGGTGCATATGGCGCTGATCGATTCGCACCTCGCCACGCTCGTTGAGCACGGTTTTGCGACACGCGTCGAAGGGCCAAGCGGTCCTCTCTATCACGTCTAAATATTCCCAACTCGCCGGCGTCTATATTTGGCGAGGCTGCGAACAAGCCTGCAATTCAGCTTAAAACCTGATATTCGAAAAGCGCTTCATAAATATAGCGTGACGATTCGAACTAAGCCTTCGACGCCACCCACCGATTACTTTCTAGAATTTTAATTCATTACACGATTTTCACTACCAAGAGTTACGTATGCTTAAGCAAATCAAAGGTCTGAATCTTCGCACGCCCCTCCTTATTATGCTGCTCGCCGGCGGCATCGGCGCCGCGGCTGTCGGCTGCAAGGCGACCGGCAACGACGCCGTTAAAGAGGACACCACCGAGGCCGAGGCCAACCAGAATATGAAAGAAGAAGAAGCGAGCGACGAAGCGGCTGAGTCCACGGGGCAGCGCCTCAAAAGCCCGGAGGTCTCGGAGAAGACCATGGAAGCGCTGGTGGCGGGCAATACCCAATTCGCCCTGGACCTCTACGCCAAGGTGTCCACCGAGAGCGACAACGTGTTCTACTCGCCTTTTAGCGTGTCCGAAGCGTTGACGATGGTCTCGGCCGGCGCGCGCGGCGAGACCGCCAAGCAGATGATGGAGACGCTGAACCTCGACCTGGAGCCGTCCGAGTTGCACCCGGCGTTCAACGCGCTGGACACCAAATTGATGAACCTCGGCGAGAAGCCGCAAAAGCCGACCTCGGAGCCGTTCCAGTTGACCATCGCCAACTCCATCTGGGGACAAACCGGCGAAAACTTCAAACCCGAGTTCGTCAATACGCTCGGCGCCAACTACGGCGCGGGCCTGAGCACGCTCGACTTCGTCAACGGCGCAGAGCCGGCGCGCAAAGAGATCAACGCCTGGGTCGAAGAGAAAACTCAGGAGCGCATCAAAGATCTGATGCCCGAGGGCTCGGTGACCGCCGATACACGCCTGGTCCTGACTAACGCGATCTATTTCAAAGCATCCTGGATGGCCGACTTCCAAAAAGAAGCCACCCAACAAGGCGACTTCACCCTGCGTGATGGCTCCAAGGTCAAAGCCGACCTGATGAACCAGGTCGCGTTCTTCGACTACGCCGAGATGGACGGCTTCAAAGCCGTCGCCCTGCCCTACGACGGCGGCGACGCGTCAATGCTCGTCCTGCTGCCCGAAGACCTGGCAAAATTCGAGGCGAGCCTGAGCGCCGATACGCTCAACGACACCGTGGCGGCCCTGGAGAAGAAGAACGTCGCGCTGACGCTTCCGAAATTCGAGTTCACCGCGCCGCTGACCCTCACCCACACCCTCAAGGCCATGGGCATGGCCGACGCGTTCAGCGATAGCGCCGACTTCTCGGGCATCGCCGACTCGGGCCTGAGCATCAGCGAAGTCATCCACAAAGCATTCGTCGCCGTGGACGAGTCCGGCACCGAAGCTGCCGCCGCCACCGGCATCAGCATGCGCGTCACCTCGATGCCCGCTGAGCCGGTCCAGTTCAAGGCCGACAAGCCCTTCATCTTCGTAATTCGCGACAACACCACCGGCAGCGTCCTCTTCATGGGTCGCCTGGCCAACCCGAGCGCGCAGGCCGAATAAATCGCGCTTATTCCGATCTCGGACAATATTGTCCGAAGATTTGGAGCGCTTTGGAAAAACGAGTTAAAGACGCGGGCCACCTGGCCCGCGTTTTTTTATTTTCAACTCCAAAAAAATCACGCAACCCTGCCGACCAGAGGGCGATCCGACGGTGCAAACACGGCGACACTTTCGCGCAATATTGGCTATTGGCACGAAGCGTGCACAAACTAGAAACACACCGAACGGCGCATGGTTCGCCACGTCGTTTATTTGATTCTCACTGACTTATTTACTCAGCATCTCTCAGATAACCTCGGAGAATACCTAATGATTAAGCACTCGCTTCAAGCCGGCCTCGGCGCTCGCCTCCTCGCCCTTCTCTTGGCCGCAAGTGTCGGCGGAACCCTTGTGGGCTGCGAAGACGCGGCCGATGATTCCAAAGAACAGCCCGACATCACCCAGCCCGGCGAGGAAGTTCGCTCGGATAAGCAGCGCGTGGCGAACCCCCAGGTGCCCCAGAGTGATCGCGAAGAGCTGGTGAAGGGAAATACCGACTTCGCCTTCGACCTCTATAAAGAGATCGCGGGACAGGACAAAAACCTCTTCTTCTCGCCGTTTAGCATCTCCGAAGCCCTCACGATGACCTACGCCGGGGCGCGCGGCGAGACCGAGGCCGAGATGGCCGACGTCCTGCACCTCAGCGGCGACCAGGTCCAGGTTCACCCCGCCTTCAACTGGCTCGACGCCCACCTGATGGACCTCGCCGAGACGCCGATCAACGAGGAGTCCGAGCCCTTCGAATTGGCCGTCGCGAACTCCATCTGGGGGCAGGCGGGCTATCCCTTCAAGGCCGACTTCCTCGACACCCTCGCGCTGAACTACGGCGCCGGGCTCAACACCATGGACTTCAAATCTCAGCCCGAGGAGGCGCGCCAAGAGATCAATAAATGGGTCGAAGGAAAGACCAACGAGCGCATCAAAGACCTACTCCCCGAAGGCATGATCACGGTCGATACGCGCATGGTGCTGACCAACGCGATCTTCTTCAAGGCCTCCTGGCTCTATGCCTTCGACGAGGAAGTCACCGCGCCGGGCGACTTCACCCTGCGCGACGGCTCCACGGTCAGCGCCGACCTGATGTACCAGAACACCGACCTGAGATACGCCGAGTTGGATAACTTCAAGGCCGTTGAGCTCCCCTATGACGGCGGCGACGTGTCGATGCTCGTCTTATTGCCCGAAGACCTCGCCGCCTTCGAGGCAGACCTGGACGCCGACACCATCAAGGACGCGGTTGAAGCCCTTGAGTTCAAGGATGTTCAACTGACCCTGCCGAAATTCTCGTTCACCCTGCCGCTGCCGCTGACCGACACGCTCAAAGATATGGGCATGACGACCGCGTTCAGCGACGACGCTGACTTCTCGGGCATGAACGACCTCAACGAGCTGCGCATCACCGACGTGGTGCACAAAGCTTTCGTGTCGGTCGATGAGGAAGGCACCGAGGCCGCCGCCGCGACCGCGGTGGTGGTGGGCGTCGAGTCCTCCGGGCCGAACGAGCTGGTCGACTTCAAGGCCGACAAGCCGTTTATCTTCGTGATTCGGGCCAACCAAACCGGCAGCCTGCTCTTCGTGGGCCGCGTGCTGGACCCGACCAAATAAGTCACGCACCCGCGATCCGCCTCGGGCCAACGGGCCCGAGGCTCAAAATAACGCTGCATAAATTCGGAGACGCTCAAATGTATCGCTATTCTTTTCAATCTCGCCTCGGCGCCCGGCTACTCACGCTACTTCTGGCAGGAAGCATCGCCGGTGGACTCATCGGTTGCGAAGACGCGACCCAGGAAGACACCAAACCCGAACCCACAGCACCCGGCGAGGTTCGCTCGGATAAGCAGCGCGTGGCGAACCCCGACGTTGCGCAAAGCGCGCGCGACGCGCTGGTCGCGGGCAATACCGAGTTCGCGCTGGACCTCTATAAGAAGATTGCGGAGGAAGATAAAAACCTCTTCTACTCCCCATTTAGCATCTCTGAGGCCCTCGCGATGACCTACGCCGGCGCGCGGGGTGAGACGGCCAGCCAGATGGCCGAGACGCTGCATTTCAATAGCAAACAGGGACTGGTGCATCCGGCATTTAACTGGCTCGACGCCCACCTGATGGACCTCGGCGAGACGCCGGTGCTCGAGGACTCCTCGCCCTTCGAATTGGCGGTCGCGAACTCCATCTGGGGGCAAATCGACTACGCCTTCGAGACCAACTTCCTCGACACCCTCGCGCTGAACTACGGCGCCGGCTTGAACACGCTCGACTTCGCGGCGGCCCCTGAGCAGTCGCGCCAGACCATCAACGGATGGGTCGAAGCCCAGACCAATGACCGCATCAAAGACTTGATCCCCGAGCAGATGATCACCACCGACACGAAGATGGTGCTGACCAACGCGATCTTCTTTAAGGCGTCCTGGCTCAATCCTTTCCAGGAAGAGATGACCATCGAGGGTGACTTCACCCGCCGAGACGGCTCAACCGTCAGCGCGCAGATGATGCGCCAAACCACCGGCTTTATGCACGCTCAGATGGACGGATTCCAGGCCGTCTCGCTCCCCTATGATGGCGGAGACGTGTCGATGCTCGTGATTTTGCCCGAGGATATCGAGGCATTTGAAGCCGAGCTCGACGCCGATACGCTCGCCGACACGGTCGCCGCGATGGAATCAACGACGGTGCACCTGACGCTGCCGAAATTCGAGTATACCCTGCCGCTGACGCTCTCTGAGGTCCTGCCCGAGTTGGGCATGCCGCTGGCGTTTTCGGATAACGCGGACTTCTCGGGCATGAGCACCACGAGCCAATTGCGCATCGCCGAGGTCGTACATAAGGCATTTGTCGCGGTCGACGAGAGCGGCACCGAGGCGGCCGCCGCCACCGCGGTCATCATGGAAGACACCGCAGCCCCGGTTGATCCGATCGAGTTTAAGGCCGACAAGCCTTTCATCTTTATGATCCGCGCCAACCAAACCGGCAGTCTGCTCTTCGTGGGCCGGGTATCGGACCCCAGCGCGTCGAATTAATTCGCGAATCTGCATCCATCATCATTTTGGAGAACGCAAATGTTAAAATACTCACTTCAGTCCCGCTTCGGCGCCCCCCTGCTCTCATTACTCCTGGCCGGCAGCTTCGGCGCAGCCCTGGTCGGCTGCGAGGACGCGGCCCAGGAGGATACGAAACCCGAGCAGACCGAACCCGGCGAGGTTCGCTCGGATGAGCAGCGCGTCGCGAACCCGGACGTGTCCGAGAGCGCGCGCCAGGCGCTGGTGGCGGGCAATACCGACTTCGCCCTGGACCTCTACCGCGAAATCGCCGCCCAAGACGCCAACCTCTTCTACTCGCCGTTTAGCATCTCGGAAGCCCTGGCGATGACCTATGCCGGCGCGCGCGGCGAGACCGCCGCGCAGATGGCCGCCACCCTGCACCTGAACGCCGACCAGGCGATGGTGCACCCGGCGTTTAACTGGCTCGACGCCCACCTGATGAACCTGGGTGAGACGCCGACCAACGAAGGCTCACACCCCTTCGAGTTGGCGGTCGCGAACTCCATCTGGGGGCAGGCTGGCTATCAGTTCGAGGCTGATTTCCTCGACACCCTCGCCCTGAATTACGGCGCGGGCCTCAACACGATGGACTTTATCGAGGCGCCCGAGGCGTCGCGTCAGACCATCAACCAATGGGTTGAAGATAAAACAAAAGAGCGCATCAAAGACCTGATACCGGAGGGCGCGATCACCCAGGACACCCGGATGGTCCTGACCAACGCGATCTATTTCAAGGCATCCTGGCTCTACGCCTTTGAGGAGAGCATGACCGCGGCGGGCGACTTCAATAAGCTCGACGGCTCGACGCTCAGCGTCGACTTGATGCAGCAGACCAACTATTTGAGCTATGCGCAGATGGACGGCTTCGAGGCGCTCGAGCTCCCCTACGATGGCGGAGACGTCTCGATGCTTATCCTCTTGCCCGAAGACCTGGCGGCCTTTGAGCAAGGGTTGGATTCGGCAACGCTCAGCGCCACGATTGAGGCGCTCGAGAATACCTACACCAAGATCACGCTGCCGAAATTCGAATACACGCTCGACCTGCCGCTGGCGCAGACCCTGCAGGACATGGGTATGACCGACGCGTTTAGCAGCAGCGCGGACCTATCGGGCATCACCGGCACCCGCGACCTGGTCATCAGCGACGTGGTCCACAAGGCCTTCGTCGCCGTCGATGAAGAGGGCACCGAAGCCGCCGCGGCGACCGCCGTGATCGGCGGCGCCACCTCGGTGCCACCGGAGCCGGTCGATTTCCGCGTCGACAAACCCTTTATCTTCATGATCCGCGCAAACCAGACCGGCAGCCTGCTCTTCGTAGGCCGCGTTCTGGAGCCGAACGCCGCCGAATAACCCCGACACATCCTTCGCCCCGGGCGCTGCCGCCCGGGGCGAAGTTTTGCCCCCCGCCTGACACTCAAACCTGGTATAAGCAATGCAAAAATACTCTCTTCGGGCTCGCCTGAGCGCCCCACTTCTCTCGCTGCTCCTCGCCGGTGGATTGGGCGCAGGTGCCGCTGGCTGCCAGGACGCAGCGCAAGCGGACACCCAACCCGACCCCTCGGAAGGCGCCCCCGGCGAAGTTCGCTCGGACAAGCAACGCGTCGCGAACCCGCAGGTCTCCGAGAGCGCCCGACAGGCGCTTGTGGCGGGCAATACCGACTTCGCCCTGGACCTGTATCGCGAGATCGCCGGCGAGGATAAGAACCTCTTTTACTCGCCATTTAGCATCTCCGAGGCGCTCGCCATGACCTACGCCGGCGCGCGCGGCGAAACGGCCGCGCAGATGGCCGAGACCCTGCACCTAAATACCCAGCAAGACCAGGTTCACCCCGCGTTCAACTGGCTTGACGCCCACCTGATGAACCTGGGCGAGACGCCGTTTAACGAGGGCTCGGAGCCCTTCGAGCTGGCGGTCGCGAACTCCATCTGGGGACAAACCGGCTATCATTTTGAGGAGGCATTCCTCGACACCCTCGCGCTGAATTACGGCGCTGGTCTCCATACGCTGGACTTCAATGGGGCGCACGAAGCGTCGCGCCAGACCATCAACGGCTGGGTCGAAGACCAGACCAACGACCGCATCAAAGATCTGATCCCCGCGGGCGTCATCACCAAAGACACGCGCCTGGTGCTGACCAACGCGATCTTCTTCAAGGCCTCCTGGCTTCACGCCTTCGAGAAGAACGACACCGCTGCGGGCGAGTTCACCCGGGTGGATAACTCCACGCTCCAGGTCGATTTGATGGAGCAAACCAACTTCTTAAAATACGCGCAAATGGAGGGGTACCAGGCGGTAGAGCTCCCCTATGATGGGGGCGACGTGTCGATGCTCATCCTGCTGCCCGAGGACCTGGCGGCTTTTGAGCAGAACCTCGACGCCGCCACCCTCAGCGCGACGGTCGACGCGCTCTCGGTCCAAAACACCACCGTGACGCTGCCAAAATTTGAGTTCAAATTGGACCTTCCGCTCGGCGAGACACTCCAAGATATGGGGATGACCGAGGCGTTCTCGGACGACGCCGACCTCTCTGGCATGACCGGCACCCGCGAGCTCATGGTCAGCGACGTGGTTCACCAGGCATTTGTGGCCGTCGATGAAGAGGGCACCGAGGCCGCCGCTGCGACCGCGGTGGTCGTCGGCCCGGGCTCGGAGCCCCCAGAGCCGGTTGAGTTCCGCGCAGACAAGCCCTTTATCTTCATGATTCGCGCGAACCAGACCGGCAGCTTACTCTTCGTGGGTCGGGTCTTGGAGCCCAACGCCGCCCAATAAGCGCGCCCCCAGATCGCAAAATGCCCCCATTCCTGGGGGCATTTTTTTACCGACTCGGCTCCTCATATTCGCTGACTTTTTAGCGCGGCATGATCCGAGACTCCACGAGCTTCTCGACCACGGTGTCCACCCCGCCCGCGCTCGTCTCGCGCAGCACCCGCTGGACCAGACCGTGACCGTGGGCGAAATACCGCGTGTGCTCACGGCCGCGGTAGTAGCTGCTGATGCTGCTCAGTGGCCCGAGCCCGCGAATCTCAACGGTGTTGGTATAGGTGCCCGCGGGGGTGCTCACATCGCGCCAATCCGAGCCCACCTCAAAGACCGAGTTCGCCCCGTCGGAGCCGGACTCAGCGCGCAGCTCACCCCCGGCGCCCCAGGCCTCGTTAAGGCTCAGCGGAAAGACGTAAATCGGGGTCTCGCGGTCCAGATATGCCAACAACCAGGCGAGGTCTTTGATGCGCGCGCGGCACGCCGAGGAGCATTGATAGATGCGCTTGGGGAGCAGCAAGAAATACTCATAGCTCGTGCTCAAGGCCTCGTCGTTATAAGAGCGGCGAAGCGTCACCAGGCGCCGGCTGCCGTAGCGATCGACGGAGACGACCTCGAGAAGGGTCTCGGTCGCGGCGAGGGCGGTCGACGCGGGCGGGTGGGCGAGGGTGTCGGGTTGCAATGAGTCGGCGTCGAGCGCGACACCTGCGCCCTGTTCGGCGGTCGGCGCTCCCTCGGCGCTCGCTGACGAAGGTGAGTCAGACGCGGCGTTTTTGGGGGTCACCCGGCTGCGGTGATAGCGCCAAAAGTTCCCAACCGCGAGCGGATAGGGATACTCACGGGTCTCGAGCAGCTCGGGCTTCAGGTGCAGACCGGCGCGGGCGTAGCTGTCGAGCAGCGGGCTCATCTCGACCGCCGAGCCCAGGCTCAGCGTGGAGGCGCCGGGAGTGCGGACCGATGATTGAATGCGCAGAATCTTTCGAATCCGCAGCTCGAAGACAAGATCACTGCCGCGCAACTTCAGCTTAAGAATATTACCCCAATGCTGGGCGACCACATCGCCCTCTTCGGCGACCGGCCCGTCAACCCGGCGCCCCTGCCCGAGCTCAAGCTCGACGAACTCAAGCACCGAGCCCCAGCCGCCGTCGGGGGCCTCGGACGCCAGCCCCGGCTCAAAATTTCGCCAGACTTCCAGGCTCGACGCCTGGAGCGTGTCGACGAATTTGCGCGCATCCTTCAGGTCTACGCGCACCAGGCCGGCGTAATCTTCGGGGGCGACAAAGAGCGCGTCCCAGCCGGCCTCGTCGCGCTCGACGAGCGCCTTAAAGACCGCCTCACCCAACGCCTGTGCGTCCGGGATCGGCGCGCGCTTGGCGCCCTGCGCCCCAAGGGCCGCCCCCCAGCTCCCGCTGGCGCTGGCCCCCTGCTCATATTGGCGCAGCATGCGCCGCTCCCGCACGCCAGACGCTTCCGGCGTCAGGGTGGGCTGCTCGGTGTAGACAAGCGGCTGCAAGGGGCGCAGCGCCGCGGGCGTCTCAGCCTGCGGCGCCTCTGTACACGCAGAAAACCCTGCCGCGAGCGACAGGGTTAGCGCGATTGCTCCAAAGCGGACGAGTAATCCCATGCGATTGTTTCGAATCACTCGTCCACTTTCCTGCAAAAGATACGTCATAATCTAAGGTCAGTATGCTGGAACCGCATCGTCGGGATACGGGAAGTCACCGCCATCGGAGAAGATCGCCTCGGCAGCGGTGTTCCACTGAGTCACGAACGGATTCACCGGGCGGCCGAAGAGAACAAAATAATGATGCTCTCCGATGGGATAGGTCGCGTCGACCTGCACGAAACCACCGATATTGTCGATATAATTCGGCACGGTGTTGTCATGGTTTTGGAAGATCAAATCCTGCTCAGGTGTACGAATTCGCACCGTATACCCACACATCTGCTCGCCGCCAACGGTGCGTATCGGCTGCGTAAACGCGGTGTAGGAGTCTTCGGCACCGGGAGTCACCGGGAACCCCGAATAGTCGAGGGTATCGTGGCAGTCCAGGACAGCGATTTCATCCCAGACCACCTGGGACTCGTCGAGCAACCCACCAGGCCCCGTGGGGGCGGGACATTCTTCGGCGGGCGGAGCGTTCGGGTCGGTCTGCTCTTCTTCCTCAGCGACCGAGACCGCCGCCGACATGCAATCTCTGAATTCCTCACTATCGCGATACGCGCGAACAATGCCGCCACGAATCAACCCGGCGGACAGGTTCTGATTGGTGCGCGGGTCCACGATGCGCTGGCCCCAGACCAACCGATAGTTTTCGTCGTCGGTCACCGGGAAGAACCAGGGGTCATCATTCACGCGAGCGATCAGCACGTCGCGCTGGTCGCGGTCGTCCTGGCGAATCGGGGTCTCACCACAACGGGTCTCAGCGGTCTGCTCTTTCGACGCTTCGTAGTAGGTCTGCCGGGGGACCTCCCATTCCGTCTGATATGAATACGACAGAAGTTCGGTGGGCATATAGGCGTTGTTGAGTGACAAGGAGTTGGCAAACGACGCCACACAGGTCGGGCTGAACGTACGCGTATTCCGGAAGAGCGATGCATTGCCTGCCGCCTCTCCCGAGCGCCGACTGATCACCATCGTCGCGGTCTCTTGCGGGTACAGGGTGAAGAGCTCCTTGCTGAACTCAATGGTGGTCGGCGCGCCGTCAATCATCAGCACGAATTGGTTGGAGTTTGTGTTTCGGTCCAAGACCACCGCCTCTTCGGTGCGCTGGCCAAATGGCAGACCCGAGGCGAGTTTGCCGGTCGGCCCGTAGAGCGTCAGCTTGCTGCTGCCAGGATACCCGTTGAGCACGTAGACGAAGACCGTCTCACCGGTCGCGTCGGCCCCGCCGCCGCAGCCACTCAAGCAAAGAATGCTGCCGGCACAAAGCAGTGTCATAAACTGCACGATTTTTTTAACTGCAACCATTCTTAATCCCTTATTGAAAACGCGCGCCGTACACCCATTTAGAACTTTAGATTCCGAGCCTAACTCGATGGTGCTTCCAGCGTCATTCATGCATCCAACATTCACATAACTTGGGCCAAAACATACTCGACTCACGCTCGCAGTGTCAAACAAGCACTACGCGCTCCCCCCCGCATTTTGGCACTCGAAACCAAGAAAAGCAAAGAGCCGAATATCGACCCTATGCGGGCAAATATTCGGCTCTAAAGCGGGGCGGACGAGACTCGAACTCGCGACCTCTGGCGTGACAGGCCAGCGTTCTAACCAACTGAACTACCGCCCCTTTCGGGGTTTGCATCGAGCAACTCAAAAACTTAGCGGAAGGGGGTGAAACAAGCGGGGCGGACGAGACTCGAACTCGCGACCTCTGGCGTGACAGGCCAGCGTTCTAACCAACTGAACTACCGCCCCGTATCCACTAAATTGTCATCTCGAAAGATGTTGCTCTCACTCAAGTTGTCCCCAAGCATCTGAGAACATCTGCTCGGAAGACATGGGCACACCTGGGATCGAACCAGGGACCTACTGCTTGTAAGGCAGCCGCTCTCCCGCTGAGCTATGCGCCCTCCGGATGAGTTAGTAACTCTCCGTCGAAGCGAAACGGAACCTACGGTAGGTCCCCTGGTTCGTCAAGTAGTATTTATTCATTTTGCCATCTTTTTTTTCAATTCTTAAAAAAGCGGCGTTTCAGGGCTGTTTTGGGCCTTAATGAATCGGAGAATCGTCCAAATGCCGTACACTCTGACGATCTTCGCGATCCCCGAATCCCTCGGCCTCGCCTGGCTGAAGTCCAAATTCGCCAGATTCGATTTGACGAATTTGCAAATCCGCCAGCGGTCGGCGCAGGCGGCGCAAGAATTCGGCCGGATCCGCCAAAACCAGGGCGTGACCGAGCACCTCATCAATGCTCTCAACCGGGACGATTTCCATGGCCTCACGCACGCTGTCGGGAATCTCACCCAGGTCGTTGCGATTGGGCCCAGGAATCAACGCTTTTTTGATGCCCGCGCGGTGCGCGGCCAGCAACTTCTCTTTGAGCCCGCCCACAGCGAGCACACGCCCGCGCAGCGTAATCTCCCCGGTCATGGCGACGTCGCGGCGCACCGGAATGCCACAAAGGGCACTGACAAGGCTGGTCGCCATCGTAACGCCGGCCGAGGGACCATCTTTGGGCAGCGCAGCCTCGGGGAAATGCACATGCATATCGACGCGGGTGTGGAAGTCCGGGCGCAACCCCAGGTTCTCGGCGCGGGTGCGCACATAGGTGATCGCCGCGCGCGCCGACTCCTGCATCACATCGCCGAGCTTGCCGGTGATCGAGACCTTGCCGCTGCCGGCCATCACGGTCGCCTCCGCGTGCAGCATCACGCCGCCAAATTGGGTCCAGGCCATGCCGTTGGTCAGCCCGACCTCGTCGCTCTGCTCCAACTCCCGTTTGCGAAAGCGCGGCGCCCCGAGATAATCCTCCAGGTGCTGCGGCCCAATATGATAGCTGCTCTCGTCGCCGCCCGAGACCACCTTGCGCGCGACCTTTCGAAAGATCGAGCCGAGCTTCTGCTCGAGGTTTCGAACGCCCGCCTCCCGGGTATAATCCTCAATCACCCGAATCACCGCCGGGTCGTCCAGGGTCACATCGACCTGGGAGATGCCGTTATTCTCCTGCTGCTTATTGATCAGATAGCGCCGGGCGATCTGGACCTTTTCGCGGTCGGTATACCCGGCCAATTCGATGATCTCCATGCGGTCGCGCAGCGGCGCAGGGATGCTGCTCAAATCGTTGGCAGTGCAGATAAACATGACCCGCGAGAGGTCGTAATCGAGGTCCAGATAGTGGTCCGAGAAGGTCGCGTTCTGCTCCGGGTCGAGCACCTCGAGCAACGCGGCCGACGGGTCGCCGCGGAAGTCGGTCGACATCTTGTCGATCTCGTCGAGCAAGAAGACCGGGTTGGAGGAGCCCGCGCGCTTCAGCGATTGAATCAACTTTCCGGGCATCGACCCGACATAGGTGCGCCGGTGCCCACGAATCTCGGCCTCGTCGCGCACGCCGCCGAGGCTCAGGCGCACAAAATTTCGCCCCGTCGCCCGCGCGATGGAGCGCCCAAGCGAGGTCTTACCGACGCCGGGGGGCCCGACCAGGCACAGAATCGGCCCGCGCGGCGTGTCGACCAGCGCCTGGACGGCGAGGTGCTCGAGGATGCGCTCCTTGGGCTTCTCCATGCCGAAATGGTCCGAGTCAAGGATCGCCTCGGCCTCTTCGACGTCGATACGGTCCTCGGTCATCTCGCCCCAGGGTAAGGCGAGCACCCAGTCGATATAATTTCGCACGACGGTCGCCTCGGCGCTCATCGGGCCCATCAACTTTAGCTTCGCCATCTCCTTATCGAGGCGCTCGCGCGCTTCCTCCGGGAGCTCTTTCTCGGCGATGCGGGTCTCCAACTCCTCAAACTCATCGTCGAATTGCGTCTTCTTATTGCTCCAGGACTTGCGCGACCCGCCGTCTTTGGACTTATCGTAGAAGTCGCGCTGCGAGCGCTCCATCTGCTTTTTGACCCGACGGCGAATATCCTCGTCGGCCTTCTGGCTCTCCTGCTCGGCCTTCATCAAAATGTCGAGCTTCTCAAGGCGCTCCAGCGGGTCGAAGGCCTCCAGGATCTCCTGCTTCTCGGCGAGCTTCAGCGAGATATGGGCCACCACAAGGTCGGCGAGCTTGCCCGGGTCGCTCACTCGCGCGACGTGCGAGAGCATCTCCGGGGGGACGCGTTTATTAATCTGCACATAGCGCTCAAACCCTGCGCGCACCCGCGCGATGAGCCGGTCGATCTCAAGCTGGGCGTCACTCGAGGTCTGGCTCGCGCTGACGTCCTGAACCTCGCGCACGTCCACCTCAAAATACGGCTCGTCCTTGGCGAACGAGGCGATCTTCATGCGACGCCGCCCCTCCACGAGCACCCGCACGGTGCCGTCGGGCAGCCGCAGCAATTGCACGATGCGCCCGACGGTTCCCACGGCGTAAATATCGTCCTGGGTGGGGTTATTCGTCTTGGATTTAATCTGGGCGGCCAGGGCGATGTCTTTGTCGGCGTTCATCGCCTCTTCGAGCGCCTGGATGCTCTTATCTCGCCCAACAAAGAGGCGCACCACTCGCCCCGGAAAGACGATGATATCTCGCAGCGGCAGCAACGGAAGACGGCGAATCGCGGTATCCGCGGAGTTATTCGAATCTTGAGAAGACGACATGATTTCCTCGATTCATCGGGCGGAGCAGTCCAGGACGCCAAAATTTCCAGGGGCGGCGCTGCCCACGGCGTGGGGTGACCTTCCTCCAAAAATTATTGTGGGTGCTGGGCCGAGTGGGTTCAAAAAGACAGGTGCGAAAATCGGCAGGCAAGGCGCGATTTTATCAACTCTAGTGATAACGCGGCGGGCGCCATGTAGCAAAGAAATTGCTGAATTCGGCACAAAAAAGCCGGGATATCGATGATATCCCGGCTGGCAATCACTTCACTGGACTCAGGCGCTCTCGGCCTTGGGCTCGACAAAGTCGAGGGTGGCGCTGTCGGCCTGCTCGACCATCTCCTTGGTGATGGTGATCTCGTCGAAGTCCTCGCGGCCCGGCACCTCGTACATCAACTCGAGCATCACGCGCTCCAGAATCGTGCGCAACCCGCGGGCGCCGGTCTTATGACCCAGCGCCTTTTTGGCCACCGCGCGCAGCGCGTCGTCCTCGAATCTGACGTTCACGCCGTCGATGCGGAAGAGCTTGCGGTACTGCTTCACCAGCGCGTTCTTGGGCTGGGTGAGGATCTGCATCAACGCGTCCTCGTCGAGCTCGTCGAGGGTAGCGATGACCGGTAGGCGGCCGACGAACTCGGGGATAAGCCCGTATTTCATCAGGTCTTCGGGCTGCATCTCGGCGAGCAACTCGGTCGCGTCAAGCTCCTTATTATTCTGGCTGACGTCGGCGCCGAACCCGAGGCGACGGTCACCAATACGCTGAGTGATGATCTCTTCGAGGCCGCTGAACGCGCCGCCGCAGATGAAGAGAATATTGGTGGTGTCGATCTGCAGGAAGTCCTGCTGGGGGTGCTTGCGCCCGCCCTTGGGCGGGATCGAGGCGACGGTGCCCTCGATGATCTTCAGCAGCGCCTGCTGCACGCCCTCGCCCGAGACGTCCTTGGTGATCGAGGGGTTCTCGCCCTTGCGCGCGATCTTGTCGATCTCGTCAATATAGATAATGCCGCGGCTGGCGCGCTCGACGTCGTGATCGGCTGCCTGCAGCAGGTTGACGATAATATTCTCGACATCCTCACCGACATACCCCGCCTCGGTGAGGCTGGTGGCGTCGGCGATGGTGAACGGCACGTCGAGCAGCCGGGCCAGGGTCTGGGCCAGCAGCGTCTTGCCGCAACCGGTGGGGCCGATCAGCAGAATATTCGACTTCTGCAATTCGACTTCGTCGGCGTCCACGCGGCTGCTGATGCGCTTATAATGGTTGTGCACCGCGACCGAGAGGATCTTCTTGGCCCGCTCCTGGTCGATCACATATTGATCGAGGGTGGCCTTGATATCCATGGGCTTGGGGACATCCCCATAGCTCACGCCACCGCCCTCGCGCTCGACCTCTTCGTCGATAATATGTCCGCACAGGCCAATGCACTCATCGCAGATATAGACCGTCGGTCCGGCGATGAGTTTTTGAACTTCGTGCTGGCTTTTGCCGCAGAACGAGCAGCACAAATTGGAGTGCGCGCCGTCATTTCTCGTCGTCATCTCGTGTGTCCTTTCGGGCGTGTCGCGCCGCTCAGTGAGCGGCTGCATCGACACGGGGTGATTCTTGAGGATGCCTTAGGCCGACGGGTCTTTGAGTCGCTGGGCGTCAATCACCCGGTCGATAATCCCGTATTCGGCGGCTTCATCGGCGGTCATAAAATAATCGCGCTCGGTATCTTTTGAGATGCGCTCGCTGGTCTGACCACTATGGCGCACCAATATGTCAGTTAACGTCTCACGCAGCTTTAAAATTTCGCGCGCCTGGATGTCGATGTCGGTCGCCTGCCCGCTCAGCCCGCCCATCAGCGGCTGGTGAATCAGCACGCGGGCGTTGGGCAGTGCCAGGCGTTTGCCCGGCGCGCCGGCGCTCAGGAGCACCGCGCCCATCGAGGCGGCCTGCCCCAGACAGATCGTGGAGACCTCCGGCTTGATATATTGCATCGTATCGTAAATCGCCAACCCCGCGGTCACGCTACCCCCGGGGGAGTTGATATAGAGCGAGATCTCTTTGTCCGGGTCCTCGCTCTCAAGATAGAGCAACTGCGCGATGATCGTATTGGCCACCATATCGTTGACCTGGGTGCCCAGAAAAACGATCCGATCTTTAAGCAGACGGCTATAAATATCCCAGCCGCGCTCACCACGGTGAGTCTGTTCGATAACGCGAGGTAAAAAAGCCATAATCTTTAGCCGCCAGTTTTCTAAAAAATATAAATGAATCGAGCGCCGCCAAATCATCGACGTTGCGACGCGCCTGCTTAAGACGAACCAGCCGTCGGCCCGTATTCTTCCCATAAACGATAATGCACCACGGACTCCACCATAAAAGGCGACGCGGTGCAAGAATTGACTGGAGTCGCATGGGAGCGCAGGCCAATTATTAGACAAAAAAATGGGGCGAGCGCGGCGCATAAAGAGCCGCGCTCGCCCCGGTCAAGCCTTATTCTTTGTCAGCCTTTTTCTTGGTCGTGGTCGCTTTGGACTTCGACTTCGCTTTAGCTTTCGGCTTGGTTTCTTTCTTCTCAGCTTTGGCCTTGGTCGTCTTGGACTTCGACTTCGCCTTGGCTTTCGGCTTCTCTTCGGCGTCCTTGTCGGCCTTTTTCTTGGTCGTCTTGGACTTCGACTTCGCCTTGGCTTTCGGCTTCTCTTCGGCGTCCTTGTCGGCCTTTTTCTTGGTCGTCTTGGACTTCGACTTCGCCTTGGCTTTCGGCTTGGCCTTGCTCTTGGCTTTTGCCTTCGGCTTCTCTTCAGCCTCTTCGCTCAGCGAGCCAGCCGGGACTTCCTCGATCTCACCCTTCTCCACCAGGAAGATGCGGGTCTTCTCGAGCATCGCCATATGCTGGATCTGCGCCATGCCGTTCTGGTCCTGCAGCAGCTGCTGGAGCAGTTGCTGCGGCTGCACGCGCTGGTGCATGGCCTGGTGCTCGATGGTCGCCATCAGGTCGGCTTCCTCAAGCTTAAGCTCCTCTTTCTCGAAGATCGCCGTGAGGAGGAAGTCGACGCAAATGCCCTTCTCCACGTCCGGACGGAACGCCTCGGGATCGGCATAGGTCTCAAGGTCGATGCCCAGCGACGCGGGGTTCATGCCCTGCTGAATCGCCTGCTGAAGCGCGCGAAGGCGCTGGTTGCGCTCGTTGTCCAGCTGCTCCTGGACGAACTTCGGCGGAAGCTCGATCTCGTTCTGCTCGATAAGCTTCTCGAGGACCTGCGACTGCAGCGAGTGCATGGCGTCGTGCTCGAGGCCTTTCTCGATCTCTTCGCTCAACTTCTCGCGCAGCTCGTCAAGCGTCTCGGCCTGACCGGTGTCTTTGGCGAAGTCGTCGTCGAGCTCGGGGAGCACCTTATGCTTCACCTCGGTGACGGTCACTTCAAGCGAGATCGCCTCGCCGACGAGCGACGCGATGCCGAAGTTCTCGTTCGGGGTGACTTCGATGACCTTGGTGGCGTCGAAGGCGAGCCCGGTGAGACCCTCTTCGAGACCGGGGATCGAGCCGCCTTTGCCGCCGATTTCAACCTGGCCGCCCTTGCCTTTGAAGTTGGCAAGCTCTTCGTTCTCTTCAGCGCCTTGCGCCTCGTAGTCGAAGGTGACCACGTCGCCTTCAGCGATCTTTTTGCGCCCCGAGATCGGCTCAAGCGTCGCGTAACGCTCACGCAGCTGCTCGAGTCGCTCGTCGACCTTCTCGCTGGTGACTTCGATCTTCTCTTTCTTAAGCTCGAGCCCGAGATAACCGACCGGGTCGACGTCCTGGCGGACCTCAAGGTCGACCGTGAACGTCACGTCGCCTTCGGCCACAGCCGCGGCGTCGCCGAATTCCGGGCGCCCAAGGTGCAACACAACCTGCTCGCTCTCCTCAACGATCTTGTTGAGATAATCGCGGACCAAGCCTTCGATCGTGTCGCGGTCGACTTCGGCGCCGTAGCGCTTCTTCACCTCACCGAAGGGCACAGCGCCCTTGCGGAAGCCACGAATCTTCGCGGTCTTGGCGATTTTGCGAAGCTCTTTGTTGACGCGCTTTTTACGCTCTTCAGCCGGCACGGTCACGGTGACCAGGCGGGTGAGATTTCCGGTTTCTTCCACCTCGTAAGGCATGGAAACTCCTCAAATGTGTAGGGTTGAGTTAGTGCAATTTTATGGCGAGCTTTGGAAGGCAATGCCTAAAAAAACGAGGGCGTAATCTTCGCGACATCCCTGATGAACACCGCGCACACGCCCGCTCGCCTGCATAATAATACTTAATTCAATACGCCGTAATTTAAGACGAGATTCTGACCTCAAATCACTACGGTGCGCGTTTTGTCATGTTCCCCCGCCAAGTGCAAGCACACTCACGACGATTTTGCGCGCTCCGACGCGCGCGCCAGGCGCCCGCAGCGGGTTATAGAAGCCATCTTTAACGATAAAAGCCCCGCACCCAGATGACGGATACGGAGCTCAAACAAGGCGTACTGACCAATCGTTTTTGATACTTCATGCGAGAAGGGGGACTCGAACCCCCACGGATATTATCCACTGGAACCTAAATCCAGCGCGTCTACCAATTCCGCCACCCTCGCAGTTTTATGTCCCAACCCTCCGACAAGAAAGCCGAGTCGAAATAAATCGAACTCGGCTACCTGACATAAACTTGAAACAAAGTGCGCCCGGTAGGATTCGAACCTACGACCATCGGATTCGAAGTCCGGTACTCTATCCAGCTGAGCTACGGGCGCTGGCTCTTTTTATCGTCTCAACCCTTGGTCCTCATCTTATGAGGTTGGGCGTGAGATTTTCAAAAAGAGGAAGTTCTAAAGGGTGGGTGACGGGGGTCGAACCCGCGACCTCAGGCACCACAAGCCTGCGCTCTAACCAACTGAGCTACACCCACCATAAGAACCAACCTGGCCGCTACTTGTGCAGGTCAAACCTGCTTCGCGACCGGGCCGGGAACATAATTCTATAAATCCGGAGTGTCAAGAGATATTCGCATTATTTTATCTTAAAGATGCAAAATTCTTTCGCCCCCGCCAACGCGCTCCTCTTTGCGGCCTGGCGGGCGCGGGGGGGGGTGCCGTCACCGCGCGGTGTATTCGGATCACGTCGCGCTCAACAACTGCCAGCGCCCGGCAAGCTTCTCGGCGCGCTCATGCAACTGACCGTCGCGCATCAACGTGACGCTCGGCGCGGCGGCGTCGGTGTCAATAAGCGCCCAGTCGATCGTCCCCTCGCACACCGAACCGGTGTTCACGAAGAGCCCGTGCTCCCCGGCGACCAGGCGAAGGTCGTGGGAGTGACCGCAGACCACGACGTCCCAACCCTCCTCGACCAGGAGCGCCTGCGCGCCCTCAAGCAGTCGGTCGCGCCCGCCCTTCTTATTCCTATTGAGCATGCGGTCGAAGACCAGCGGCGCCCGCCCGAGCGCGCTGGCCGCGCCCTGCAGGTCGGCGCGCTGGAGCCAGCCGGCCACAAAATTCGCGCTCGGCGCCAGCGCCGGCATCTTCTTTAGCGGCATATCCCATTGGTGCCCGTGGCGAATCAGCACGCGCAGCCCGTCGGCCAACACACAGCGCTCCTGGGGCACCGCGCGCCGACACAGCGCGGCGTCGTGGTTCCCCACCAACCACTCGAACGCCTCCATTCTCTCTAATAATTCAGGCTGCTCGCGATATAATTGCGCCAACTGCGCCCGCCACCCGCCCAGCATGCGCGGCCGGTCGAGGTCGAAGAGGTCGCCGGCGAGCACCACGCGGTCGGCGCTTGCCTGGATCGTCTCGAATAGGTGGAGCAACTCGGCGGGCGTCGCGGTGCAGCGATTCACGCCATCGGGTGCAAGATGCAGGTCGGAGACAACAGCAATTTTCATAAGCTCATCCTCGAATTTTGCGACAAACCGGCGCGAACCCGCGCACACTACCCCAGCGCGGCCCGAGCACAAACCCCGGGATCTCGCGCGCGGGCCTGCGCGCGCCGCCCCGCACCATTGCAACATGCGACGCCATCGAAAACCGCGGGCGCGCCCGCGCTCCCCGAGAAGACAAACGATTTCCTTGTCAACACCTACCGCTGCAAGTAAAGTAGAAATCGACTATCATCTCCTAAGCCCTTACCCGGCTGTCAGGTCCTCCTCGACATATAATCTGACGCTGTGACGCATCAAGGACGCGGTCATTATGAACTTAACCTGTCCCGCTTGTTCGACCCCGGTTTCGGTTGACTCATCTCGCGTACCGGCCGACGGCCTAACCGTACGCTGCCCGCAGTGCGCGCACTCCTTTTTATATATCCCGAAGAAGGCCGCGGCCCCGGCCGCGCCGCCGGCGTTCGGTGGCCCCGGTCGACTCGGCGCGCCGAGCAGCTTCGGCGTGCGTTATTTCATCAAGCGCCCCACGGGCAAGATCTTTGGGCCCTTCGACACGAGCGCGATCCGCGCCATGCTCGACGCGGGCAAGCTAAGCGTCGACGCCGAGGTCTCCCCAGACCAGACCGATTGGCAAGGCCTGGCCGACGTGGAGGCGTTCGCCGACCTGGCCCACACGATCGCCCAGCGCGACAACGCGCCGATTCCAAGCCAGGGATTTGGCCGCCCAACCCCCGGCGGGACCATGCTGGGCGCGTGGGCGGACGCCGATGAGAGCGAAGGGACCGACGAGGACGCGGCGCTACCGCGCCTCGCGCCGCCGCAGTTGCCGCGCCCGCAGACGAGCGGCAGCGGCCTCGACCTGCCCAAGCCGCAATCGCCTCGACTCCCCGGGCTGCCGGGGCTTCCGACGCCGAGCAGCGCGTCTTCTGACAAGGCCACACGCCCTCCGCAGTTGCCCAAGCGCCGGGAGCTTAACCTCCCGAGCCTTAAGGCAAACCTGCCAAAACCCAAAGGCATGCCCGGGCTGCCCGGTGTTGCGCCGAGTTTACCGGCGTCGGCCGGCGGGCTTCCGCAGAGCAAGGCGGCGGACAACCTCCCCGGCCCCCAGCAGAGCCTCCCCGGGCGGCGCACTCAAGACGATCTACCGGCGACCCGCGCGCACGAACTTCCGGTGCCCGCGGAGGCAGAGTTGCCCGATCTGCCGACCCAGGAGGTCACGTCCTGGACCCACAATAACGACCTCTTCGGCGACCCGAGCCCCAACGAGGACCTCTTCGCGGATTCACCCGCCGACGACGACCTCTTCGCGGATTCACCCGCCGACGACGACCTCTTCGCGGATTCACCCGCCGACGACGACCTCTTCGGCGACGCACCCGCCGACGACGACCTCTTCGGCGACGCACCCGCCGACGACGACCTCTTCGGCGACGCACCCGCCGATGACGACCTCTTCGGCGACGCCCCCGCCGACGACGACCTCTTCGGCGCGCGAGACAATAATAGTAGCCTCTTTGACGCCCCCAGCGACGTCCCCGCCCAACACCACGCGTCGGTTGAGTCCGACGCCGCCGGCTTCGATATGGGCGGCGCCCTCGACGCAAACGCCTTTGGCGACGGCGCCGACGACCTCTTCGACGCCCCCGG
Source organism: Bradymonas sediminis (assembly GCF_003258315.1). Classification (GTDB taxonomy): domain Bacteria; phylum Myxococcota_A; class Bradymonadia; order Bradymonadales; family Bradymonadaceae; genus Bradymonas; species Bradymonas sediminis. Next base: position 3,489,789 of record NZ_CP030032.1, read on the forward strand.
CCAAGAGGAGGACGACGATGACCTCTTCGCCGCCCCCGGGCTCGGCGCCGACGATGACCTCTTTGAGCCGAGCGGACTCGACCTGGATGACTCGTCGAATCTGCTCGAGAATAACGACGACTTCCTGTCGGACGATGATAATTTCACGTTCCTCGACGAGCCGTCGCAGCCGCAACAAGACGACCTGGCGGGCATGTCGGGCGAATGGGGCGACGACTTGATGAGCGACGCGCCGGTCATGGACGCCTTTGACTCCGGGCGCCACGACGACGCGAGCGATTGGCAGCAGGACGAGTGGAGCGGCGGCCAAAGCACGTCGGCGCCCGCCGCCGCGCCGCGCTTCGCCGCCGAGGCGCCCATCCCCGAGAGCTCGGAACCGCGCCAGCCCGCGTCCCGCGGCGTCGCGGCGCAGGTCACGCGCGATGAGGCGGTCGACGCCGATAAGAAGCGCGGCACCATGACCATGGTCGGCCTCTCCCTCTTGGGCGTGATGCTCGTAGGCGGCATTGGCTACGGCGTTTACAATAGCTTTGCGAACTCCGAGCCGGCACAGGTCGAACAACCCGTCGCCCAGAAAGCGGCGCCTGCGCGCGTCGATCTCGCCGCGGTTCAAAGCGACACCTACGGCGAACTTCGCGCCCTCATCGACACCGCCCGCAAGGGAAAGCTCGGCGCCGAGGACCAGGCGAAGCTGTTGCTCGCCGAGTCGCTGCTGCTGAGCCGCTATGATGACGCCGATATCCAACAGCACGCGGAGTCCCTGGCCAAACCGCTTGCGGACGCCGCCGGCGGATGGGAGGCGCTGGCGCGCGGGGCGTTCGAGGCCCAGAATGGCAACGCCGACGCGGCCCGCGCCTACCTTGAGCAATTGGTCGACGAAGACGACGAGATCGCCTATTTCGCCCATCTTTTGATGGGCATGGGCGATGCGCTCGCCGTCGAGAAGCAGCTCGCTCCCGCCGACGCAAGCGCCGCCGCGCCGCGCGCGGTCCAGGACACGGCAGAAGCAGCGAAGGAAGCTGAGCCGACCGAGGTCGCCAGATCCAACGAAGAAGCCGCCAACGAAGAAGCCGCCAACGAAGAAGCCGCCAGCGGAGAAGATGCGCCCGAGACGGCCGAAGCCCCCGAGGCAGTCGCCAAGCGCGATGAGGCCAATGCCCCGTTGAACGACGCCGCCAAGCGCATCGCCGCGCGCGGCGACAGCGCCCTGGCTGCCGCCCAGAAACTTCGCCCCGACGCGCCCGCTCCACAGTTTTGGCGCGCTCAGATGATGGCACATACCGGCGATATCGACGGCGCCATTAAGACCTGGAAGGCGGCCCTAAAATCCTCCGAGAGCCACGTCGCCTCGAGCCTTAAACTCGGCGAAGTCTTTTATGAGCGCGGCGACCTCAATAACGCGTCGACCGAGCTCAGCGGCGTCACCGACAAATTCCAGGCCCTCGCCGCCCCCGGCGAGCGCGCCAGCGCCCTGCACCTGCAAGGTATGATTCACGTGGCCCGCCAGGAGAGTGACGAGGCCATCAAAGCGCTGACCACTGCGCTGAGCATCGACGTGAGCCGAAGCGACACGATCCAGGCCCTCGCCGAACAATATATGTCGGCCGAGAAATACCAGGAGGCGCTCAACTTCTTCACCACCAATAAGAACCTGGGCGCCGAGAACCCGGACGTGATGCTCGGCATCGTGCGCGCCTATATGGGCCTGGAGAAGTGGAATGACGCGACCGAGCAATTGCAGCGCGGCGCCAAGCTCTTCCCCGAAGACGCCCGCTTCCCGCTCTATCTGGGTCGACTGCACCGCGACCGCCTCGCCTATTTCGACGCCCAGAAGGCGCTGACTCAGGCCCTGAAGATCGACGCGAGCCTCTTGTCGGCCCACGCCGCGCTGGCCCAGTTGATCTGGATCACCGACAAGGATCTGGAGGCCGCCCAGAAGCATATCAAGGCGGTGGAGGCCGAGCCGGAGCGCATCGACGCCGCGGTGGGCACCGAGGTGGCCAAATTCTACGAGATGAGCAAGCAGCGCGACCTCGCCGAGCAGCGCTACGCAGCCACGCTTAAGCGCCACCCCAACTATTGGCCGGCGCGCCTGGCGCTGGCGCGCATGTACCTGGACACCCAGGAAAACGAGAAGGCGCTCGAGCTCCTGGAGCGCGCCAAAGCCGAGGGCGTCAAAGACCTGCGCCTGTCGGCTTATCTGGCCGACGCCTACCGCCAATCGCGCCACTTCGCCAAGGCGGTCGACCAGATCAACGCGGTGGTCGCCGAGCACGCCGACAACCCGCATTATATCTTCATCCGCGGCCGGATCTATTTCGACCAGGGCAACTTCGACAACGCCCGCGAAGACTTCATCAAGGCTTACGAGCTCGACACGCGCTTCCACGACGCCTATTTTTACCTGGGCCGCACCGACTTCGCCCAGCAAGACTACGCCCAGGCGATGAAGGTCTTCCGCCACGTCCTGGACTATAAGCCCGAGAACGGCGAGTACCGCTACTGGATGGGACGCTCCTACGAGGCTGAAAAGCGCCTCACCTCGGCCCTCGACGAGTACCGCAAGGTGACCGTCGTGGACCCCGCGTTCGGCCAGAAGAACCCCGAAATATTCGTGCGCCGCGGAGAGTTACTCTCCAAGCTTGGCTACTCGAAGAAGGGCAAGGAGGACATCGCCACCGCGCTGCGCATCAACCCGAAGATGACCCAAGCCCTGGTGGCCATGGGGAACTCGGACTTCCGCGACAAGCTCTATGAAGACGCGATCGTCAACTTCCAGCGCGCGCTGGAATTAGACGCCGAGCAGGCCGAGGTGCAGTACAAGCTCGGCATGGCGCTGATGTACACCAACCGCGAGGTTAAGGGCGCCGAGCACCTCCAGCTGGCGGTGCGCTACGGCTACGAAGACCCCGAGGTCTTCCAGACCCTGGGCTACCTATATAAGCGAATGAACCGGCGCAACGCCGCGATCGACTCGTTCAAGAAGTACCTGACCCTGGTCGCGGACAAGCAATCGGTGACGGCGAAAGCCAAGCGCGAAATTATTCAGCAGATCGACGAACTCGGCGGTCGCCTTTAAGTAGTTTTACGCACCTATGAAGAATGTATTTCTCATCACCGATGACGCCGCGCTGCGCCGCAGCGTCGAGCAATGTGCCCAGGCGCATCGCCTCGACGTCCAGGCGACCGCCCAATGGGCGGATGCGCGCGACATCCTTATTAAGACGCATTTTGACGCGGTTTTCATCGACTATGAGGTCATGAAACTCGAGGGTCTCGATGCGTTTATTTTGCTGGATAATGTGCTCCAGAAAGAGAGCACCATCGCGTCGTTGATTCTGCGCAAACCCTCCGCGCGTGCCAGCCAATTCATCGACTCGCTGGCCTCCTTTGGCCCGGCGATCGAACTCGACGGCAAACCGCCGACCCCCGAGACGCTGCAAGCCCCCTTCGACGCGTGCGTGCGCAGCGCGACCAAAGCCGCGCCCCAGCAGGACGTCAACCAAAGCAGCCACGGCCCGCTGCTGGTTGAAGTTCACCTGACCACCGCCCGCGAAGGCACCTTCGCCGACGTCAGCCTGGCGCGCGCGCTCTATACCCTGGCGTTCACCGCGGCGTCGGGCACTCTCTTCCTAAAACACGACACCCTCGAGCATCACTATCCGGTCTTCGAGGGCCGACTGCGCCGGCCCTACGACGCCCGCTACTCGCCGCTGTCGACCCTGGCGAAATCCTTCGCGTGGAGCCGCGGGAGCTATCGCTTCACCCCCGAGCCGATCGCCGACGGCCCGACCGAAGACCCGTATCGATTTATCTACCTGAGCATCGAGCGCCATATGCCATCGCGCGAGGTCATGCAGGCGATGATGCCGCATATGCGCGCGTTCCCGGTGCGCACCAACCACTGGCAGGCGCGCACCGAGAGTTTGCGGGACCTGGCGATTTTGCACCGGTTTATGCAGGCCTGCGACGGCCAGACCACCCTTGAGCGCGCGCTGGGCTCGCTGGGCGCCGACGCGACCCGGGGGTTCCAGGCGGCGCTATATGCTGTCGAGACCGACCTGCTCTCGCTTCGCGCGGAGCCGACCTTCCAGAGCGTCAGCATCCAATATAACCGAGAGATCGCGCGCTTTCGCCAGCAACAGGTGGACGCCCAGACCAAGGACTCCAAGGCGTATCGGGCGCGCGGCAGCGGGCGAGCCAGCCTGGAGGCTGAACTCACCGAATTCTTGGAGCGCCTGGAGCACGCCACGCCCTACGAGATCTTCGGCGTGTGGGAGGGTTGTGGGCGTGAGATCATCCGCTCGAAATTCTATGAGATGGTCAAGCAACACCATCCGGACGTGTATGGCGGCAACATTTCAGGCGACGTGAAGCGCCTGGTCCAAGAGATCTTCATCACCATCAAGGACACCTACGAAGAGCTGATGAAGATCGAGGGCGAGCAGCGCCGGCCTCGCCCGGAGCCGACGCCCGCGGACCACGCGCCCGGGCCGCGCCTGGGGAACCCGCGCTCGTTTGGGTCTGAGTCCGCGCCGACGCGCCCGGCCATCCCGCGGGCGATGCCCCACACGAGCACCTCGCGCGCCGACGCGCCTCGCCCCAAGCTCTCGCAGCCCAAGGCGACGCCCTCCGCCGGGGCCGACGCGACCGCGCCCACCAGTTCGCGCCAATCCCGGATCGAGCGCCTCAAGGTCAAACGCAGCGCCACGCCCATCGGGCTGGGCCGCGAACCCTCGACCCCCATCATCGCCGCCAAGCCGCGCGCGCGCACCGAGTCCCAGGCCGACCGGCGGGCAAAGCTTGCTCGAATCCGCACCAACTCCAGCGGCGGAAGGTCAAATACCGGGATGCTGCGCGCCGCCGACACCGCCGCCAACGCCTTCAATGAGGGCTATAGCGCGTGGCGCGAAGGCGACAACACTAAATTGGCCGCCGAGCGCTTCGCCACCGCCTATAACTTGGAGCCGGGCAACGGCAAATATATGACCTTTTACGGCTACTTCCTCTTCTTGCAGGACGCCGCTAACCTCGACGACGCTCTGCGCACGGTGGAGAAAGCGATCGAGTTTAAGGACCGCCAATCCCTGCCCGACGCCCATGTCTTTATGGGCCACCTGCTCAAGGTCAAAGAGGAGCATAAAAAGGCGCTTCGCCACTACCAGATCGCCCTGCGACTCAACCCGAAATCTCGCGACGCATTGCGCGCGATCCGCCTCTATGAGAAACGCCACGGCGAGGCCGGCAATGCGGACAGCTCCCCCTTTTGGAAAAACTTGTTTAAGAAGTGATTTCGACCTAAAGTACCGGCCCCAAGGGAAATCGCATCGGTTCCGGGAGGCAGCTCAAACGACGGCTTTACGCAGCGGCTCTGCGGTCATCTGACCGCCCCATATGGGCAGGACGCGCACGCACGACACCACGATTAAGTTCATTGCAAGGTATAGAAGATCATGGGAAAGATAATTGGAATTGACCTCGGAACCACCAACTCCTGCGTCGCGGTGATCGAAGGTCGCGCGCCGCTGGTCTTGCCCAATTCGGAAGGCTCGCGCACCACCCCGTCGATGATCGGCTTCACCGAGGAGGACGAGCGCTTCGTCGGCCAGCAGGCCAAGCGCCAGGCGATCATCAACCCCGAGCGCACCGTCTACGACATCAAGCGCCTGCAGGGGCAAAAATATAACTCCGAGGTCATGCGCGAGATCTCGAGCACCCTGCCCTATGAGATCGTGGAGAATACCAACGGCGACGCCTGGGTCCAGGTCAACGGCCAGCGCTATAGCCCGCAGGAGATCTCGGCGATGTTGCTCGCCAAGATGAAGAAGACCGCCGAGGACTATTTCGGCGAAGAGATCAACGAAGCGGTCATCACGGTGCCGGCGTATTTTAACGACGCCCAGCGGAGCGCGACCAAAGACGCCGGCAAGATCGCCGGGCTCACGGTGCGCCGCATCATCAACGAGCCGACCGCGGCGGCCCTGGCCTACGGCTACGCCAAAACCGACGACGCCAACCTGGTCGTCTTCGACCTGGGCGGCGGCACCTTCGACGTCTCCGTGGTGCGGCTGCGCGGCGGGCTCTTCGAGGTCGCGGCGACCTGCGGCGACAACCAGCTCGGCGGCGAGGACTTCGACCAGGTGATCCTGAAATTCTTGCTCGAGCGCTTCAAGAACGAGTCTGGCATCGACCTGAGCGGCGACCGCATGGCGATTCAGCGGCTCAAGGAAGCCGCCGAGAACGCCAAATGCGAGCTGTCCACGCTCACCGAGACCAATATCAACCTGCCGTTTTTGGCCGTCGACGATAACGGCCCGCGCCACCTGTCGCTGGCGCTGTCGCGCTCGCAGCTGCTCGACCTGGTCTTTCACCTGATCGAGCGCCTCGAGGCGCCGTGCCGCACCGCCATGAAAGACGCCGGGGTGACCCCGGAGGACATCAGCGACGTGCTGCTGGTCGGCGGCATGACGCGCATGCCGCTAGTCCAGGAGAAGGTCGAGCAGATCTTCGGGCAGAAACCAAGCAAAGGCGTCAACCCCGACGAGGTCGTCGCCGTGGGCGCCGCGATCCAATCCGGCATCCTGGGCGGCGAGGTCAAGGAGGTCATCCTGCTCGACGTGACGCCGCTGAGCCTGGGTATTCGGGTCGCCGGGGACCGCTTCAGCCCGATCATTCACAAGAATACCTCGATCCCCACGCGCGAAACCAAGGTCTTCACCACCACCGAGACCAACCAGGATATGGTCACCATCACGGTGCTCCAGGGCGAGGAGCCCGTCGCCAGCGACAACGCGCTGCTGGGGACGTTTAACCTGACCGGCATCCCCCCGCAGCCCAAGGGGCGCCCGCGCATCGAGGTGGCGTTTGAGCTCGACACCGACGGCATCGTCAACGTGTCCGCGCGCGACCTCAACAGCAATAAGAGCCAGTCGATCACGGTCGAGGGGCACTCGGGCCTGTCCGACGAGGAGCTGCAGCGCGCCATCAAGCGCCAGGAATCCGCCTGACCCCGACCTTTTGGCGGCCGCTCCGACTTACCAAGGCCGCGCGGGTGCCTAGCTTCGGCGTGTCTTGCACTGCGCGCGAGGCTTCGGCAATAGCCGCCCGACGAACCGGTCAGTAGAGCCCGCGCGCACAGGACATCCAACTCCTGGGCCGCGGGCGAATCATGTCGGAGACAAAAACCACAATCGTATTGGTGGAGGATAACCCGTTGCAGCGCCGGCTTATCGAGCGCCTGATGGCGGCCGGCAGCCGCATCCCCCATGTGATCGAATCCTACGGGCACCTGGAATCCGCCCAGGAGCGGATTCGGCGCGGCGGCGTGGATCTCATCCTGCTGGACCTGGTGCTCCCGGAGACCCAGGGCCTTGAGACCTTGGCCCGGGTGCGCGCCCGCGCGCCGACGGTGCCGGTGATCGTGCTCACCGGGGTCGACGATATGGAGACCGCGGTGCGGGCGGTGAGCGCCGGCGCCCACGACTATGTGCTCAAAGACAAGCTCAGCGCCGCCCGGCTCGACCGCGCGGTGCGCTACGTGTTGGAGCGAAGCCGGGTGCGCGCCACCGAGTGGAGCTCGCCGATGCTGCGCCTGGCGCACCAGCAATTCTTGAAGGCCGCGCAATGGCTGGCGGTCGACGACAACCTGCGCCAGCGCCTGCTCTTCCCCCAGCGCACCCGCCTGGTCAGCTTCCCCTTCCGGCGCGACGAATACGACCAGGTCGAGACCGTCTTCGGCTACCGGGTCCAACACCTCCTCACCATGGGCCCGACCCTGGGGGGCATGCGCTACCACGAAGACCTTAGCCTGGGAGATATCTCGGCGCTGGCGTTTTTGGCGACCTGGAAATGCGCGCTGTTTCGCCTGCCCTTTGGCGGGGCAAAAGGCGGGGTGCGCATCGACCCCAGCACGCTGAGCAACGACGAATTACAGCGGGTCACCCGGCGATTTATCTTCGAATTATGCGACGTCATCGGCCCCGAGCGCGACGTCATCGCCCCGGGGCTGGCCGGCCAGGAGAACGCGATGGGCTGGGCGATGGACACCTATAGCCAGCAGCGCGGCTATACCGTGGCGGGCGTGGCGACCGGCAAGCCCGAGGTCCTCGGCGGGCTGCCCGGCTTCTACACGATGAGCGGGGTCGCCATGGCCTATATCAGCGCCAAAGCCGCGGACTACGCAGACATCGAGGTCGAGGGCGCCCGCGCGGTGATCCAGGGCTTCGGCCACGTCGGGCGCCACGGGGCCCAGGCGCTGCAGGAGCGCGGGATGCGCGTCGTGGCGATGAGCGACGCCTCCGGCGGGCTCCATAACCCCGACGGGCTCGACCTCGACGCCCTCTACGCCTGGGTGGACTCAACCGGCGCGATGCACGGGTTCTCCGAGGCCGACCCCATCTCACACCCCAAACTTTTGGAGCTCGACTGCGAGTTCCTGGTGCCGGCGACCCGCCGCGCCCAGGTCACCGCCGAGAACGCCGCGCGCCTGCAATGCCGCGTGCTCATCGAGGGCGCCAACGGCCCCACCAGCGCCGACGCCGACGAGATCCTCCAGGAGCGCGACGTCCTGGTGGTCCCCGACCTGCTGGCGGCCGCCGGCGTGACCATCGCCTCCTATTTCGAATGGCTCCAGGACGCCCAGCGACAACGCTGGTCCGAGGCGAGAGTGCAGCAGCGCCTCTTCGCCCTGCTCGACGAGGCGTTCGCGCGCACCTGGCAACGCGCCCAAGCCGAATCGGTTGACCTGCGCAGCGCCGCGATGCTCGAGGCGGTCGGCCACGTCGCCCAGGCCAAGATGGCCAGGGGGCTCTTCCCATAAACCCGTAGCGCCCCTTCGCCCGTTAAATCGCGAAGACACCCGAATTTTGGCCCGCCAGGAGTCCCGATGCCCGCTGGCCCTCACACACATACAAGCCTCGACGCCGCCGCGGAAGCGACCATGCCCGCCCGGATGCGCGCGCGCGCCAAATACTGGCTGCTCCCCACCCTGGTGGGCATCATCAGCCTGGGCGTGACCACCCTGGCCTGGCAATGGCTCTACGGGCGCGACGACGATATGGTGCGCAGCGAATTCCGCAGCGTCGCTCAACAGCAGGCCAAAGCCATTCAATTCGAGTTCGACCACCAACTCGCCGTGCTGCGCGCCCTCAACGCGCTGTATCTGGCGATCCCCGACATCTCGCAGCGCGACTTCCGTGAGTTCAATAGCGGCTTTGTGCTGCGGCGGCGCAGCATTCACGGCATGCTCTGGGTGCCTCGCGTTAAGCCATTTGAGCGCCAGAAACACCTCGAATACGCCCGCGCGAATATCGCCTCGGGCTATCAGATACGCGTGCTCGACGCCGAGGGGCGCCCACACCTCGCGCCGCCCAAAACCACGCCGTACTACCCCATTGACTTCGTTGAGCTGCGCGACACCGCCCCGCAGTGGCTGCTGGGGCTGGACCTGAGCAGCATCCCCACGCTCCAGAAGACCCTCACCCAGTCGCGCGACCGGGGCGAAGCCATGGTGAGCTCGCCCATCAAGCTGCCTACGGTTCCCCAGAACGGCACCTTCGTGGCGGGGTTCCAACCCATCTACTCCAGCCGCGCCTCGGCCCAGACGGTTGCTTCGCGGCGCCAAAACCTGCACGGCTGGGTCGCGGTCATCTATAGCGTGGACGAGATCGTCGACGACGCCCTGCGCGAGCAGTCGCCGACCGCGATCAATATCCGCCTGCTCGCCCCGCTGTCGCGCACCCGCGCCCAACGGCTGTACTCCCTGCATTGGGCGGAGACCACGCCACCCAAAGATATCGAGGTCGCGCTGCCCGACTACCAACACTCCGAGCACCAGCGCGTCGCACTCCAGGTCCCCGGGCAGCGCTGGTTTTTGGAGTTCGACCCCACCCGAAGCTACCTGAGCAGCCTGCGCACCCCGGCGCCAAATATCGCGCTGGGCGGCGGCCTGATCGCCACCGTGTTTCTGGTGGGACTCGCGATCTCGGTGGTCACCCGCACCGACCGGATCCAGCAAGAGGTCAACCGCGCCACCCATGACCTCAAAAAGGCGCATTACCAGCTTGAGATACGCACCCAGGAGTTGGAGGATTCCGAGAAATTCCTGGACGATATCGTCGAAAATCTGCCGCTGATGATCTTCGTTAAAACGGCCGACGCCCTGGTCTACCAACGCATCAACCGCGCCGGCGAAATCCTGCTCAATAGCCATCGCAGCGAGGTCCTGGGCAAGACCGACATCGACCTGTTCCCCCCCGAGCAGGCCATGGCGTACCGCAAGAACGACCGGGAAGCGCTAAAGCGCGGGGAAATGCTCGATATCGAGAGCGAGAAGCTGGTCACCAAGGACTCGGAGATTCTGCTGCAAACCAAGAAGATCCCGATCTTCGACTCGCACGGCAACCCCCTGTATCTGCTTGGGATATCCGAAGATATTACCGCGCGCGTGCAGCACGAAGAGAAGCTTCGAAGCTCGCTCTTCGAGCTCGCCCAATCCCGCGAGCAGCTGCGCCGGGCCAAGGAGCGCGCCGAGAAGGCGAACCGGGCGAAGAGCGAGTTTTTGGCCAATATGAGCCACGACATCCGCACCCCCATGAACGGCATCGTCGGGTTCAGCGAGTTGCTCCTGGAGACCGACCTCAGCCCGCGCCAGCGCGAGTATGTCGACCTGGTCGACCAGTCCGCCAACTCCTTGCTGCGCCTGCTCAACGATATCCTCGACCTGTCGAAGATGGAGGCCGGGGAGTTAACCCTGGAGAAGACCCGCTTTCGCCTCTGCGACGTGCTGGTCCAGGTGCTGCACACCCAGTCGGTGCATGCCTTCGAGAAGGGCATCGACCTGGGCTACCGCATGCCCCTGGAGATGCCGAATATCTTGCTGGTCGGCGACCGCCTGCGCATGCGCCAGATCCTGGAGAATCTGGTCAGCAATGCCATCAAATTCACCGACCACGGCCAGGTCTACGTCGAGGTTCACACCCTCGAGAAGAGCGAGGACGCCATCGCCTTGCGCTTCGCCATCTCCGACACCGGCCCGGGCATCGAAGAGGCCGAACAGGAGCGCATCTTCCAGGCCTTTCAACAAATCGAGCTGGCCGAGTCTTCGCGCCAGGGCACCGGCCTCGGCCTGACCATCGCCGCCCGCCTGGTCCACGCCATGGAGGGTGAGATCTGGGTCGAGAGCGAACCCGGCGTCGGCAGCACCTTTCTCTTCACCCTGAGCCTGCAGATCGAAGCGGTGCCCGAAGAGGAGCGGATCAGGGTGGCGGACGCCGCCGGAAAACGCGCGCTCATCGCCGACGACAGTCTGATGAACTCCCAGATGATCCAGGACCTGCTCGCCCACTGGAAGATGAGCACCCAGGTGGCCGTGACCGGCGCGCAGGCCCTGGATATGCTGCTCGATGCCCAGAGCTCGGGGGCGGGTTTCGACCTGCTCTTATTGGACCAAAATATGCCCGAGATGCGCGGCACCGAGCTCGCCGCGCGCATCCATCAAGACCCCGAGCTGCGCCAAATACCGATTATCCTGATGAGCGAGGCGGGGTTGCGCTCGCTGAGCCTGGCGGAGAGCAAAACCCTGAAGATCGTGCGAAACCTGACCAAACCGGTCAAACAAACGAAGCTATGGGAGGCCATCCACGAATGCCTCCAATTGCCCGATGCCCCCGCGGCGGCGGCCTCCAGCAGCGCGCTTCCGCACCCCGACGAGGGCGCGCTCAATATCCTCATCGCCGAAGACGACGCGGTCAATCAACACCTGATTCGTCGCGTCATCGAAGCCCAGGGCCACCAGATCACCCTTTGCGAAGACGGACAGCGCGCCGTCGACGCTTTTGAGGTCGCCAAATTCGACCTTATCCTGATGGACGTGCGCATGCCGAATCTCAACGGCTTCGAGGCGACCAAAGCGATCCGGCGCCTCGAAGAGGGCACCTCCTCGCACACCCCCATCATCGCCATGACCGCCCACGCGATGAAGGGCGACCGCCAACTCTGCCTGGACGCCGGCATGGATGATTATATCGCCAAACCGCTCAAAGCCGACGCCCTCCACCAGGTCATTCAACGTGTCATGGACAAGTCGGCGCCGAATTCAGACTCAGCCGACGCCAACGATCCCCCAACCCAATGAGGCCCACGATGAACCCGAATACCCAACCGCCCGCCCCCAAACCCGCCCTCGACTGGGACGAAGCGCTCAAGCGCGTCGCCGGCAGCCAGGACACGCTGGTGGAATTAGTCGAAATATTCATTCAACAATGGCCCCAGATTATGGATGAAATCGAGCAAGGAGTCGCGCGCCAGGACTACGTCACGCTGCACCGGGCGGCGCATACCCTGAAGGGTTCGGCGTCGATCTTTGGGGCAAAGCCCGTGGTCGAGGCCTCCGACCGGCTGGCGGAAATGGGAAAAAACGAGACCACCGCGGGCGCCGAGGACGCCCTGCGCTACCTGCAGGACGAGCTCGACCGTCTGCTGCCCGAGCTGCAAACGCGCCTACAATAGGCCCGCGCGCGAGGCAGGCCCGATGGGCTCAGTGATAGTGGTCGATATCCTGGCCGGGCAGGCGGAACTCGACTTCGCGCAGCAGGTCGAAGACCTCGACCGTGCACTTAAGTCCGCTGTCGGGGAAATAGATCGCGTTATCCTCGTATTGGCCCAAAAATAGGATGGGATCGGCGCTTCGGTTATAGCCCAGCTGAACCAGGGTCTGCTCGGGGATAAACTCCTCGCGCGACAAATAGATCGGCTCCTCCAGGACATAGAAGCCCTCGGGCTTCAGCGCTTCGAGGGTGTCGGAGTAGGCGAGGTCCCGAATAAGGTAGCCCTTTTCGTGGAAAATCCACCGGTTATTGTGGTTCTCCGACGGCAATAGAACCAGCGGTGGCCCTTGCTGGGAGTGATTGTGAAAATACACGAGCATTCCGGCGCGCACCCATTGCTCCTTACCTTCAAGCGGTTCGGTGGTGCGAAAGAGGCCACAGGGCGGAAGATTTTCCTGCATGAATATCTCGGTCGTAGGTCAGTCGAAATTCAATAAATAAAATCGGTCAAAACCACGCAAATTAGACGCCGCTTCGCTTGCTGGCCAGCGCCTTGGCCGCCCGCGAAACCTGGTGAGACACGTTGCGGCTGCGCGCAAGATCCCGGAGATCCTTGGAGCGCATATGGTTGAGAAACTTCAGGCTCTCGCGCAGCGGCGTCTTCGGATTGTGCACCAGGTTCTTGATAATATCGTATTTTTGAGTCCAGTCGCGATTATTCGCGATATACTCAATAACCCCGTCGGGGAGCGCTTTATTCGAGGCAAATTTCGCCACGTCGGCCAACTTGACCCGTGGGCTTCGAATCGCGGCCATATGGACCAATTTATTCTGGTCACGGATCAGCACCTTCACAGCCGCGTGGCTGCCGACGGTGGCCATGCGGATCTTCTGGGAAATCGACATCGCGTTGAGCTGCGACATCAGGTTTCCGCGGGGTTCCTCGTCCTCATCCTCGCCGCCGGAATTCTCCCGCATCTTCTCCATCTGGGAGCGCGTTAAATTCTGGGCCATCTCCTCGACTTTCTTGGCCTCCTCATCCTCCTCCTTGGCGAGGCTGACCTCCTCGGAGAGCAGCGCCGAGAAGGCCGCGTCGTCCACGCCGGGCTCGGCCTGCAGGAAGTTGCTGCCCGAGCGCAGGGCGGCGTTGAGTCCGGGGAGTCCCTTTAGCTCAACCTGGTTTCGCTGGGCCAATTCGACAAGCGCGTCGATGGTGGCCGAGCTCACCGCCGGGTTCTTATAGAGCCCCTCGATAATCGCCGGGGTCCGCAGCACGCGCACCTGGTTGGTGGCGATAATATCGGCGAGTTCTCGGCCCGCGTGCGCGCTAAGGCCGACGATGGTGTGGTCGTCGGTCGCCCGGTTGATCGCGATGACCTTGCCAATCGCGTCGTTTCGCGCGTGGATTTGCCCCACCCAATCCAGCAGTCCGGGGTGGGTCGCCTTCTGAATCGCCGGCGCCAGCACCGCTTCGGGCATCTGGGCGAGCGAGTCGCGCGCGCCGGTCTGGATGGCCCGGTCCGCGTCGAATTGCAATTGATACAGGACCCGCACCATCTGCTCGGGCGGGGCCGGCAGCATCGCGCGGGCGGCCATCATCTTGAGCTTGGGCGCGGCGTCGGCCTGCACATGGCGATGAAGTTTGGGGTCAATTTCGCTTAAATCAAGCGGCTCTCGACTAAACTCTGTCATTGCCTATTCTCCACTATATACACAATTCGTGCGTCTACGGTTTGCGATGGTAAACACCAACACTGCAAAGGCCAAGCTCAGCCCGGATAGCGGCGGGAGCGCGTCGGCCTTGGCCACCGCGCATCCGCCGCTCTCACCCGAGCCCTGCGGCCCGCCGGGTTCCCCCGCTCCAGCGTCTGCATCATTCGCATCGTTGGGCGTCGGGGGGCCGGACAAGATCTCAATACGGTCTTCGCGCATGATGCGGGTCTGAGGCTCCGCGCTGATCAAGCTCGCGCTAGCCTGGGCAGCCTGAGCGATGCCAAGAATCTGATAGGCGATCTGCCCGAAGACGACGTTCACGCCGAGCCGCTCCTGGCCGACCTGCTCGCCGCTCGCCCGCTCCAGCACTCGCAACGCGGTGCCAATCGGCGCGGGAAACCCGACCAGGATATGATCTTTAAGTAACCAGATATTCTCGGCCGCCCCCGGCGAAGTCGGCCCGCTATCCTGCGCCAACACCACCGACCAGAGCAGATTTCCCTGGGCGTTATACGCGCTCACCTCAGCGTCCGCGTCGGGGCGCTTCGACGTGCGCGAGAGGATATAAAGAGATTGATCCGCCGAGAGCACAACCTCGGGGATGTCCCGCTCGCGCCACTGCTTGCCGGCCGGCTCGAAGGCGTCGATGCTTCGGCGCCCATTATAGCTAAAAAACGGGTTATCGGTGCCGGCGCCGGTCTGAAAATGGATCAAAAAATCGTTCTGGGCAGCGCGGTAGAGCGCCGTCTTCAACACCGTGCCAGAATCCTGGATGCCGAAGCCCAACCCGCTCGTGCGCAACTCGCCCGAGTTCGCGTCGATCACGTGCGCCTGAGTGAGGCGACGGCTATCGCCCGCCGACAATTCGCCGTTGCTAAACGCCAAGAGTCGGTTGGTCTGCGGGTTGAAGGCCATCGTCGGGCTCGCGCCGATATAGCGCCCCATAAACTCGCCGGTGCCGCCGTCGGCGACGCGCGTCGCCTCAAGCAGGGTCTGGTCGGCGAGCGCCCAGACCTCGCGCCCGGCGGCGTCGATGCGCGCGGTGAAGCCGCCCCGCTCGGCCGGCACGCTCTCTAAATTGAGCACCGTCAGGTGTGTGCCGCGCACAAAAAAACCGCCGTCGGGATGCGCGATGACCCCGACGCATCCGGTGGGTTTATCCTGGAAGCGAAACGAAATCGCGCGCGCCCCGTCCTCCTGGGCCTCCACGATGGTGCAGGCTGCCTCCTGGACGCCGCCCTCTTCGGCGGCGGCGAGGCCCGTGGTCGCCGCGTAGAGCGTGCGCCCGTCGACGCCGGATGCGACCTTCAGCTCGCCGGGGGCCAACCCATCGGGGAGTTGGTAGCGGCGAACCTCGCTCAGGCGCATATGCACCGCGTCTTCAGCAGTCGCGTCCGGCCCAAAAACATCTTCTGACAACGCGTCTTGCGCCTGGACGAGGCCCGGCGCCCCGACCCAAGAAACGCCCAACGCCAGGGCGGCGAGCCTGCACAAAACCGATGCGTATGCCCTCTGATAATCCACAAAAAACCTGACGTTAGGCTAAATTAATCGTGCGCGCGCGCCAACCAATCACGGCGCCTTAGGCGTCGCGATACTCGGCGACCCAGCCGTCTTTGGAGGTAAAGATCCGGATGCATTTGATGGTCTTATCCTCGCAGAGGTCGAACCAATGCCAGGTCCCCTCCGGCACCACGAGCAGGTCGCCCGGGTGGACCTCGACGTCGAAAATCGTATCGTCCGGGGTGTGAATCGTAAACACCCCGCGCCCGTCCACCACGAAGCGCACCTCGTCCTCGGAATGCTCGTGCTCTTTGTCGAATTTGGCGAGCAATTCGTCGAGGTTCGGGGTGTCCGGGCTCAGCGAAATAACGTCGGCGGCCTGGTAGCCTCCGCGCTCTTTAAGCGTGGCGATTTCGTCGGCGAACACCGCCAGGATGCGCTCCTGCTCGCTGTCGGCCTTGAGGTTTTTGGCCTCCTCGGTGTGCAATTTGTCGATATTCCAATTTTCGTAGTCCAGGCCGTAGCCCACCACAAATTCTTTGATCTTCGCCGGGTCGCTCAAAACCGTGTCGCTGCCATGAATACGAATCTCTGCCATGTGTTACTCCCTTCGGTATATAGAATTTCGCCGCGCGAATTATGCGAACCGGCGATCAAGGCCGGCCTCGCGGCATAAAATAAAAACGATCGAAACGCACGCGCCCCCGACGCGATGCGCGCGGGAGCGCCCCGAACTCTACGGCTCTTAACCCATTCTGTCAGCGAAAAATTCGCTTAAAGTTGGAAGATCAAGAATTTAAGGATCTCCTCCATATCCTGGCTGATGCCGCCCTGGCTCTCGTTATGAAACGAGGTAAAGAAAACCGTCCCGCCGCCGGGGGTGACGTGCGAGATAAGCAGCGGCGCGTCGGAGAGCATCGCCCCACCCTGACTGCAACTGGTGGTGGACTCGCAGAGCTGCACATCCCCGTGCAGATGCACGGTGGACTGCGCGCCGGCGCCCTGGGCGACCACCCAATGGTCATTCAAAACGGTGGGCGGGGTATGCGGAAAATGAATGCTGGTGGTGTTATGCCCGAGCGTGGCCTGCAATCCGGGCGACAACACGCTGGCGGTGACGGTCTGGGGCGCAAAACCAAAGCGCGCGCTGTTGGTCGTGGCGTCATCCCCATAAAAGTCGATGATCCCGGGGAACGCCGTCTCGACGAAAGGATGCGCCCAATCCGACGCGTAGAGGCTGCGCCCGGAGTTCAAATACGCGACCAGATTATTGATAACCGTCGACATCGAGCCGCTGGCGTAGCGCTGAAAATTATCCCATAGCTGCCCGCAGTTGATGAAGATAATATCGTATTGCTGCATGGCGTTGAGGTCGCTCAAGAACGCGAGCGACTCGGCCGGCGCCGTGGGGAAGAAAAGGCTGCCGCCGGGCTGGTCGTTCCCCTTAATATCGTAGCTAAGCTGCAGGTCGGCCAGCAGCCCCTCGACCTTGTCATAGGCGCCCTCAATAACCGCGATGCGCACATTGGCCGCGTCCAAACACACCTTCGAGTCACTGCTCAAATCGGTGGTATGGCCGGGGCGCACGCGCACCGCCTGCTCGCCGCTATACGAGCCGATGCTCACCGTGATGGAGTGGCGCCCGGCGGGGACATCGTCGAATTGGTATTCGCCGTCGCGGTCGGTCTCAGCGCTCACCGAGTAGGGCTGGCCGTCGCAATCAAAGCCCTCCAGGGTCACCGTCGCGCCCGAGAGCACCGCGCCGGAGGGCGCGCACGCCTTGCCGATGATCGCCCCCGGGCCGCACTCGGCTGGATCGGGGTTCGAGGAAGCGTCGCCGCTATCATTGTTGTGACCGCCCGCGTCAGCCGCTGCATCAGGCGGCGTCGCTCCGCCGTCGGCCGGGTCGACGGCGTCGGGCGAGTCACCCGGCGCGCCGGCGTCCGCGGGGTCGTTATTGTCCCCCGACGGGTCGCCGGGATTACCCGGCAGATCGTCTCGCCCGCGCAGCTCACAGCGGCCGTTTAGCTGGTTATAAAATTCGCCGCTCGCGCATTCGACCGACTTCGACACCTCGGCGGTGTCGTCGCTGCAAGCCGCAAAAAGGGAGAGGCTGCCGAGCAAAACAAGGGTGCGCAGGCACCGGGGATTCGTCATATATGCCATCAGATTCATCTCAGTCTAATATTAGTAATTCAACCAAGCGCGCACGATAACAGAATCTCCCGGTACTCTCCAATCGTCCCCCGAAGCAGCCTCATCAGAAGCTGACGATGACCTCGGCGCCCGCGGTGACGAATTTGCCGCTGGCCTTCAGGGTGCCCAGGCTGGTCTGCTCGTGCGCCCAGCCGTCGTCCTCGCCGCCGTCGACCTCCATCTCATCGAAGGTCGCGTTGGTCTGGAGCAGGCCGCCGGCTTCGACGACCACGCCCACCTGCACGTTGCTCAAAAACCCCTTGGGGGTAAAGAACTCCAGGCTCAGCGCCCCGAAGCCTGCGGCGCCGTGGCCCCGGTCTTGGCGCTCAATACCGTCGATCGTCGTGTCCAAGGTCTGCACCGAATAACCACCGCCCAGGCGCAACGAGGGGCGGAAGAACCCCCATAATTCGGGGCCATAATCGGCCGCGACCATCACCATGTCGCGGCGCCATCCCAGGTCCAACGCGCCGTTAAAGCGCGACTGTTTCTCGAACCCGCCGCCCGAATAGATCAGGTAGCCGCGCAGCCCCGGCAGCAGGATGGCCCCCAGGTCATAGCCCACCTCGATCTGGCCGGCCATATAATTCGCGTCGCTGCCGAAGGCGTCGAAGCTATCGTCGGGCGTGTCATAGGTGGCGCTGCGGATATTGATGATGATCGCGTCCTCTTGGGACCAGGTGAGCGTCGGTGTCGGCTCTCTCATCTTAATCGTCGCCTCAGCAGGCTCGGCAGACACCGCCTCCTGCGCGCTCGCCGGCGCGCTCATCAGCGTCGCGCCGAGCATGACAGTCCCGACCAAAAGTCCGCTCAACAGGGGATGTGCGGATGGAGTTAATTTATAGAAATTCATGGCAATTCCTGCGAGAAAAGGTCTTTGAAGAAGACATTATTATAGACTTTAGCGTGCTCTTTGGTCGGGGTCAGCGCGTTGAGCAGCGTGAAGGTGCCGCTGGGGTCGGTGTGCTGGACCACGATGAGCTCGTCGTCGGCGTCCAGGTAGATATTCGACCCCTCATAGGGCAGCTCGAAGGTGCTCGGGTGGCCGGTGCTCAGGTCGAACACGCCCATATAGGGGCGGCCGCGGAAGGTGCCGTAGGCGTAGCTTTCGCCGAAATAGATCGAACCGAGCGAGGCGCCCTGAATCGGCACCGCGCGGTTGGCGTCCAGGTCCAGAACCGTGAAGCCGGAGCCCAGGCCGCCGTAGCGAACGATGGCGCGGGTGGCGCCGGATGCCTCGTCGAGCTCGACGCTGCTCGGGGTGGCCTGCAGGCGAAGCGCCTCGACGCTTCGCCCAAGCGTCGGCGTCTCGTCGCCAATGGCGATGCTCTCCGGGCGGATCACCGCGGCGAGGTTCGACTCGCGCGACCAGGCCAAGATGCGCGTCCGGCTCACCGGCTCGGCGCCGCTCTCGTCCAGCACTTTGTAGACGATCAACTCGGTCGCAGCCCGGGTCATCGGCAGGTCGAAGGTCGAGCTCTCACCGGTCTGCACGTCGATCATCGTGAAACGCGGGGAGTACCCGTCCACCACGATCAGGCGATTGCCCTGCTCGCCCAGGTCAAGCAACTCCATGCGCACCGGGTTCGAGCCGCCGGCGAGCTGGTTGACGCTGAGGTCGAATTTGCGGCCAGACTCCGGGCGAATGCTCGGCTGAATCGTCACGCGCGTGATGTCATTGCCGTGGTAGGTCAACAGATAGAGGCTGACCGATTTGGGCATGCCGTCGTCTTCCGGGGAGTTCTCCGAGGTCACGTCGAAGATCGCCTGCACCGGGGTCTTGACCTGGTCGGCCTCGCTGATGGTCAGCGGCACCTCACGCAGGCGGTTCGGCGCGTCCTCGGCCAGCAGGTCGACGATGGTCACCGCGCTGGGCGACAGGGCCACGGCGAGGCGCTGGGCCTGGCCGTCGAGCTCGAAAGGCGGCGCGAATTCTATGCCGCGCGCGCGCTTGGAGAGCGTCTCGAAGGTCGCGCGCTCCTCGCCGCTGATGCCGTCGCGCAGGTCCACGATGCCCAGCTCGTTGAGGTTTCGCGCGATAAAATCGCCCGACGCACCGGTGAAGCTCAGCAGCAAAAACTCGCCGGCCGGGTCGACCGACATGCGGTCATAGGCGCTGTCCAAACCGACCGTCTTGGCCTCCAGCTTATCCTGCGCAAGGTCGAAGACGCTCAGCGTCGCGCCCTGCTTTCCGCGCTCTTCGTTGATCACAAAGAGCTGCGACTCATCGGCCGAAAGCGAGCGCACGCCGGGGTCCGCCCCGGTGCGCGCGCGCTCAACCTCGAGGCCAATATCCTCGCCATTTCGGGTCGGGCGAAGGCGCACGACCTGCTCCATGGTCTCGTTGACGAAGAACATATCGCCGTTGACCACCAGGGGCGCGCTGACCGTCCAGCTCTCGTCCCAGGCCGCCGAAGGCGGATTATCGTCGCCGCAGCCAACCAGCGCGCTGCCGAGCAGCGCGCAGCCCAGCAGCGCCGCGATCGCGGTGCTATAGGACGCGCTGACCGGGCGAGCCTGCCCCGGCGCCTTTTTCATTTTTCGCAGTGATCTTTTAGGTGCAAACATTTTGTATAACCTCAATTAGATAATAATCCGTTGGATGTTGCGTTGAGTTCGGGCAACACATCGCCCCCAATATCACTCGATGCCTGCGTTGAGCTGGTAGCCGGTGACGGTCTGGCGACTCTCGCTGACCACGTCCACGAAGGTCATTCGCCCCTGCGGATGACGCTGGCTGATATAGACGCGCCCCGCCTCGCGGATGAGCCCGAGCCCTTCGGGCACGCTCGGCACGCGGAAGCTGTCGGTGCGGAAGCTGCGCAGATTGACCGTGAGCACGTCGCGATACTCGCTATCGGAGTCCTGGGCGCTCAGCGGGGCTTTGAAGATCATGAAGATCTTGGCGTCCTCGGCGGCGTCGCCGTTCGCGTCGAGCTCGGGGGTCGAGAGCACCGCCTGACCCGGCTCCTTCTTGCTCAGGACAAGGCGCGTCGCGCTGGAGGCCACGTCCACCACCGACACCCCCCAGCTATGCTCGATATACTCGGGGTCGGCCGGCGAAGCGTTCGGCGGCACCGGGCCGTCGAGCTTGGAATGGAACACCAGCAGGGTGTTGCCCGATTTGTCAGACAACGCCCCGCGCACGCCCTTCTCGAAGGCCAGGGCGCGCTGGGCGTCCTCGCCCGAATCCGCGCTCAGGTCATAGAGCACCGCGCGCTTCTCCTGGTTAAGGGTGGAGTAGAGCAAGGCGGTGTCGCCGGAGGCCGAGACCACCGCGGCGCCCATGCCATCGACGACCAGGTCAACCACCGAGAAGCCGTCGATGCCGGTGGGGAAGTCAGCGCCATCATCGGAGCTTCCCGCGTCGCTATTGGCCGAGGCGTCGCCCTCAAAGACGTCGCCGCTGCCGCTTGAGACGTCGCCCTGCCAACCTGCGTCGGGGTCTTCACCCGGGCCACCATCGGCTTCAATGATGTCGGGGTCGTAGACATCCTGATAGCCCGAGTCGACGGGGTAGCTGACGTCCGGGTCGTAGACATCTTCATAACCGGAGTCATCGGGGTAGCCGACATCGCCAGCGTCCCAATCCCCACCGATATCGTCGGGGAAACCAATATCATATTCCACATCAGGTCCGCCGACGTCATAGCCCACGTCCGGCACGCCGCCGTCATAGCCAATATCTTGGCTAAACCCGAGCACGACCGGCTCGACGACCACGTTAAGCGCCGCCGCCGCGTCGCGGAATCCATCGGGGACGCTCGCGCGCACGGCCTTGCCGGCGTTGCGCAGCATGATCAGCACTTCGAGCTCATCGCCCTCGATCAGGTCGATATCGGTCGGAATCTCGGGCAGCGCCATAAAATGCAGCGTGTCGGCGTCGATATCCATCAACACCACGCCGCTAAAGGTCGCGCTGCGCGTGATGGCCCATTTGCCGTCACGGGTCATCAGGACCTCGAGGTCCTCGGGCTGGGTCGAGCTAAATTGCTCCGGCACCACCTGCATCGGCAAGGCGATGGAGTCCCCGTCGACCTGGGCCAATTCGATGACACTTAAGCCGTCGTCGGTGAGGATGAGCGCGCGGGTTCCGGCGTCATCAAAGGCCACCGAGCGCACATGGAAGCCGACCGAGATCTGGAAGGATTTGCCGTTTCGCACCACGCTCACCGACGACAAATCGCCGGCCGCGTCGCCCGCCTCGGCGCTGGCCGGGTCGTACCAGACCACCGCGCTCTCGCCGGTGGGCTCCATCGCGATCCGATTGGCGTTGGCCATGACCTTGACGGTGTGAACCGACTCGGGGCTCACCGCCGCGTCGCCGGTCTCCAAAATGCTGACCGAGTTCGACCCCTCGTTGAGCACCATCACCCGGGCGTCGTCGCTCGGCTCGGCGCGCTCGGCGTCGGGCCCCACGATACCGGTCGGGCGAAAGCCCACCTGGCGCGTGGTGATCGACAGGTTTCGGCTGTCGATCACCGCCACCGAGTTCAGCGTCTCGTTGGCCACATAGACCTGCTCGCCGACCACCGCGGGCGCCGAGAACTCGAAGTCCTCCTCTTGCTCGGGCACGAAATCGTCGTCCGCGCCGGTCCCGGCGTCCCAGGAGCCCTGCTCATCGCCGGAGCCCCAGTCGTTATTCTGAGCGCCGCCGCCGCCGGTATTCGGGGTCTCCGATGCAAAATCGCCCGCGCTATCCGACGAGCAGGCCCCGGCGCCCACCAGCGCGGCGAGCGCGAGGACGGTGCCTAATTTCGAGAATTTTCGCCTATATTTCGTCATATTTCCTATCCTGGAGACATCCGCTCGGGCGTCTCTCACAAGAGGCGTTTTATTTGATAAATTTGCGTCCAATTGATTCGTCCTGCGCAATTTTGAACTCATTTAATCCCCGCGTTTAGCTCGTAGCCGCTGACCGTGCGCTGGGCGCCCGTGTCCACATCGAAGAAGGTGATGCGCCCCTCGGAGGCGGTCTGGCTGACGAAGATTTTTCCGGCCACCAGACCCATCTGCTGGGGATGGCGGGCGAGCTTGAAGAAGTCGGTGCGGTAATTGCTCAGGTTGATGCGGGTGACGCCGCGGTGCGCCGCCGTGTCGGATTGCTGCATCACGTAGACAAAGGAGGTGTCCTCGGCGTCCTGGGTGAGCACCAGGTCGGCCGGCTCGCCTTCGAGCAGCACCGGGCGGCGGTAGCCGGTCGCCATATCGAGCAGCGTAAGCCCATGATTATATTGGAAAAACGTCAACGGATCGGCGTCCGCCGGCGGCTGGCCGTCGCGTTTTTTATGCACCACCACCGCAGTGGCCGCGTCGGGCGAAATGGCCACGCTTCGGATGCGATTTCGCAGCTCAAAGCTACGCAGGTTGCTGGTGGCGAGGTCGAGGATGCCGAGGGTCGGCAGGTCAACCAGCGTCGAGTAGAGCAGCGCCTGGTCGCCCGTCGGGGTCAGCAGCGCGAGGCCCGCGCTGATCTCTGCGACCGGCAGAATCAGCGGCGCCGCCGGGCTGTCCTCGGGCGCGCTGAGGCTCGCGTTCACGTCGATCAGCGCGACCTCCCCGCTCGCCCGCAGCGTCGCGATCAACGCCGGCGAGCCGTCTTCGCGGGTATAGAGGTCGATGTCGGTCGGGATCGCCGACAGCTCGACGAATCGCAGTGACGCCTCGGAGGCGTCGGTGGGCGGGCGATACAGCGCCACGCCGCTAAAATCACTGCTGCGCGCCACGAGATATTCGCCGGCCGGGTCCACCTCGATTTCGAAGTCGGTGGGCGCAAAGAGCGAGCCGGACAGCTCCAGGGGCAGCGGCGCGACGAAGGTGTCGCCGTCGATTTCATTCAGATAGATGCGGTTGATGCCCTCACGCCCGACCATAAATGCCTGGTCCGAGTCCTCGGTGAACTCGATATCGCGCACCGAGCGGGTCACCGACAGGTCGAAGACCTGGTCGTCGGCGCGGGTGTCGCCCAGGCGAATCAGGGCTGCAGCCTGCAACGAGGCCACGCCGCTGTCGGCGCGCAGCGGTTTTTCCGGGTCGATATAGGCCAGAAGATGGCGCCCGTCGGGGCTCAGCGACAGCGCGTTGACCTCGCGCGGCACGCGCAACAGGTTGACCTGGTCGACCGGGTCCTGGGCGCCCTCGTCGGCGCGAATAATCGCCACGGTCGCGTCGCCCTCGCACAGCACGTAGGCGACGTCTCCGGCGCCCTCGACCGAGGCCGCGCGCACCACCGTGGGCTCGCGGCCCACCGGCATCGGCCGGATGCTATAATCTCGCCCGTCGATCAGCGCGACGGTGTTACTCTCCGGCGAGCTATTCGGCACGAAGACATAGGCCGCGGTCGTGGCGACCTCGCGCACCAAAAACTCCTCTTCCTCCGGAATGAACTCGTCATCCGGCTCGCCCATCGGCGGCTCGTAGCCCGAGTCATAATCGCCGTCGTTGCGATTATTCTCCTCGGGATAGGGATTATAGGAGTCCTCCATCGACGGCGCGCTATCATCGTCGCCGCACCCCGTCGCAAAGGCGCTGCCCAGGCAGAGGCTGAGCAACAGAAATACAAGTCCTGCGCGAGTTCTCATTGGTTTGATGCCCAAATTTGAGGTCATAATATATATCAATCGAGTCAAAGGCGTTGATGAATGGGACGGCTCGGCGTCCCTCGGCACACATAACAAGCAATCATTGTGCCAAACAGGGGAAACCCCCAAAAATCCAGCCAAAATGGCACCAACGCGGGTTATGGAATAATCCAAAGCGACGGGACGCTCACACCCCGGCCCAAACCATGACATCGTTGTCACTGCCAAGGGCGAGGTGCGGCGTCATTGTCGCGGTGTCCACGCCTGGTCGCCGGGCCGACGTTTATTGGCAATTTGCGGCGAAAAACCCAAATAACTGAACGCCCTTTTAGGATTGAGCTGAGTTTGAGGTGTTCTAGAACCCTCGCGACGAGGGTCGAGCTGAGTTTGGGGTGTTCTAGAACCCTCGCGACGAGGGTCGAGCTGAGCTAGAAGTGTTCTAGAACCCTTTGGCGAGGGGTCGAGGCGAGCTGGAAGTGCTCTAGAACACTTTGGCGAGGGGTCGAGGCGAGCTGGAGGTGCTCTAGAACACCTGTCGGGGGGGCACCCCCTCTGGAATGCCTTCTGAGCGGCATTTTCGCCGCACCGCCCGGCTTGAGCGCCCGCCGCGAGGTTGCCCGCTCGCCAGCCATTGGATATGCACGGGCTGCGCAGGCACGGCCGCTACGAGGTTCGCACCGCACACAAACGGAGACACCATGGGTCGCGTTGAATTCGAAATCATCGAGGGGATCAAAGAGATCGACGCGGCCGCCTGGGACCAGCTCGTCGGCGCGGACAGCCCGTTTTTGGAGTACGGATTCCTGCGCGCCCTCGAAGACAGCGGCTGCGTGGGCTCAGACAGCGGGTGGCACCCGCAATTTCTCGTCGCCCGCGATAGCGACGCCCCCGACCGACTCGTCGGCGCGATGCCGCTGTATCTGAAATTGCACTCCATGGGCGAATTTGTCTTCGACTGGAGCTGGGCCGACGCCGCCCAGCGCGCCGGCATCCGCTATTATCCCAAGGCGGTGGTCGCGGTGCCGATGACCCCAATCCAGGGCCGGCGCATCCTCGTCGACGCCGCCCTTGCCCCCGACGACGCCCTGGCCATCAAAAAGACGCTGGTCGAGACGGCCATCGACTTCGCCCAGAAGGTCGGGCTCTCGTCGGTGCACTTTAATTTCATCATGCCCGACGAGGTCGCGATCTTCGAAGCGCTCGACCTGCCGATTCGCGTCGGGATGCAATTTCATTGGCATAATCATAATGGTGCCGAAGACGCTCAAAAATATAGCGATTTCGATGCCTTCCTGGGTCGATTTCGCTCCAAAAAACGCGCCAACATCCGGCGCGAGCGCCGCAAACTCACAAACGCCGGGGTGCGCACGCGCGTCGTCGCGGGCGCCGCGGTAACCCCGGCCCACCTCGACCGGGTTTTTGACTATTACCGCGACACCATCGACAAGCTGGAATGGGGCCGCCAATATTTGAACCGCGAATTTTTCCAACACCTGGGCGAGCAACTCCCGCAGCGCCTGCACCTGGTGATGGCCGAGCAGGATGGCGAAGAATTTGGCGGGGCGTTTAACCTCTATAAAAATGCGGGCCTCTATGGGCGCTATTGGGGCTGCACCAAAGAGGTCGAATTCGCCCATTTCGAGACCTGTCTCTATCGGCCCCTGGACTGGTGTATCGAACACGGCGTTGAGGTATTTCAGCCCGGCGCTCAGGGCCCGCATAAATACGACCGCGGGTTTGACCCGACCCCGACCTATAGCGCCCATTGGATTCGTGACCCGCGCCTGGCCGACGCGGTCGGCCAATTCATCGCCCACGAGCGCGCCGAGATGCGCGCGCATATAAAAGAGCTGCGCCAAGACTCCCCAATTAATCGTTAAATTTCAGCCTATTACCAACGGTATCAGCGCAATAATGACCTCGACGACCGCTCCGCCCCGCCCGGGACCCACCGCCGCCGCCCAACCCGCCGCCCTTGAGCTCGGCGAGTCGCATTTTGCCGATTTCGTGACCCGTTGGCGCGCGGCGATGGCCGCCGAGGACGCCGACCGCCCCAACACCGCCGCCCACTACGCCGCCCTGCTCGACGCGATCTCGCTGCGCCAGGCGCGCGAAGTCGGCGTCTGCATCGACGATTGGCTCGCCCCAGACACCTACGACAGCGCGCATCTTGCCCACGCACACGCCCTGCTAAAAGAGGTCGACGCCGCGGGACTCGGCGCGCTGTGGGCCGAGCCGCACACCCTGGGCTGGTTCCACCAGCATTTCGGCCTGAGCGAGCGCAACGCGAGCAACCGCGCGCACACGCGCGACGAGAAAAAGCACCGCACCCAGACCACCACCACGCGCCTGTATACCCCGCGCTGGGTCGCCGACTTTCTGGCCGAATCCTGCCTCGACGCGGTCGACCCGGGGCGCGCAACGGTCTGCGACCCGGCGGTCGGCGGCGGCCAAATGCTGCTGGCCGCGCTCGACGCGCTGGTCGCCCGCGGCCTGGACCCCGCGCAGGCCCTCGGCCGGCTGCACGGCGTCGACCTGGACCCCATGGCCGTCGAGATCAGCTTTCGCAGCCTGGCCCTGCACGCCGCCCGGCGCCTGGGCCGGCGCGACCGGGGCGCCGAAGCCGAGCTTCGCGCCCACCTCCACGTGGGCGACGGGCTCTTCGACGACGCCCTCTTCGAAGGCATCGTAACCGCCGGCAGTCCGCCCTTTGACGTCGTCCTGGCGAACCCGCCGTATATGGGCTCTCGCTCGATGCCCGTCGCGCTCAAAGACAGAATTTCCAACGAATTCAAAACCTTCCACGCCGACCTCTACACCGCGTTTATCCGGCGCTGCCACGATTTAGCTCGCCAAAGCATCGGCGTCCTCGCCCAGCAAACGGTCTGGTATCTAAGCCGCTATAAGCGCGCGCGCGCGTGGCTCCTGGACGAAGCCGACCTGGTCGAGTTTATGCATCTGGGCGCCGGCGCCTTTGACAATCTGAGCGGCGAGAAGGCGAATGTGGTGGCGTTCGTCCAGCAGAAGCGCGCGGCCCGACCGACGCCCTGCACCACGCGCTTTATCGACCTGCGCGCGCCCAAGAGCGCCGCGGCAAAGCTGCGGGCATTCGAGGGCATTGCGTGCGCCGAGGATGGAGCCGCTTTACAAAACGGGGCGCCCGTCTACCGCGAATCGACCGCCGCCTTCGACGCCCTCCCCGGCCGCGTCCTGGCCTTCTGGCTCCCCCAGGCGCTTCGCCAACACTTTGAAGACACCCGCCGCCTGGGCGACATCGCCGATATCCCCGGCTCCCAAAATAAGACCGGCCGAAATCGCGAATTTATTAAGAAATGGAGCGAGGTCCCCGCCAAAAACCTGCGCGCAGCCCCCGAGATTATCGCCGACGCGGGCGCGCCCGATGGGCGCTGGGTGTTTTATAGTAAGGGCGGCCCCTTCGCGCCCTGGTGGGGCAATTGGCAACACGTCATCGACTGGTCCGAGGCGGCGCGCCAATTCTACGCCGCGAATAAGACCTCGAATCTGCTCGACGAACAGTGGTGGTTTCGGGAGGGCATTTGCTATACCGACTTCGGCGGACGCCGCTTCAACGCGCGCTGGATGCCGCCGGGGTGCCTCTTCGACATGACCGGCCCGGCGATCTTCGCGCATAACCCGGCGCCCGACCACCTCTTCGCCCTGCTCGCCATCCTCAACTCAACGCCGGTGCGCGCGCTCTTAAACGCGATGAACCCGAGCCTACACTATCAGGTGCGCGACCTGCGCAATCTGCCCATCCCCGAGTTTTCTAAAGACGTCGAGTCGGCGCTCGCCGGCCGCGCGCGCGCGCTCGTCGAAGGCCTGCAACTCGGCGCCACCCAGGACCCAAAGAGCCCGCGCAGCGCCTGCAAAAACCCCAATAATTCCAAGAAGATCGCACAATTTCGGGCGCAGCGACCGGCCCTTGAGCGCGCGCTCGATAAGATGGTCTGTGAACTCTATCAAGTCCCCGACCTGGGGAGCGTCGAGTGACGCGAAGGGGGCCGGTCGGGGTGCGGCTCAGGTCAGGCGGTGCAGCTTGAACGCGAACTCCGGCTCGGGATACTCGACCCCGAAGAGGCGATCCAGGATCAGCCCGCCAAAGTCGTAATGCCCGGCCGGAATCTTATTATAATCCAGGTCGCTCAACGCCTCGACCACCTCCTGGGTGGCCTTCAAGATCGCGTCCTCGTCAAAACTGGCGAGCGCGCGGGCGGCGTCCTTTTTCAGATAGCGGTTGAAGAAGACGTCAAAGACCTGGTCAATCAACTTCTTCTCGCCCATCGTCTCGCGATACATGCGCGGCATTAGCTGTACAAAGTCGAGGTCGAAGCGCTCCTCGGTCCAACTAAAGAAGCTGTCCAGAAACGCCTCCAACCCGGTATCGCCCACCGCGCGCAGCACAAAATAGGCCGACTTGAGCTGGCGAATCATGAATTGCTTGACCGTCGAGGCCGACACATGCGCCTGCAATAGCTCGGTGGGCGACTGAACGCCGGCCGAAATCGGGCGCCAACGCCGCGGCGGCAGGTAGCGAAGGAAGATATCCTCGGCGCCGTCACGCTTGGAGACGCTTGCGAATTCGCGCCACGCTGCCAGCTCAGCCGGGTCGCGGGTGAACACGTGGCAGGTGATATGTAGGGTCTCGTGGAGCCAGGTCGTCGCCGCCAGAAGCTGCGCGTCGAGCTGGGCGTTGGGCGCCGGATTCTCCTCACTGCTCGCCCATGCGTGCGCGACGAGATCGTTATATTCACTCATCTGAGCGCTGCGGATCTTGTTGCGCCGGCGCACGCCCATGCGCAGGATCATCTCCTCATAATAGAGGTTACGATCGTTATTGATGCGGGTGGCCCGGTCGGTCTGAAAGAGGCGCAAGAGGATGCGCGCCTGACTAAACGATGCCTCGTTGAACTTCTGCTCCACCAGGCCGAGCAGCTCCTGGGCGTGGGATTCAAATTGCTCATTTTTGACGAAATACCCGAGCAGCAGGTCACGCGACAGCATGATCTCGGCGGCGGTCAACTGCATCTCGGTGGGAAGCCGGTCATTCTCGATGAGCAGCCCCAAAAAGATGCGCCCGGCGCGCAAGATATTCGGGTCGCTGAGGTCGGCCTTACCGACGGGTTCGGCAGTAATTTCGAGGTCGTCGACGGACATATCCGCCGCAGGCAGGTTGCCCGAGTCACAGGAATCCATGACTTCAGCGGGCGAGGAGGAAGGGGCTTTTTTCGACGCGTCACTCGGCGCGTCTTCGTCGGCCTCGGGCGACGCATCGCGGGGCGTCTCTTTGAGGGCTTCGCCGCCGTCTTTCACCGCGAATAGCGGCGGGATGGGCCCGTCGCCCGAGAGGGTCTCCGAGATAAGCGGTGGGCTCTGCGAGTCGGCCAGCGGCCTCTTGTCGAGTTCGGCCCACGCCTCCGGCGCGAGCTGGCGCAATATCTCGGTGATGACCACCAGCAGCGGATCGTGCTCCGGACAGGCATCCATGCGCGCGCGCGCGCTCGGGCGCGTTTTGGCCAAAAGATAGTCGAGGTAGCTGCCCTCAAAATCCTGAACCGGGGCATTCCCCTTCAATATTTGAAGAAACTTTTTGAGCATAAACGCCCTGCCACAGCAAATTGAGGTTGGCAGACACCGCGCGACGTCAACCAAGACCATCACTCGTGTTCCCCGACGGTGTCTCTGGACAATAAAGTCCGCAGAAACCTTCCACATCCACGCAAAGGGCGCAAGTTTAGTTCGTTGTTTCGCCCCAAAATACTGAACAAAAGACGGCCACTAGCAGCCTCGGGGCGCCTTTGCGACGCCTCCAGCGCCCGCGCCGGGTCACACCTCGACGCCGATCGCGCGCAGCTCCGCCTCGGCCTGCTCCGCCCAGCCGCGATTGGCCTTCGGGCTCGCAGGACTCGGGTGCAGAATGCGCCCGACGACGACGCGCTCGCGAAGCTCCGGGGCATCGGCAAGCGTCGCTTTGACGCGCTTCTCGGCGAAATTACCGATCCCGACGACAAATTTAGGCTGAAGATACTCAAGGGTCTGGCGCAGCGCCCGGTCACAGGGCTCAAAGAGCGCCGAGCGCTCGGCGGCGCTGAGGCGATTGGGCGTGCGGTTTCGCCCGCTCTCCTCCATAAAAACCAGGGGGCAATAATTGTGCACATAATAGCGGGAGAAGAACTCTTCGGCGCTGCCGTAGCGCTGCTCGGCCCAGCCCCACAGCCGCGCGCCGCTGACCTCGTTTCGATGGCAATCCAACCCGACGACGGGGCGTTTGGGGTGTTCATTGGCGGGCTTTCCGATCATCTCGGACTCCGGACGAGCGCCGAAACCCATCCAATCGCGCACAAAATTAACCTCCCCAAAGGGCACGCCATTTTGGGCCATGCCCCAGGGCCCCGGGTTCATCCCCACCAGCACAATCTCGCGCGGCGCGCGCGCGCCGAAGCGCTCCAGATAGGCCTCGTACATCGCGCCTGCGTAGAGCAACGGGTTGTAGACGTGGGTCACAGGGGCGCTGAACTCCAGGGGGATCAGCGCGTCGCGCAGGGCGTGAGTTATCTCAATCGGAGATGGTTTCATGGGGAATGAGCGGCGCGGCGGGGAAAAATGGAGGGGCGAGGCGTTCGTCAAATGGCCGCGACTCCCCTAAAGGAGTCGCGGCCCTATCATTTAGCATCCCGCGTTGGGCTCATCTCCGAGCTCAATCACGACAAAGTCGGTGGAGGTCACGCCTCGATCGTCGGTCACGGTGAGCTTTAGGACGTAGCCGCCGGGGTTCTCAGCGTCCTTCAACGTGGGGCTGACCGTCGTCTGGTCCTCCAGGTTAGCCCCGGCGTCCACGGCGTAGACGATCTCCCAGGCGTAGGTGAGCCCGGAGTTGTCCGCCGTGCTCGCGGAGCCATCAAGGGTATACTCGGTGGTACACACGTCCCCGCTGATATCGGCTCCTGCATCCGCCACCGGCGGCGCGTGCCCTGCCACGATCGAGATGCTAACCGCCGCGGCGGCGCTCCACTCCCCGTCCGAGTCTTTGACCTCAAACTCGAAGGTGTCAACCCCGGTTTCGCCCGGATTCGAGGCGTAGCTAATCGCCCCGGAGGCCGGGTTAAACCCACTGAGAACGCCCTTGGTCACCGCGCCGCCACTCACGAGCCGGTACTCCGACACGGCACCATCTTCGGGGTCACTGCCGAATAATTGGAAGCTGATGCTGCCATTTTTCTGCACGCCCAAAGCCTGAGGGAACGCGGTGGGTGCTTGATTCGCGGGCGGCGCGTCGGGGTCAACGGTCAGCGTGACCTCGTCGGATTCCCCCTCACTCGTCGCCTTGATTTTGACGTTGCCGGCGCTCAGCGCGGTGACTTTGCCCGTGCCGTCAACCACGGCGATATGCTCTTTATTGCTCTCCCATTGCACGATCCGATCGGCCGGGTTGGCGAGCAAACCACCGCCGGGAGCGTAGAGGGTGACGCCGAGTTGAAGGGTGTCTCCAATGCTAAGCGGGGATGCGGTCGCGTTGGTAATCTCGACGGAGTCAACCGGTTGGCGATTGACCTTAATGCCGGCAAAAGCGCTGATATTGCCCGGCGTGGTCGATACCTGCAGCGTGGTCACGCCTTCACGGAGGCCGGTCACTTTTCCGCTTCCATCGTTCGACGCGACGCTCGTATCAGCAACGGTCCACGCGAAGGCAACGTCGGCGGAGATATCGGTCCCGTCGGCCGCAAAGGCAGAAGCGGCCGCGGTCTGCTGCTGACCGATTTCAAGCGTGAGCAGGGTCTGGTCGATCTCGACACGCACCACCTGGCGCGCCTCGACGACGACATCGGCGGTGACCGTGACGCCGTTGGCGACACCGGTGATGGTGACGGTTCCCTCCCCAACGCCCTGAACCTCGCCGGTCGAGCTCACGCTCGCCACGCTCGGGTCAGCACTCGACCAGTTCACGGTTCCGGCGTCGACCTGATTGAGGTCATCATCATAGACGTCGAACTGAACCGTCTGCCCGACCGTAATCGTCGCCTGGCTCGGCGAGATAATCGCGGAGGCTGGGACCAGCGGGTTGACGATCAGCTGGGAGGTCGCGGTGACCGACGGAGCACCGTTAATCGAGACGACGAGGTCGGCGCTCCCCGCGCCCACCGCGCTCACTTTCCCGTCGCTGTCCACCGTCGCAACGGACGGGTCGGACACCGACCAATCGAGCAGCGGATTGACGATCAGCGCGCCGTTAACGTCATACGCCCGCGCCTGCGCGGTAAAGACGTTGTTCTGGGTCAGGGTGATCGTGGAGGGGAAGATCTCGATCTGCGCGGCGTCTGCCGCCGAGACGGTGACCGCCGCCGTTGCGCTAAGTCCCGCATAGGTGGCCGTGATATTCGCCTGACCCACGGCGAGGCCGCGGACCTCGCCGACGCTCGACACCAAAGCGATGCCCGGCGCGTCGCTCGACCAGCTAAACTCATCGGCGCTGACGCCCTGAAGTTCGTCGCCAAATTCGTCGATCACGACCGCCGTGAGCGTCTGGGCCCCGCCGACCTGAAGGCTCAGGGTATCCGACGAGAGCTCAACCGCGACGAGCTCGGGCTCCGTCACAATATCCTCGACGATGTCTTCCTCGACGTCTTCGACGATGTCTTCCCCGACATCCTCGATAATATCCTCGCCCACGTCCTCGCTGATATCCTCAACGACGTCGGGCGTATCATCCGGAAGATTGGGCAACGCGCAAAAACCCTCGATGCACACCGCCTCGCCGGAGCAATCAGCCTTGGTATCGCAACGCGTCTCCTCGAAAGAACCGCCAAATTGGCACGCACTGCTCACAAAAAGTAGCGTCGAAAGCCCCGCGATGGTGCTTAAGAAACGCCCTTGCTTCAGGCCGAACTGACTCGTTTTTGCTCGCATTAAGATCTCCAAACTTCGTTGTCTGCTCGAGGGGGCAATATCTTCGTCATTTATTCACGCCACGCGGGCTAGTCAGCTGATTTTCGACGTGGCGTTAAATATCATCTTGTACATAGCGCGTACGTCCTTAGCCTTCAACAGTATCGCTGGGTTTAATGTGAATCAATAGCTCAAATTGACAGCTTGAGTGGGAAAAGTTTAGTCTGGCGCAGACCAATGGCGCGAGTTTATTAGTCTTTTGAATCAAACTCCGCTGTATTCGCGCAAAGAAAAATAGTAAGTTATTTCCTTTGTCATCGCACCATTTACTGTCGCGACGCCTGTCGCGTCTTGTTTTATACGCTTCTCTAGGAGGGCGCTTTGAGGACCATCCGCATTCTGATCATCGATGATGACAAAGATATCTGTGAGTATATGCAGATTCTGCTGTCTCAGAGTGGCTACGATGTGCGCACTCAAACCGACCCGAAGGCGGCCCTGGAGTTACTCAAAGAAGAGGAATTTCACGTCGTGGTGCTCGACATCATGATGCCCGAGATCAGCGGGATGGAGATGCTCGAGCAAATTCGGGACTTTGATAGCGATATCTCGATCATTATTTTCACGGGTTACCCCTCGGTCGATACCGCGGTGACCTCGATGAAATATAATGTCAGCGACTATATCAAAAAGCCGTTTGACGTCGACGAGTTCAACCAGACCCTCGAGAAGATCCTGCGCGAAAAGGGACTGCTGACCGACCCGGAGGAAGAACTCCTGGCGACCATTGGCAAGAGCCTGCGCCGGATGCGCAAAGAACGAAGCCTCACGCTCAAGCAGATGGCGCGGCGAACCGGGCTGTCGGTGAGCCTGCTCTCCCAGATTGAGCGCGCCGAATCCAGCGCCTCGGTCTCCAGCCTCTTTAAGCTGGCCCGCGCGCTGGACGTCAAGCTCACCGAGCTCTTCGGCGACCACTAAATCGCCCCCCCTTAAAGCGCGCCTGGAAAATCCGCATGAGCCTCGATGCCGCCCACCAAAACCTGCGCTTTGAGCGCACCGAAGCGGCTCGAATCCAGCCGCTTCGCACCCGGATTTTGCGGCCTCATTTCGAGCCCGGCCGGCTGTGTATCTTTGCCGAAGACGACGCCCCGAGCACTGCTCATTTCGGCCTCTTCGACCCCGCCGAAGATAACGCCTGCGTCGCCGCGGTGACCTTTTTGCCGCGCCACGCGCCCGACGCGCCTGATGTCGCAGCCCTCCAACTTCGGGGAATGTGCGTCGCCGAGTCGATGCAGGGAAAGGGCCTCGGCGCGCGTCTTTTCGAGAGCACGCTGGCGCCCCTCGCCCTGCTCTACCCCGACGCCGCGTTAGTCTGGTGCAACGCGCGAATCAGCGCGGCCCAGTTCTACGAAAAGCTGGGCTTTGAGCGCCGTGGAGAGGTCTTCGAGGTCGATAGAATCGGGCCGCATATCGTGATGCGGCGCGACTTAAACCCCGCGCTGGCCGCCGGCTGAGCCGGTTATTAGGCCCCCGAAGGCAGCACGTAAAAGAGCACCGCAAAATAGTGCAACATGCTGGCCGTCATCACGAAGAGATGCCAGATCGCGTGGAAATACCGGCGCCCTTCTTTGACGTAGAAATAGACCCCCAGCGTGTAGGCCAGGCCGCTGATGCCGATGAGCGCCAGCCCAATCCCCGGCACCACCTCCAGCAGCGGCTTAATCGCCAAAATCCCCGCCCAGCCCATGCCGACATAGAGGTAGAGTGAGGCGCGCTTAAAACGCCCAAAGGCGAATAACTTCCCCACGATGCCGAAGATGGCGAGGCTCCAGATCACGCCGAAGAGCACCCACCCCCACAGCCCACGCATCGCGATCAGCGTCAGCGGCGTATAAGAGCCGGCGATCAACATAAAGATCGCGGTATGATCAAAAACACGCAGCGTGGCCTTGGCCGGGATGCTGGTCACGCTGTGATACAGGGTCGAGGCCAGGTAGAGCAGCACCAGAGAGCTGCCGTAGATCGCCACACTCGCCACCCCGATGGCGTCGGTCTGCTCGCGAGCGCTGACCACCAGGATCACCAATCCGATGATCGACAGCACGAAGGCGACGCCGTGGGTGACCGCGTTAGCGACCTCCTCGCGGGGCGTTTGGTCGCGCTTTTTCCCGCTGGCGAGTTTCGGGGCGGACTTGGCCGGCTTGGGCGCCGAGCTACTCATGATTTTTTCCGTGCTCAAAATTACTGATATCCATTTTAGTGCCCCGGCTCACGACGCGCGGCCAGCATATACCCAAAGAAACGCTCGACATATGCGACAGCGCATCTCATCGACGCACCCGACGAGGCCCGAGGCTACCACGACACCGCCCGGAGAACATACCCCATGAAGGCCGAATTCCCGCAGGTAGACGTCCTTATTATCGGCGCCGGAAGCACGGGCGCGGCCGCCGCGCTGCTGTGCGCGCGGCGTGGACTGAGCACGCGCTGCCTGGACCGCGCCGCGCTCGCAGACGCCGGCGCGCACTGGGTCAACGGCGTGCCCGCCTCGGCTTTCGATATCGCCGGCATCACGCCCCCCGCGGCGCCCGAGCTGCGCGCGCAGGGGGTGGACTTTCATCTCTTCGCCGGCTGGGGGCCGGAGCGCATCGTCATGCGCGGGCTCGACTTGTTGGAGGTCGATATGCGCCGCCTCGTCACGCGCCTGCAGGCCGAGGCGAAGGCCGCCGGCGCTGACTTCGTCGACAACACCCGGGTGCACGGCTACGACGGCGTGACCCTACACACCTCGTCGGGCCCCATGGCCGCGCGCTGGATCATCGACGCCTCCGGGCTCTCCGGCGCCCGTCTGCTGGCGCACCCGCGCCCCGCGGGCCCCGACATCTGCACCGCCGCCCAGGAGGTCCGCCGCATCACCGACCGCCAGGCCGCCCGCCAATTTTGCCGCCAACACGACGTCCCCCTCGGAGACACCCTATGCTTTACGGGCATTGAGGGCGGCTATTCCATCCTCAATATCCGGGTTGAGTTGGGCGAAGCGCCCGGCGACGCCGATACGGTCTCCATCCTCACCGGCGCGATCCCCGCCCGGGGTCACCGCTCCGGGCGAGCCATCTTGCGCGACTTCGTGGCGACGACCCCCTGGGTGGGCGAAACCATCTTTGGCGGCGGACGCGCCATCCCGCTTCGGCGCCCCTACACCAACCTCTACCGAGACAACGTCGCGGTCATCGGCGAGGCCGCCTGCCAGGTCTTCGCCGCCCACGGCTCGGGCATCGGCGCTGGCATGGTCGCCGCGCGGGTCTTGGCCGACGCGCTGGCCGATGGCCGCGGGCTCGAGGGCTATGAGGCCGATTGGCAACGCCTCCACGGCGGCCTCTTCGCTGGCTACGCGGCCTTCCGCAATTATAACCAGACCCTCACCATCGAAGACCTCGCCCGCCTGATGCGCAGCGGCCTATTGGACGCCGACACCCTGGCCGACGGACTGCTCCAACGCATGCCCGCCCCGAGCGCGTCGATGGTCCTGGCCAAAATACGCGCCATGATGCGCGCACCCGACCTCGCCGCGCAGCTCCTCCCGGTGATGGGACAAATGGCGGCGGCGGCCGTGCTCTACGCGGGCTTCCCGACCACGCCAAAGCGCCGGCAGGGCTGGTCGAGGTTAGTCAGCGGGGTGCTCGGCGCCCCGGGCTAGGCCGTCGCTCAACTCAGCGCAACCTCGATGCCATCCATCCACATTTGCAGCACCTGCATCTCCCAAATCCTCTCCGGCGACGCGCTAAATGGGTCGTCGGAGAGCGCGATCACATCCGCGATATACCCGACATCCAATCGACCCAGGTCCTTCTCCCAATGCGCCGCATAGGCCGCCCCGCTGGTATAGGCGGCCAGGATTTCGCGGCGCGTCAGCGCCTTATCGGGCGCGAAGAGCCGGCCGTCGGAGAGCCTTCGGGTCAGCGCGGTTGCGATGCCGTGCCAGGGGTTTGGGTCGTCGATCGGATAGTCACTGCCCGCGGCCAGCAGGGCGTTGTCGGCGATCTCACGCCAGGAATAGAGGCGGTCGAGCTGCGCATTCGTCAGCATATTTTGCGCCCAGACCGCGTCGCCGCGAAGATGAATCGGCTGAATACTCGCCAGCACCGACAACGCCTCAAAGCGCTGCGCATCGTCGGAGGTCATCATCTGACAATGCTCCAGCCGCGGGCGCACGCGTTCGCGCTGCGCGGCATCCGCCCCTGCGAAGGCGTTCAAGACCCCGTGCGCGGCCGCGTCACCGATGGCGTGAACCGCCACCTGCCAGCCGGACTCGATCAGCCCCGCGATGCGGCCGGCCAACTCATCGGCGTCGTGCATCACCAACCCGAGCGTTCCATCCGGATAGGGCTCAAAAAGATGCGCCCCCTTCGAGCCAAGCGCACCATCGGCAAAATATTTAATCGTGCGCGCCGACACCCACGCGTTCGGGTCATGCAGCGGCCCGGCCTCCAACGCCTCGCCGAGCGCCGGGTCCGTGCCGTCGATCATCGCGAAGACCCGAATCGGCAACTCCCCGCTCTGTGCCAACCGCTGCAGCATCGCCACGCGCGCGACCTCGGTGAGCGCCATATGCGCCGAAGCGACCCCGTGTTTGCGAAGAATATGGGCGGTATCCTCCAATAATTGGCGGTCCTCATCTTCGGTCGCCGCCGGGATCGCCGCCAGGATCGGCATCATCGCCTGGTCGACGCAGACCCCGCTGAGCTGGCCGTCCGCGTTCTTTCGCGCGTTGCCGCTGCCCACAAATTGGTAGGACTCATCGAGCCGCGCCCGGCGCAGCGCCTCCGAATTACAGGCCACCGCGTGGCGGTCGATGCGGTGCAAACACACCGGGATATCCGGGAAGATCGCGTCCAATTCGCGCCGCTGCAGCTCCGCCGAATCGCTCCAGCTATTCTCATTCCACCCATGCCCGAGCACCCACCCGCTGGGCGAAAGCTCGCTGATGGTGATGTCCGGCAGATCCCGCACGGTCTGCAGGCGCCGGTAGATCTGCTGCGGCCCCGTGGTGCCAGTCATATCGATCGACCCGGCGCGCATCCCAACCCCCCACAGGTGCACGTGGGCGTCGGCGAGCGCGGGAAATAGGCAGGCGCCCTGGGGCAGCACGACGGGTTCATCCTCCCGGTGCATCGCCACCGCCTCGTCCCCGATGGCCACAACGCGCCCCTCGCGGACCAGCAGCGCGTCGGTCTTATGTCCCTGTGCATCCAGATAAATACAACGATGACTGATCAGCAAGACGGCTCCTTTTTGCTGGTAATCTCTCCGGTAAACCACCCGGGCCACAGCCCAAGGCGTGCGCCAAAACCTTAGCGTCGCGCGGCTAAAAACACACGCGCCGGATTCTGTCATTCCCGCGCGCTTCCCCCTATACTCGCGCGCATTGTCAGGCAACGCCCCCTCGCAAACCCCGGCCGCCCCCATGATTATCGACACCCATATTCACCTCATCGGAATGCGCGAAGACAACGGCTGCTATGTCAGCCCGAAGATGTCGACGGGCATCGCGTATTTTCTGCTAAGCCGCGTCCTCGGGCTCACCGGCGTCGCGCGCGCGCAGATCGACCAGGCCTACCGCGATAAATTGCTCGGCTGGACGGCCGACTCCGACCTGGACGGCGCGGGCATCCTGGCGTTTGACGCGGTCTATACCGAAGCGGGCGAATTCGACCGCGAGCGCACCCAATTTTATGTCGGCAATGATTATTGCTTCGAGGTTTGCGCGGCGTCGGAGAAGTTATTGCCGATTTGCTCGGTCAACCCGCAGCGAAAAGACGCCATCGAGGAGCTGGAGCGGGTGGTTGAGCGGGGCTCGGTCGCCATCAAGGTGCTGCCGAATAGCCAGGGATTTGACCCGGCGAACCCCGCCTATAAGCCCTTCTGGCGGCGCATGGCGGCGCTCAATATTCCGCTGCTCACCCACTCCTCTTTTGAGCATACGATTCCGGTTATCAAGCAACTCTACGGGCGCCCGGAGCGCCTCCGAAACGCGCTCGAAGCCGGCGTCACCGTGATCTCGGCGCATTGCGCGAGCGCGGGCGTCGCGCATATCCACGAGGATTTTGGCACCTGGCTTGCGATGATTCGTGAGTTCCCAAACCTCTATGGCGATATCTCGGCGATGGCCTCGATGGCGCGATTTCCCTATATTAAAAAGGTACTTAACGACGACCTCGCCCGCGAGCGAGTGCTGCTTGGCAGCGACTTCCCGATCCCGATTTCGCCCTGGCTCTTCGCGCGCGAGATCGGCATCAGTGAGGTCCTCCGCCTCAATAAGATCGACAACCCGCTGCAGAAAAACCTCGAGACCTTCCGCGCCCTCCAGGTCCCCGAGTCCATCCTCGGGCGCGCTGCCCAGATCCTAAAATTATAAAAGCCCGCGGGCTTGAGGACCTCAAACCTGCGGGCTTCGATGGGCTGCGCCGAGCGCGTTTTAGATCGAGAAATCCATCCCCAGAAAGACCATCAGACGCCCCTGACTCAAGCTTGGCGCCCACTGCTCATCCTCGAGCAGGGCCTCGGTCTCGGCGACGTTGATATATTGCCCCATCACCCCCAGGTTCAGGTCGAAGAAGGGCTTGCCCGCCAGGTCGTAGGTCAGCCCCAGCCCGCCGTTATAGCCGGCGTAATCAAGCTCGGGGTTCGTGGTCACCCCGCCCTCGACGAAGACCGCCAGGTCGGTGGTCGGAAAGCCCACGCGCCCGTAAAGGTTTAGGTCGACCTGCTCCAGGCGAGTCGTCTCGCCGGGCAAAGAGATCGCGCTATTGAAATAATTCGCCTTCAGCCCCAGCGCGAAGATATCAAAGCCAATCGCGCCGTGCGCCGACGCCCCGAAGCTGGCCAACTCGTGGTTGGAGTCCAGCACAACGCCGTCCTCTTCGATGGTCTGGGTCGCAAGCGGAATCCACAGCGCGTCGACGCCCAGCCGAAGCAGGGCATCGGCATCCTTGGGCGCAGCAACCGTCACGAACCCCACCGCCAAAAAGGCAATCATCCAACTGATCTTAGTGCGCATCATCGTGGCTCTCCATTCGAAGAATTATAATGTGCCGACCGTTTGTCCTTGCGTTGAGCCCTTATACCTACTCTTGAGGCATAATATAAGGCCCTCGAAACGAAAAACGCCCCGTTCC
Organism: Bradymonas sediminis; assembly: GCF_003258315.1. Lineage (GTDB taxonomy): Bacteria > Myxococcota_A > Bradymonadia > Bradymonadales > Bradymonadaceae > Bradymonas > Bradymonas sediminis. Next base: position 3,530,403 of record NZ_CP030032.1, read on the forward strand.
AATTGGACGGGGCGTTTGGACGATTATTCAGCGCTCACTGAACCGCTCAGCGATTTTGACGCAGCCGCATCGTCTCGGCGATGGCCTGGTCGCACATCTCCTTCTGCTTCTTCGGGTCCATCCAGGCAGCCTGAATTTCGTCGGAGAGCTCGCGCAGCGGGTCAAAATACAGGAAGAACGCTCCCGGCTTGACCGACGGGGCGGTATAAACGCTGACACCGGTTTCACGGTTATAATAGTCGAAGGAGTGCACGTCGCGCTTTCCGCCGCCGCCGGGGGCGTCGACCACATGCACCGCGGTATTGAAACCGGCGGTGACGCCGCGCACCATCTTCTCGATGTCGATATTGGCCTGAACCGTCGTGCGCAAGTCCTCGACGCCCTGCACCATATCGTGCTGGTACACATAATAGGGCTGCACGTTGATCTCGCTGAGGCGCTTGGTCAAAAGGGTCATGGTCTCCGCGGAGTCGTTGACCCCGTTTTGGAGCACGCACTGGTTTCGCACCGTCATGCCGCGCTCAAAGAGCACGTTCATGGCGCGTCGGGTAATCTCGGTGATCTCATTGGGGGTGTTGAAGTGGGTGTGAATGCAGACCTCTTTATGAAGTTTGCGCCCCAGATTCAGCACGTCGGTGATGGCGTCTAGCCACTTATCATCGCTCAACACCTTCATCGGCATCACCGCGATTCCCTTGGTGGCGAAGCGGATGCGCCGGATATTCTTCATATTGAGCAGGCGCTCACCGATGGCGCGCACATGCTTGGCCGGCAGGTTATAGGTGTCGCCGCCGCTGATGACAATGTCCTCGAGCTCGGGGCGCGACTCGATATACTCAAACGCCTTCTCCCAACGCTTGGGGTCCACCCGAAGGTTGACCTTCTCGACGGTGTCGGTGTCCACGCCGATGGCGTAGCTGCGGGTGCAGAAGCGGCAATAGACCGGGCAGGTGTCCATGACCAAAAACAGCGCTTTGTCCTGATAGCGGTGCGTCAGGCCTTCGACCGGCGCGTCCTTTTGCTCGTGCAGGCTGTCGAGCGTGAGCATCGGATGGTCGGGGTAGAGCTGGCTTGCCAGCGGAATAAACTGGCGCCGGATCGGGTCCTCCCAGGGGTTATCCCAGTCGATCAGCCCCAGAAGATAGGGCGTCACGCGCACCGCCATCGGCACCAGGTGGAAGCCCTTCTTGAGGTCTTCGATGAAGTCGTCCGGCGCGATCCCCTGGATGAGGTCGACCAACTTCTCCTCGCCGTAGGCGGAGTTGCGCATCTGCCAGACATGGCTGAGGAACTCTTCCTCGCCCACGTCTGGATAGAGGCGGCGCCACCACTCGCCGTCGCGCAGCTCGCGATGCTTCAGGCTATCGGCGGAAACCGGCGCACGCGCGTGACGAACTTCGGGGGGAGCGGCCTTGGCTTTAACGATGTTTTTTTCGGCTTCCGACGCGGCGAGATCCTGAGAGGAAGTCATTGCAATTCTCCTGGCGGCAAAGTTAGGTTATCACGGATAATTAGAGCGTGGGGCGCGGTTGCAACGGCAATCCATCCAACCAATGACACTGCACCACAAAACGAATACTCCCCGTCGGGTCAGCGCCCATGGCGTTATCGGCTCGACAAACACCGGCATAACGCGACGCACGCGAGCGTCGGGAGATAAATTTCGAACGTGGTGCGGCGGGCCGTAACCGCAACCAATTCCACACTCCTAAATCCGACCGAAAACCAACGGTGCAGACCAGAAGCCCGGCCCGGATACACTTGGTGTTTTGGGTATTTTTGTCAAGACAGCCAGCCCAGCCCACGCGCAGCGACGGTTCGCCATAAGGTCGCCTGTGCGCTGTACAATCGCGCTTTTTTCGCGGCAAGCAACACTGCCAACACTCGCATCCCCGAGCCCCAAAAAATGACAATAGAAATCGAACAAACGAAAGTCCTGGTCAGCGCCTGCCTGCTCGGGCAGCGCGTGCGCTATGACGGAGGGCATTCCGAAAGCGGGGCGAAAATCCTGGCCCAGTGGCGCGCCGAGGGCCGCGTGGTCGCGTTCTGCCCGGAGGTCGCCGGCGGCCTCGGCACCCCGCGCCCGCCCGCCCAGATCGTGGACGCCAACGGCGACGATGTCCTCGACGGCAAGGCGCGGATCCTGGATGAAACCGGCGACGACGTAAGCGCGGCGTTCCTCGCCGGCGCGCAGGCGACCCTCGAGGTTGCCCAGAAAGCAGGCATCCGTGTCGCGATCCTCAAGTCGAAGAGCCCTTCTTGCGGAAGCCAGCGAATCTACAACACCCTGCCCCAGGCTGACGGCTCCGCCACCTCGGCCCTGGTCCCCGGCATGGGCATCACCACCGCCCTGCTGCGCCGCCACGGCATCGAGGTCTTCAACGAGCACCAATTCGACCAGGCCCTTGCCTACCTCGAATCACTTCGCCCCAACCCATGACATCTGTCATATCAGCGCGCCAAGCGCCGCTCACGCCGGCCGATCACCCCCTATTTCTCTCGACAATCACAGACTCTGCGGGCATAGTAGGGCTCTAATGATACCCAACGAGAGCGCCGCTATTCGGGACTAACGCCCAATATCGTCGCGATGATATGCCCTGAGCCCGATGCCTCCCAACGTCGACCCTGAAAACACGGATCCCAAGCGCCGACTTTCTAAAGGCTGGTCGATGCCCTCCTTCGAATTCATCGTGGAGTCCATCGACGAGGGCGTCCTCCTATGCGATTTGGAAGGGTGCATTTTTTATGTAAATCAGCGCATGGCGAAGATGCTCGGGTATCGCGTCGAGAAAATGATCGGCGAAGAACTGTTTGATTTTATGACCCCTCAATGGGCGGCGGCGGCGCGAGAGAACCTCGCCCGGCGCGCGCTCGGCGTGGCCGACGTCTTCGAGCACGAGTTTCGACATCGTGACGGCCACGCCCTCCTGACACTTGTCGCAACTCGGCCAATTCGAATGGAAGACCTAGAAAGTTACGAAGCCTCCCTGGTGGCGGTCACCGATATCTCCGAGCGCACCCAGGCCATCGAGATGCTTCGACGCTCCGAAGAGAGCTTTCGCACGCTTAGCGAAAATTCCCCCGACGGCATTCTCATCCACCGGGATCTGAAAATCCTCTACGCCAACCCGGCCCTGGCGAGGCTGCTGGGGTATCAATCCCCCGAGGAGCTCTGCGCGGTACCGATTCGAGATATCGCCCGCGATCAGGATATCGCCTCGCTGCCCGAGCGGATCGCACACGCCAACCCGAATACCACAATGACGCCCTTTGAGGAGCATCAAATTCGGCGCAAAGACGGCACAGTCATCCTGGTCGAGACCGCCCATTATCGGGGTCTTTACGCCAATCAAGCGGCCGTCATATCGGTGCTGCGCGACATCTCAGCCCGAAAAGAGCTGCAGTCGAAGACCATGCAGCTCGACCGTATGCTCGCCGCTGGCACGCTCGCGGCGGGCATCGGCCACGAGATCAATAACCCCCTGGCCTTTATTTCTGGTCACCTCGACCTGGCGCTCGAGGAGGTCATCGGCGATCTGGCGCTCATCGAGGACACCCCGCCCGAGCTGCCGCTCGCGCCGGAGCACCGCCAGGAGCTGATCACCTCTATGCAAGACATCAAGCATAGCCTCGAGGTCGCTCACCGCGGCAGCATGCGGATTCGCGATATCGTCGAGAACCTGCGCCTCTTTACCCGCGAAGAATACGAAGCCCCCTACCCGGTGGAGCTCATTGACGTTCTAGAGTCGACCATCCAAATGCTCGGCGATGAGTTACCCTCCAGCACCCAGGTGATTCGCGATTTCGGTGAGGTGCCCCCGATCATCGGCTACGAGTCGGGGCTCGGCCAAGTTCTGCTCAACCTGCTGATCAACGCGGCCCAGGCGCTCCAAGAGGTGGAGCGGGCCCAGCGCGAACTTAAGATCTCGGTCTACCAGCAGGAAGGGGCGGTTTTCATCAATATCTGCGACACCGGCGGGGGCATCTCCCCGGCGAATATCGCGCATATATTTGAGCCATTCTTCACCACCAAACCCCCGCATCGCGGCACCGGCCTCGGCCTGACGATCAGCAAAAAACTGATGACGCGCATGGGCGGCACATTAGAAGTGACCTCGCGCCCAACCCGCGGCACCTGCGCGCTCCTGTGCCTAAAGCCCGCCCGCTGACCCCGAATCTCGAAGCCAGGCGGGCGGGCGGACGTCTCAGACCTCAAGCCACTCGAGCTCGACATCATCGCCGAGATTGTCGAGCAGATAATATTTGAACTCCGAGCGAATCTCGGCCTCCACCTGACGAATACGCTCCTTGGACACATCCCAGTCGCGCCCCAACTCTTTGAGGGTCTTGGCGTCATCGACAATCATCCGCTCGTGCCAGATGGCGCGGGTGCGCGGGCGCGTCAGGGATTCGCCGAAGTCGCGGATCACCTTCTCAATCTGCGAGGAGATCTCGTGCCGGGCGACGGCCTCCTCCGGGCCCACTCGGTCACTGGCGAGCAACTGCCCGACGGTCGTGCCATCGTAGCCTTTGGCCGGCGCGTCGAGGGCCACCGGCGGCGCGTCGAGTTGCGTCCCCACCCGAACGACCTCGCTGACATCAACCTCCAAATACTCGGCCACTTGCTCGGAGGTCGGCTTGATCCCGCGCCGGGTCAACTCGCGCCGGGCTTTTTTGAGATTATAGAATAACTTCCGCCCCGCCCGTGACCCACCGATGCGCACCGGGTGCACAAAATTCATCAGGTAATTCAGGATCATCGCGCGCACCCAATACTGGGCGTAGCTGGTAAACTTCACGCCCCGATGCGGGTCAAAACGCGTCACCGCCTCGGCCAGGCCCACGTTGCCTTCCTGGATGAGATCGAGCATATCAACCCAGCGACGCTTATATTCTTTGGCCAATTTCACGACCAGGCGCAGGTTGGTCAGCACCAATAATTTGGCCGCGTCCATATCGCCCTCTTCCACATAGCGGCAGGCGAGCAGGTGTTGCTCGGCGGCCTCCAGGGGCTCGACCCGGTGCAGACGCGCCATATAGGTCGACACGGCGTCTCCGTCCGCGGTCGCGTTGACGCTGGAGAGTCGGTTGGCGGTCGCAAGGTCGAGCAACCCCACCGAAACATCCCTGCCCGCGGGTGCTCGCCTCGCCGATTTATGAGTCCGGGTCCGCTTTTCCACCAGAGGCCCGTTATAATTGTGCAGCGGGCTGGGTTGGGTCGCTTCTGTGCGCGTCGCCGAAAAACTCATTTTGATCCTTTCTGATGGGTTTTATAAATAAAATACAACTCACTGGCTAATTGGAGTGTCGCGCCGTGCAGGCGCGCTACTTCAATAAATTTCTTCCTCTATAAAACGCCCGACCCCATCGAGGGTCGACATAGACGAAGATTCGCAATTAATACCGATGGGGTGAATAACTTAGCACGCCAGCGAAGAAGTCAAGCAGAAAGCCCAAACTTTCTTTGGGCGCCTACCAAAACCCCGGCGCGTACCGCGCATTAAAACGCCCCAAACCCCTGCAGACTGCGCAATAAAGCGTGCAGGAATTGACAGAATGAGGCGCAGCGCATTAGTAGACATAGGATGAGTTCATGCGACTAAAACACTCCGTTTCCCCGGCCACCTGCGATGACACAGAGCGCACAAGAGATGACCCAGACCGACGACTCCCTGCACAATACCTTCACGCTGGCGAAATTCGCCGAGAAAACCGATGAGGGGTTCGAATTTGAGACCGCCTCGGGGACCCGGGTCCGCGTGGATCTCGACGAGTTCGACCAGGGCTTCCCCTACGCGGCGGGCGAAGAAGTCGAGTTGCTCGTGGAGCAGCCCTGGGCCGGGATGTGGAAGGCGTCGGTGCGCAAGGCGGCGCAGTTGCGCTTGTGGGAGAAGATGAAGACGATGGCCGCCGAGAACGCGGTCGTTGAGGGCGATATTGTCGGCTTCAACAAAGGCGGCCTGTCGGTGGATATCGGCGTGCGCGCCTTTTGCCCCAAGAGCCAGATCGACATCCACCGCGTCAACGACGCCTCGCCCTACCTGGGGCGGCGCGAGAAATTCCAGATCATCCAATTCGACGAGAAACGCTGTAACGTGGTGGTGAGCCGGCGCAACCTTTTAGAAGGAAAGCGCAAGGAGCAGCGCAAGCAGATCGTCGAGGATATCGAGCCCGGCCAGGTCTTCACCGGCGTGGTGCGAAATATCAAAGAATACGGCGCCTTCGTCGACATCGGCGGCATGGACGGCCTGCTGCATATCTCGAATATGAGCTGGGGGCGCATCGACCATCCGTCGGAGATGGTGCGCCCGGGTGACGAGATCAAAGTGACAGTGCTTGATTTCGACCCCAAGAAGAAGCGCTTGAGCCTGGGGCGAAAGCAGATTTTGGACAACCCCTGGACCGACATCGAAGAGAAATACGCCGCCGGCGATATCGTCAGCGGCAAGGTCGTGAGCCTGGCGGATTTCGGCGCGTTTATCGAGATTGCCCCCGGCCTTGAGGGCCTGGTGCACGTGACCGAGCTGTCCTGGACCCAGCGGATTCATCACCCCCGCGAGGTCCTCGAGCTCGGGCAGGAAGTGCGCGTCAAGATCTTGAGCGTCGACACCGACAGCCGCCGCCTGAGCCTGTCGGTCAAGCAGCTCGAGGAGAACCCCTGGGTGAAGCTGACCGAGACGCTCAAGCCCGGCGAGGTCGTCAGCGGCCCGATCCGCACGATCACCGACTTCGGCCTCTTCGTCGAGGTCGCCGCCGGGGTCGAGGGGCTGGTGCATATCAGCGATATCTCCTGGAACGAGAAGGTCGACGACGCCAACACCCTCTATAAGGTCGGTGAGTCGGTCGAGGTAAAGATCCTCGACGTCGACGTCGAGAATCAGCGCCTTGGGCTCGGCATTAAACAGTTGAGCAACGACCCCTGGCAGGACGCCGCGGACCTGGCCAAGCCGGGCAAAAAGATCAAGGTCACCATCACTCGCATCACCGACTTCGGCGCGTTTGCCGAGATCAGCGAGGGCGTTGAGGGCCTGATTCATATCTCGGAGTTGGCGCCTGAGCGCGTCGAGAATGTCCAGCAGGTGGTGCGCCCCGGGCAGGAAGTCGAGGCCCTGGTGGTCAGCTTCGACCGGGCGAACCAGCGCATCGGCTTGTCGCTCAAGCGCGACGAACTCGAAGAGACCACCGCGCGCGAATACTCCGACGATGAGGGCGCGACCGCCAAGCTCGGCGATATCCTGCGCGACCGCCTCGGCCTGCTCACCACCGAGCAGGATCCGGGCGAAGACGCCGCCGCCGAAGACGACGCCAAAGAGTAAGACGCATCACGGCGCATAAAAGAAAGAGGCTGGCTCGGAGCAATCCGGGCCAGCCTCTTTTCGTTCGACTTCAAGCGCTTACTCGAGATATTCGCCGCGCAATTCTTCGAGATAGAGGCGGTCTTCCTCGGAGAGGTCCTCGGCAGACACAGCCTCCTCACCGTCGTCGAGGCCACCTTTTTTGCGCCCGCGCCAGCCGAAGAAATAGATCGCGACCAGGCACAACAGCAGCGCCGCGAAGATGATGCCGAGCAGCATATAATCGTCTTCCGCCGGCGGCGCGACCACGCGGTATTTCTCGCCGATATCACCGACGATCGTGTCGATGATCTCCTGCTTCGGCATGCCCTGGAGCGCCATCTCCTGGATGTCCTGGCGCACCTCGGAGGCCTGGCCCGACGGGCACATCTCCAGGGTTTTGCCCGGGCAGAAGGGGCTGTAGATCTCCTGGCCGATCTGCTGAGACAGGGTCGACGCAGCGCCCGGGGTTCGAGGAGCGGCGGCCGAAGCGCTCGCGCCCTCAGGGGGCGCGGCGGCGACCGGGCTCACGCTCCCGACGGAGAGTATCATGAGCAGGAAAACCGCCGCGATTCGCCGCATATGATGCGCCGGGCGAGTCGATGGGGCCTGCTGAGTCATGCGTTTCATTATCTATATTCCTTGCGTTTCAATGCCGCGTTCGAGGTGCGCCCGCGCGTCTGGACTCATCGGCGAGTCGCCCTCGTGTGATTCATTCGGGATGCATCATCCAACAAATTCGGCGTCGATCGCGTCGGTGCCCAACCAATCGCGCAGAGCGCGGCGCGCGCTGTCGGACGCATCTTCGCGGGTGCGCAGCCGGTAGGTGTCGGCGGGCGGCGTCCCCAGCTCGACCCTATATTCGCGCAACACGCCCCGGCGAAAGAGGTGGAAGCTGACCAGGTCGCCCGGGGCTTTATCGCCCAGCAGCTGGGCGAAGTTCTCGCCGGTAACTTTGGCGCCGTCGATGGCGATGATCTCATCGCCAGGGTAGATGCCGCCGGCCTGCGCGGGGCAGCCGGTCGGCACTGCGCTGACGAGCAATTGCCCATTTTTATTCGAGGTCTTCGCGCCCAACCAGCCTTTGGTCGGCGCCGCGCAGACCCGCTCAATCTCAAGCCCCATCGGGGCCAGGTAGGTGTCCCAATTGATCGGGTCCACCCCGCGGATATAGGCGTTGAAGAAGCCATCGACCTCGACGCCGGTCGCGTCCTCGATGATCTGGGCGTAGCCCCCCTCGGGGTAGCCAGAACCGTCGGCCTTAAAATAATGTTCCCACAGATGCTGCAGGACGGTGTCGAGCGACTTCTCCCCGCCCGTCTCCACCCGAATCTTCATATCGAGCAGCGCGCAGATCAGCTCTCCCTTTAGATAATAGGAGACCGTGGAGTTGACCGTATTTTCGTCCGGTCGGTACAGCTTAATCCAGGCGTTATAGCTCGACTCCTCCAAGGATTGCTGGAATCGCCCGGGGATTTGCTCGTAGTGAAAGATCCGCTCGAGCAGACGCTCCAGATAGGAGTTCGCGTCGAGGAAACCCGCGCGCAGCAGGCCCAGGGTGTCGTAATAGCTGGTGACGCCCTCCACGGTCCACAGGTCGCGGGTGTAATTTTCGTTCTGATAATCGAAGGGCCCCAGCACCTCGGGGCGGATGCGCTTGACGTTCCACGCGTGGAAATGCTCGTGGCAGACCAGGCGCAAGAAGTCGAGGTAGCCGTCCTGGCGGCTGCCGGGTTTGTCGCCGCGGCGCAGGTTGTTGCGCGCGTAGAGCAAGGCGGTCGAGTTCAGGTGCTCAAGCCCGCCCCCGCCGGTGTCGCTGAGCAGGGTGATGAAGAGATAATCTTCGTAGGGGAGCTCGCCAAAGAGCGCCCGGTTGGCCTCGACGATCTTCGGCAGGTCCTCGCGCAGGGCGTCGCGGTCGACGTTCGACTCCCCCCATAAGATCATCTGGTGGGTCTTTCCCTCGACCTCGAATTCGATCGGGCGATGCACGCCCATCTGCACCGGGCAGTCGAAGAGGATGTCGAAATTCGGCGCCCGGAAGCGCTGCTGGGTCACGCCGACCGGCTCCAGGCCGGTATAAACATCCCACCCGGAACCCTCGGGTGCCACGATCTCGACCTCGACCTCTTCGTCGGTGCGCCCCTTGGGGTAGAGGTAGGTCGAGACGCCGTTGAAGAAGGCGTGGGTGTCGTCGACGTGGTTGCCGCGCACGTTGAGGTCGTGGGCGAAGACCTCGTATTCGACCGCCAGGGCGTTGCGATTGGCGGCGTCGATGCGCCAGGTGGCCTTGTCTACCTTTTGCACGCGGCGGCGGTCGCCGTCGCTGTCGAAGGCGCGCAGGTTCTGCACGTGACGCGCGTATTCCCGGACCAGATAACTCCCCGGGCTCCACACCGGCATGCATACGTCGACGGACTCAACCTCGCCGAGCCCCTCGATTTCGAGGCGAATATGCAGCAGATGGGTGTGGGGATTTGGGACAGAAACTTTAAAACGAATTAGCGCGCTCATAGGGATCGCCTTGGCGAATCAGTGCCGACAGTGCGGACGTTCGGAGGGAAGGTTCGACGGGCGCCTCGATTGAGCGCCCCAATCGCCCTATGCTTACATCAGCCGCGCTAAATTTTGAAGTCTTCCGCCGCACCCTAGCCGACTTCTCCTCGCCGAGCGCCCTTGCCCCGGAGTCGCCCCCCCCAACATTGCGCCCCGGCACCCCTGGGAGAAGATGCCGGAGCGGTGTCGACGCCACCTAAGATGACGCGATATGCGCCGAAGTTCAGACCGGTCGCCTGTCCGCGCTGGAGTGATACTCCCGGTAGACCGGGCGCCCCGAGACCTTCGCCTTCGCGTGGGAGTCGTCGTTATAGAGCATATTGATGAGCTTGCCGCCGACCGCCAGGCCGCTGAGCAACAACCCGCCGCCGAGCGCGATCACCCCGACGAGCCCGAAGGTAAAACCGGCCCCCACGCCCAGCAGGGACAGCACGCCTAGCACCGCCGCGCCAAGCCCGGCGACCATCTGCATAAACGCCCCGCCCTTGATGGACTCATTGGCCACCCGCTGCTTGAAGCGCGGCGCCCCGGAGGCTGAGATGACCAGGCGACTCAGATGCATGGTCGCCGCGGCCCCGAAGGCCATCGCGCCGCCCAGGACGATCAACCCGACCGGGATGAGCGTCAGGCTCTCCACCCCCATCATCGCCAGCACCCCGAGCGCGACGCCCGCGGCGCCGCCGATCGTCTCGGCGGTGATGCCACCGCCGGCCTGCACCGCCCCGCTGGAGGTGTCCGACGTGCTGCTACTCAGAATGTCCGAATATTTGGCCCCCATGCTGCCGCCGGCGATGATCAACCCGGCGCCCACCGCGACCATGCCGATGGTCGTAAAGAGCATCGGCATAAAGCCGATCAACCCCAGGATACCCAGCGTCGCCGCCCCCGCCCCGAGCACCACCCCGACCATCGAGCCGCCCGCGATGACCTCCGCGGTGTCCTTATCGACGACTTCGATATTTGATTTGGATGCGTCGAACTCTTCCTGAAAGACTTCGTAATGGGTCTCGCGATTGCGCAACCCCTGCGGATGCTCCGCGTGTATATGATCGGAGGGCTTATAGCCTTCTCCGTCTCGTGGTGTTCCGGAAACGCTCATCTGAGCCTCCTCTTGGATATGATTGACTGGCCGTTGCGGCCGATGTTGAATAGAGAACGCACAACCCCAACAATAAAACCAATCATATCAAGGACTTAGAACCACACCGCATCAAGGCTAAGCACCGGGAACGGGTGAACAAGGTGGGCCCAGGGCGGCGGCGCTTAGAAGGTGCCGAGGAGCGTCAGGCCCGGACGGGTGTCAAAGATGGTGGGGGAGACGGAGAAGACAAAGGCGGGCGGCTCATCCACGAGTTCCGGCAGGCCGACGGTCTCGACCGGGTCGGGCTCGCCCCAGCCGTAATGAAGAACGCGCGGAAGCACCCAGCCTGCCGCGACACCCATACCCCAACCGAGCAACATATCGGAGGGGTAGTGCTGCTCGCTGGCCACCCGGGCGAGGCCGTTTCCCACGGCGTTCACGATCATTAGGCCGCAGGCGATGTCGTCGGCGAGCCCGCCACCATAGAGGGGAAGATGCCCGTGGTGCAGACAGGTTAGGCCGGCCACAGCGGTGGCCGTGGCGGTATGCCCGGCGATGAAGCTGCGGGTGTATTCAACGTTTTCGGGGTCGCACAGGTGCCCCTCGCGCTGGGGGTCGGAGCAGTTGACGCCTGTTGGCCGCACTCGCCCGACAAATATCTGGGTCCCCCACTCCACCGCCGCCACCACCGCGAGCGACTCGAAGTCGATCCAGGACATCTTCCAGGCCACGTCCCAGCTATTGTCGTGCAAGAGTCCCGGTAGAAGCGCCGAATCCACCAGGCGATAGGCCATCGCCCCGTAGAAGCTCAGGTCGCTGGCCTTGCGAATATTTTCATTGGCGGGGTTTGAGCGCACGGCCAGGTGGTCGAGCACGCTCTGCTCAAAATCGGAGGTTCCGACCCAGTTGGCCGGCGGCGGGCGCACCAAAAATCGGGCGCTGAACCCGCCAGCCATCAGCACCAGCGCGCTGGGGTATTCCCAGCTTCGGATGCCGCTCCATTCGTCTTTCCACACCAACTGCCGGGTGGCCAACGAGCCCTGGCGCGCCTCGGGTTCCGGTTCGGGCTCGGGCAATGGCAGCGGAGGCCGCGTTTTTGTCGGCGCATCACGCGCGGGCGATTGGGCCAACGCCGGCGCCGCGTTGGCGACACAGACCATCATCGGAATCAGCGCAACCAGGCGGGTCGGATTCATGGAGGGTCCAATCACAGGGCATTCAATATACGTGGGCAAATGGTCATGCGGCCGGCCGGCGGCAACTGAATGCCCCCGACGATATCGCTCTCCCGGGCCTATTTTGGTCTTCTAAAACCATAGCCGCGTCGCTCCGGGCGGCAATCCCCGCGACCATCGCGCGTCAAAACAGCCGGACACACAACCTCATAACCTGTTGAAATAAAACGAAGAACTTGACCCTCGACGCCCCGTCACCATAATCAAATCTGTAGTCGCGATGGGACGCTCCGTTTTGGAATAGTCTCAAACCGAGTGGGTTCCAAAGAATCCGGACATGGCGTAATCAACCATGGAAGGAAGCTCGTAGCTCTCACTCCATGCGGAAACGACGCGGACGCCTTCTGGCCCGCCAGCCAGAACCCGAAAGCGCACAGCCCGCATAAGTTTCTGACCGTAAATTCCGACGCAGATTGTCCACTTGAAATCTGGGCAACCGACGAAGGAGCAAAGGCCCGACGCAACTACGAAGAAGAGGCCCCGGTGCAGCGGCGAGAGCCAACGCATTGGGGTCTTTTTTTTGTCTCTCGGCTCTGCTTCTCTGAGCGCCCCGACCAAACGCTCCCTCGCGCGATACCCCGAAGGCAAAGACCCATAACCCACTGAAATCAAAAGAATAACTTGACCATCACCGCCCCGTTACCATAATCAAATTTGTAGTCGCGATGGGACGCTCCGTTTCGGAAAGTCTCAAACCGAGTGGGTTCTAAAGAGTCTGGACATGGCTTAAAAAACCATAAAAGAAACTCATAGCTCTTGCTCCATGCGGAAACGACGCGGACGCCTTCTGGCCCGCCAGCCAGAACCCGAAAGCGCATGGCCCGCATAGGTTTTTGACAAAATATTTCCGACGCCGATTGTTCACTTGAAACCTGAGCAGCCGACGAAGAAGCAACAAAACCCGACGTAACTACGAAGAAGAGACCCCGATGCAGCGGCGAGAGCCAATGCATTGGGGTCTTTTTTTTGTGCACCATCGTCGAAAATCGTGCCCCCCCAGGATTAATTTGGTCCACTCATAAGTTGGAATGACCGACCCTATGCGCGCCACAGGTGAACAACCCTTCACCAGCAGCAAACAAACATTACCCAGTGGCGAAAGAATATTGACAGACGAATTCAAAGTCTCTATTACTCGCGTCAACTGAGCTTTCGCCACAGGTGAAAACTATTTCACCATCAGCGAAAGCATCGGCTCGAGCCTCTCGAGAAGACCTACGAAGGGCGATCGCAATGAAGGCTGGCGCAAATAGAACCGGCTCAGCTCCCAATTCACGGTATTCTGCGCCCATTTGAGCCCTCAAGGACTCCCATGACGCCTTCGACGAATCGACAAACGCTTAGGGGATGCTGATTAACCCCCAAAATATACCCCATATGCCTGGATGGTATGGGACCCAAAATAAGAATGCATCCAAGGAGCTTCAGCATGCATGAAAATGAAAATCACCAGCTTTTAAATGACCTACACAAACGGGAAAAAAATGACCCAACCCACGCGGCAGCGTCTCGGTCGCTCCGAGGCAAGGGAAATGATTCTCGAAGCGGCAGCGCGCGTCTTCAATCAGAAGGGACGCGCACTCACGGTCGAGGATATCGCTCAGGAAGCGGACTACTCGACCTCGGCGCTCTACAAACACTTCTCGAACAAAGAAGACATCCTTCACACCCTCTGGGTGCAGGTCGGCGAGCGCATGGCGGAGATCTTCCAGAGCGAGCCGCCGGTGGAGCTTCACTTCACGAAGAGACTGAAATGGACATTTTACGGCATGGCGAAGATGGCCGAGGACACACGCGAGTTCTTCCTGGCCGGCATGGCGAACACGCCGATGGGCGCGGTGGGCTGCGAGATGGAGAGCGCGTATATGGACCACTATCGGACCATGCGCAGCTCGATGATCGCGCTGATGCAGCGCGGCATCGACGAGGGCGTGCTCAGGCCCAACCCGGCGGAGCTCTACTCGATGGCACTGGGCGGGCATCTGCACTCGGTGGTGATGCATTGGGCAATTCACGGCCCGTATCCGCTCAAGCCCAAAATCGACCAGTTGCTGGAGATCTTCCTAACCGGCGCCGCATGCGAAGAAGTGCGCAGCAGCATCTTGGCGCAGTCGCCGCGGCCCTGACGCTGCTTGCAGCGCCGGCGCTGGCGAGCGCTCAGGACGAGGCGGCCCAGGACGCCCCGGCCCAGGCAGGAGAAACAAAGGTTGTCGAGAGCCCCTCGCAGGCGGGTGGTCGCGAGTCCGCCCCGCTTGAGTCGGTCCCGCGCATCAGCCTCCAGGAGGCCCTGGACGTAGCCACGGGCAAGCACCCGAACCTCGAGCAGGCCCGCGCCGCGATGAAGGTCGCCGAGGCGAACCGCAAGAAAGCACGCGCCGGATTCGGCCCGACGCTCTCCGCCGAGGCTTCCGCCCAACTGTGGAACGAAGAGCTCGCCTTCGACATCGGCATGGGCGGCGGCGACGCCCCCCAACTTCCGCCGCCGTCGACGCCCTATGAGCAGATCATCGCCGGCATGTTCGCCGCCCCGGCCGAGCCGACCGTGATTCGCTCGCAATTTACCTGGAGCGCCTCGATCACCCTGGCCCAGCCGCTGACCCCCTTGTGGATGGTCTATCACGGGCATAAGGCGATGGTGATCGGCGAAGAAGTTGCGGAAAAGCAGCTCACTCAGGCCGAGCGTGACCTGGCCAACCAGGCCGCGGTCTCGTATTTCCGCCTGCTTCAGGTCCAGGCCTCGCTCGATACGGCCAATCAGTCGGTCGAGCGCCTCAACGCCCAGGTCAGCCAGCTCGAGGCATTGGTCGCCGCCGGCGCCGCTAAGAAAGCCGACAAGCTGCGCATCGAAGTTGCGGTGGCTGCGGCCAAACAAGAGGTCGCCAATTTAAAGGCCGCCATGCGCATCAGCCGCTCCGCGCTGGCGGTCGCGCTTGGTGCCGACCCCAGCGAGCCCATCGACGCCAGCCCGCTGGGCCAAGTCGATCTTCCCGACGTCTCCGGGTCCCCCGATGCCGCCGTGGAGGCCGCGCTCGACGCGCGCCCCGAGCTTCAGCAGCTCAAATTGCAGATGCAGCAGGCGGACCAGGCCATCAAGGTTAAGCAGGGAAATTATATCCCGCAGGTCGTCGCCATGGCCCAATATTCGCACTCCGAAGGCCAGGGATTAGCCGGCAGCGACAGCGCATTTGTTGGGCTGGCCGCGAGCTGGGATATCTGGAAATGGGGCGCCGACTATTATGACGTCGACGCCGCGCGCGCCCAGCGCCTGCAGCTCGACTCCGCCTACACCCAGGCGCGTCGCCAGATTGGCCTGCAGGTGCGCAGCGCCTGGTATGACGTGCAATCGGCCGCCGAAGGCTATTCGGTCGCCACCAAGGCGGTCGCCCAGGCCGAGGAAGCCTATCGCATCGAGACCGTGCGCTACGAAGCCGGTGAGTCGACGCCCACCGATTTGCTCGCCGCGCAATCCGCGCTCACCGAAGCCCAGAACAATCAAAATAACGCGCTTTATCAGACACTTATAAAGAATACCGAGTTCATCTACGCGACGGGTCGCCCGTTGACGGTCGAGAGCTTGCTCGAAGGAGTAAACCAATGAAAATGACCCAGAATCGATGGAAAATGACCGCCTTGCTCTGCGTCGCGATCTTCGCCGCAGGCGTGACCGGCTGCGATAAAAACGAAGAAAAGGTCGACTTGCCGACCAAGAGCGCCAAGGCCGATGCGCCGAAAGCCGAGGCGTCGAAAAAGTCGACCGCCGCAACCCAGAAGCCCACGCTTGAGAACGACA
Organism: Bradymonas sediminis; assembly: GCF_003258315.1. Taxonomy (GTDB): domain Bacteria; phylum Myxococcota_A; class Bradymonadia; order Bradymonadales; family Bradymonadaceae; genus Bradymonas; species Bradymonas sediminis. Next base: position 3,546,402 of record NZ_CP030032.1, read on the forward strand.
CCACGAGCCGCCGCTTCACCGGCTCCTTCGAGCCCCAGCGCACCACCAAGGTCGCGGCGAGCGTGCCGGGGATCATCCGCGAGGTCTATGTCGTGGAGGGTCAGCGCGTTGAGAAAGGCGACAAGCTCATCAATATCGACGCCCAAAATTACCGCCTTCAGGTGAACCAGGCCGCGGCCGCGCGTGACGCCGCCCAGGCCCAGGTCGACACCCTGCAGGTCGAGTTCGAGCGCGCCACCAAGCTGCGCGAAGACGAGGCCATCGCCGCCAGCCAGCTCGACCAACTCACCGGTCAGCTCGCCGGCGCCCGCGCCCAGCTCGCCCAGGCCAAGGTCGGCGTGAGCATGGCGCGCACCGCCCTGGGCGACGCGCTTATCCGCGCCCCCTACGACGGCGTCATCACCATGGTTGACGCCGCCGCCGGCGACTTCGCCGCCCCGTCGCCCGCGCCGCTTTTGATGCTCGCCGAGGTCCAGAAGCTCAACCTTCGGGTCTCGATTCCCGAGCAATATAGCAGCCAGGTTTCGGTCGGCGACACCCTCTATGTGCGCGTCGACGCGCTCGATGAGTCGATGGAGCTGCCGGTCACGCGCATCAACCCGATGATCGCCCCGCACTCGCGCGCCTTCGACGTGCTCGCTGAGCTCGACAATAGCGATCTTAAGGTGCGCTCCGGCATGTTTGCCAAGGTCACGCTCTCTAAGAATGAACTCGCCCGCGGCGACGAAGCCGCCGCCGTTCCGGCCGCCAAAGCAGCAGACGCCCCGAACGCGCAGGCTGACACTCAAACCGCGGATAGCGACGAAGGTGAAAAATGAAATTATCAGACGTTAGTGTAACGCGCCCGGTCTTTACGACCATGATGATCCTGGCGCTCTTTGTTTTCGGCATCTGGGCCTATCCAAAGGTCGGTGTCGACGAATATCCCGAAGTTGAATTCCCGTTCGTCACGGTCATGACGATTTATCCCGGCGCGGACCCGGGCTCCGTGGAGACCAAGGTCATCGACGTCCTTGAGGAGGCCATCAACTCCGTCAGCGGCATCGAGGAGCTGCGCTCCACGAGCTCCGAGAACGTCGGTATGGTGATGGTCCAATTCGAGCTCGACCGCGACGTCGACCAGGCCGTCCAGGACGTGCGTGATAAGGTCGCGTCGGTGCTCGGTGATTTGCCCGAAGATATCGACCCGCCGATTATTCAGAAGTTTGATATCGGCGCGGCCCCGATCTTGTCGCTGGTGGTCTCCGGGCCGGAGTCGGTCCGTGAGCTGACCCGTATCGCCGATGAGGTCGTGAAGACGCGGATCCAGACGATCCAGGGCGTCGGTAATATCGACATCGTCGGTGGTCAGGAGCGTGAGTTCCAGGTCAAGCTCGACCCCATCGCCCTGCAGCGCTACGGCATCGCGGTCGAGGACGTCGCCCAGACCATTGGCGCCCAGAATATCGCGATTCCCGGCGGCCGCGTTGAATACGGCGGCGCCGAGTTCTCGATTAAAACCGAGGGTGAGGTCTTCAGCGCCGCAGAGTTGGGCAACCTGGTGATCGCCAAGATCTCCGGGCGTGTCGTGCGCGTCTCCGACGTCGCCGATGTGCAGGACGCCCAGGAAGAGAAGCGCTCGCACGCGGCGCTCAACGGCGAATCCGCGGTCTCTTTGACCATCCAGAAGCAGTCGGGTGGTAACACCGTTGAGGTCGCAAAATTGGTGCGTGAAGAGATCGAGGAGATCCGCCCCCTGCTGGGCGAAGGCATCGAATTGACGGTGCCAGTGGATAACTCGGTGCGCATCGAGGCGTCCATCGACGCGGTTAAGTTCGACCTGGTCTTCGGCGCCATCCTCGCCATCTTGATCATCATGCTCTTCTTGCGTGACTGGCGAGCGACCTTCATCTCGGCGCTGGCGCTGCCGACCTCGGTCATCGCCACGGTGGCCTTCATCTATATGATGGGCTTCACGTTCAACACGATGACCATGCTCGCGATGACGCTGTCGATCGGTATCCTTATCGATGACGCCATCGTCGTTATCGAGAATATCCATCGCCATTTGGAGATGGGCAAAAGCGCGATTCAGGCGGCGCTCGACGGTACCGCTGAGATCGGGCTGGCCGTCCTGGCGATTACCGCCTCACTGGTCGCGGTTTTCGTGCCGGTCGCGACAATGAAGGGTATCCTTGGGCGCTTCTTCTTCCAATTCGGTCTGACGGTTGCCTTCGCGGTGACCATCTCGCTGTTCGTCGCGTTCACCATCACGCCGATGCTCTCGGCGCGGATGCTCAAGGTCGAGCATAAGCAGGGTAAGATCAGCGCCATGATCGAGAAGATCATGGTCGCCATCGACAATATCTACGAGAAGATCGTCAACTTCGCGCTGCGCCACACGATCACCACGCTCGCGCTCGGTATCGGCTCCTTTGTCGCGGCGATCGCGCTGGCGGGTCTTATCCCCTTCGAGTTCTTGCCCGCCGAAGATAACGGCGAGTTCGAGATCTTCGTGGAGATGCCCGCGGGTACCCCGCTGGAGACCACGATGGAATACGTCGAGACGGTGACCGAGCGCGTGCAGGCGATGCCTGGCGTCGAGCTCACCTTCGCGACCATGGGTAGTGGCGCCCAGCAGGAAGTCCACAAGGGTCGCATCCGCGTCAACCTTATCGACCGCTCCGAGCGAAGCTTCACCCAGAACGACGCCATGGAGCATGTGCGAAAAGAGGTCAGCAGCCTCAAAGGCGCAAAGATCGCTGTTGAGCCCGCCGGTGGTATCGGCGGCGGCGGCGAGCGCCAGGGCGACGTGCAATTCCTCTTGCTCGGCAACAATTATGACGAGCTGAACGAGTCGGCCGATCGCCTCATCGAGCGGCTTAACGCAGAAGGCGGCTTTGTCGACGTCGACAAGTCTTCTCGCGACGGTAAGCCCGAGGTCCAGATCCTTGTGGACCGCGAGCGCGCCGCGGAGTTCAACGTCCCGGTGGCGATGGTCGGCTCGGCCATCCGTATGCTCTACGCCGGCCAGAAGGTCTCCGAGATCTCGACCGACGGCGAGCGCTACGACGTCCAGGTTCGCCTGGCCGAGGAGCACCGCCTCAACCCGACCGAGATCCTGGACCTCACGGTGCGCTCAACCACCGGACAATTGGTGCCGCTGTCCAATATTGTCGAGGTGCGCGAGGGCACGGGCCCGACCCAGATCGACCACTTTAACCGTCGTCGACAGGTCACGGTTTTGGCCAACCTGGAGGGCCTCGCGATGGGCGACGCTATCCAGCTCGTCAACCAGGTCTCCGAGGAAGTCTTGCTCCCCGGCGTGCGCCTTGAGCTGAGCGGACAGGCCAAAAACCTGGCCCAGTCCATGGGCTATATGCTCGAAGCCCTCATCCTGGCGATCGTGTTGATCTACCTGATCCTCGCCTCGCAATTCGAGAGCTTCGTGCATCCGCTGACCATCATGATCGCGCTGCCGCTGTCCTTTGTCGGCGCGCTCGGCGCCCTGCTTGTCACCGGCATGACGCTCAATATCTTCACCATGATCGGCTTTATTATGCTGATGGGACTGGTGACCAAGAACGCGGTGCTCCTGGTTGACTACGCCAACCAGTTGATGCGCGAGGAAGGGATGAGCACCTTCGACGCGCTGGTCCGCGCTGGTGTTGTGCGTCTGCGCCCGATTCTCATGACCACCGCGGCCATGATCTTCGGTATGACCCCGGTCGCCCTGGGTGGCGACGAGAAGTCCGCCATGGCCGTGGCCGTTATCGGTGGTCTTATCACCTCGACGGTGCTGACCCTGGTGGTCGTGCCGGTGGTTTATCTGCTCATGGATAAATTCACCACATTCCTCAAGGGACTCTTCGGCTCCAGCCAAGACCCCGACGGGCCCAGCGGGCCTGAGGAAGAGTTGGCCACCGCGTAACGCGCGCCGACCCGCACGCTGAGTATGCGAAAAAGCCCCCGCCGACCTGATGGTCGGCGGGGGCTTTTTCTTTCGGGCGACAACCTCGCTTATTCGGAGAGCGCCGCGCCACGTTGAATCGACTTCTCCCACATGCGCAGATACCCCTCGGCGGATTTAAAGAGCGGCTCGAGCTGGGCGTCGGTGACCCCGTCGCGGCGCACATCTTCGATAAGCTCGGGGAGCATGCCGATATGCGCCAGGCCCTCGGTATTAAAGTCGATGACCCGCTCGCCGACCTTCGGCTCGGTGAAGGTCACGCCGCCGTCGAAGGAAGCAAAGGGGTAGGTGATCGGGTTTGACTGCTGCTCGGCGCACACGCTCTTCTCGCCGAATCGCGGCCCCGGCGCGCCGGCAAAACCGTTGAGGTCAAAGCCGAAGCCGATGGCCTCAAACACGCCGGCGTCGGCCATCAGGCCCAGGCGCCGCTCCATATCCGCCACGCGCGTGCCGGGCTCATTGGGGTCCGCGCAGGCGCCGAAGTTGAACTTCGACACGCCGCCCAGGGCGTAGAGCTCGCCGTTATTATCGCCGCCGTGGGAGCCCGACGCCGGATAATCATTCTCGCTCAGAATCTCGAACGCCCGCTGGTAGGAGCGCCGCGGCAGGTGGTCAATCTCGATGATCATGCCGCGCTTCATCAGCTCGTGAATCAAGAACTCGCCGAGGTCGGTGAGCCCTGCGCTCTGGCAATAATCGCCGACCAGCGGCCCCTGGGCGAGGATGCCGATATGCGGCTTGAGCGTGTCGAAGGGAGCTTCGCCAAAGGCGCTCATATCGAAATAGGGCGCGGCAAAATAATCGGCGCGCGGCTCATTGAGCCCGCCAAATTGCACATCGCCGTGGTCAAAGCGCGCCGGGACGTCGGGGCAGTCGAGGGTGAAGTTGGAGTGATGCCCGGTCTGAATAAAGTTGCCCAGCTCGATGATGCCGCGGTGCCCGTCGCCCGCCGAGAAGCCGTTGTCGTATTTATGGACCGGGAAGATCGCGCGCACGCCCTGCTCATAATAATAGTCCAGGGCCTCCACGACGTCCTCTTCGGTGCAGCGACCGATGCCCAAATAGGGGGTCAGCAGGCAGTCAAAGAGGTTCGAGGTTTCGATGCCCAAAAGCACCGCCATCTTCCCCTCATTGATGACCTCGCGGGCGTGCTCGGGGCTCTCGACGATGCGAAACCAGCCCTCCCCGGGGCCGCCCGCCTGCGCGTCGATATAGCGCTCCATGCGGCGGGTCTCCTCGAAGATGCGGTCGACCGCCACCATATCGTTGCAGGGGTAGCGAATCGGCTGGACCCCGTCGCCGGCGAGCAGCTCACAGATCTTGGAGTTGGTCGTGGCGTGCTGCACGATCAGGCGAAGCCCGCCCAGCCGCGCGCGCTCCAGCCATTTATAATATTCGGTCTGGTGGGTGGAGCTATCGTGGGCGCTCGGCCAGTCGGTGAAGGTCGGGTAGCCGTCGGTGTGGTGGTTGAACTCGGGCAGGATGCCGGTGGCCAGCGCCCCGATAAGCGAGGCCGAGGCGAGGTCGTCGCCCTTGTCATAGCCAAACCCGAAGAGGTCTTTTCGGCCGTCGACCCCGTGAAACATCTCACAGGAGCCCAGCGCGTGCTCCACGCCCAGCGGATGAAAGGCCGACCCGTGGAAGATCCCGCCGCCGCCAAACCCGAAATTCGACAGGATATGGCTGTGCGTCTCGACGACGCCGAAGACCGAGCCGTCGTCGAATTTCTCGGTGCGCACCTCACCCTCGGCGTCGACCGACAGCTCCGGAAACTCGGCGCAACCCTCGGCCGGGTACAGGGTGATCACGTCGGCGTCCTGGGCATCTTCGACCAGGCCCTCGCCGGTCAGATAATGCCCGGACTTAAGATGGCGCACCTGAAAACGGGTGTCGTCTTTGGCCGACACCTCAAGCTCCCACTGGGCACCCGGCAGATAATCATCGTCCAGGGTCTTAATGTCGGAGAGCAGCGAATCTTTTCGCTCAAAGCCCTTAAACTGGGCGGCGTCTTCGACGACCAGATAGCGCCCGTCGGCGTCATAAAATAGATAGGTCCCCAGGTCGGAGGCCTTCATGAAAAACGGGGCCGCGTCTTCCTGGGCGTGGGTCGCAAAGGCGAAGCCGTCGCCCTCTGCGGAGACCTGCAAAAACCGCGACTCCACCGAGCCCGCCTCGCGGGCGTCCATCGAAAAACAGCCGTCGACGAACCCGTAAATGCCGTCGTTTCCCGGGTTCGCCGGCGCCTCGATGATGGGTTCATCCTGGGAAGTCGCGTCGTCACTGCACGCGACGAAGAGCAGAGCGCATAGCGGCAACATGGCCGCGCGAGCAAAATAATTCATGTTCAGGAGTTCCATTTCGCAGTGGAATGAAAAATTTACGCGATAAGCTCGCGCACCAGGCCCCCAGCCCGAGTGAATAACGAAAAGACACCTGAATTTAACGGGCAAGCGAGGGCGTGTCCATCCCGCTTAATTCACCTCTGGCCGCCCCTTCCCCAGACCACACAAATGCGCGCGCGGCGACGCCCCCCCCCATAACAGGCAGTTTTTTGCCCAATTCAAGCGAATTCCGCAAATAAATCGAATCTCGAAAGAACGCCTCATCTCATCGCATTCGCCGTTTTCGGCGGCGCATCTTCGCCAAAGCCCTCCCCGCCCAAACCCCGGCCAGTCCGAGTCGAGGCGCGATTTTGCGACAGATTCGAATCATTCCCGGATCGGCGTAAAATTACCGTTCAACCCAACCAAGGGCCCTAAAACAACAAAATCACCCGAAAATCCATTTTACCTTCGCTAAACTCTCTGCTAGGCAGAGCCGCTGCCAGGCTCCCTTGACATTATTTTGAGGGTGACTTGGTTGAAAGATCCGAGAGCAACCCGATGACTTTTGATGTTGTTTCGTGACTTCGAAAAGTGATGTTGCCGACGACGGTGAACCCTATGTCTATGATTAAATTAATGCTCGTAAGCGCGATGTTTGCCCACTACCAGGCGGGCGAGCAGGTGGAGATGCCGGCGATTGAGCTCCCCCCGGTCCAGCAGGTCGGGATGGCTTCGTGGTACGGCAACGGGGCGTGGCACGGGAGCATGACGGCCAATGGGGAGGATTTCGACCCGAGCCGCTTTACCTGCGCCCATCGCAACTTGCCCTTCGACACGCTGGTGCTCATCGAGAATCCGAGCAACGGGTATCGGGTGTGGTGTCGCATCAACGACCGCGGCCCCTACGGGCTCAACACACCGTCGGGCGAGTGGACCTTTAAGGTTTCAAGCTCGCACGAAGAGGATTGGCGTGGCATCCTCGATATGTCGATTGCCACGGCCGAACAGCTCGGGACCATTCAGGTCGGGCTGCAAAAGGTGCGCCTGCGCTATTGGGCGCCCGAGCGTGACTCCGGATTTAACCTCGCAGTGCTCAACCCCTAAACACGAAGTTCACCCCGATATTTTGTCGCGTATTTTAATGAGGGCATGTCTTTCTTGCGGTTCTACTCAATTAGAACGATAATGCCCTCCGCGCGCTCGCTCCTAATGCGAGCACTTCTTCCTCCGAAGCCCCTACGCCATCGTGAATAAAGCAGTATATTCAGCGATTCGTCTCGCGACCATTGCCACCGCCATGAGCGCCCTGACGGGTTGCCAAACCATGCAAGGCTGGCTCAACACCGAGAGCGAAGCCCCGATTGCGGGCTCCAATCAGACTCCTGAGTCGAATGCCGACCGGGCGTTGAGGTCATCTGAACACGCGACGGCCATCGCGCTTGAGCGCGCGCGCGCCTATGCGCAGGGGCGCGCCGACGCTTATTTCGCCGACCCGGCCAAGAACGATGTCGACACGCCAAGCCAGGCGACGATGCGTACGCTGGAGCGAAAAAAGGCCCGCCCGGCCGGCAATCCGCTCGAATTGATCAACCCCACGATCGCCGACGCCCGCGTCGAGCTCAGCGCCGACCTGCGCGGCGCCTATCGCGCTTCGGTCAAAGAGGACGACGACCCTGAGATCTTCACCGGGAATTTCTCGTCCAAGCCCGGCACTGAGCTGGTGGTCTTTAAGCCGGGCAAAGAAGTCGTCGTCTACAGTAAGGACTCCCGCATCGCCCGACTGCCGCTCTCCGGCGACGCTGCACCCGAAGCCTTCGCCGAGCTGGGACTCGAGCTCGACCCCAGCGGCGTCCAGGCCGTCGACATCGTCCAGGACAACACGCTGCAGTTGCTCACGCACCGACGTATGCCCACCGAAGACGGAACCTTCGCCTATAAGGTAAGTGTTCTAAAGGTGATCGGTCCGTTTATCGGCGAAGTCTTCTCCCACACCCTGGCCACCAGCGAGACCGAAGATGGCCCGCTGACCCGCGTGGGAACCTATGAGTTCCTGCGCGGCGAAGACCACCGCGACATCCGCTGGATCCCGGCCGATGACAACGGGGAGTGGCAGACCGACCAGGCGGTCGTGCTCAAATGGAACCAATGGGAAGGGATGTACCGCGTCCCCGCCCCGCCCGCCGCAGCCCCCAAGCGCAACCAAATCCAGGTCTCCGAGAACTCGGCGCCGCACACTCCCACCAAGGCTACGCTGCCGACCAGCGCGGCTCTCTCCCCCCGTTATCTCAGCACCAATCCAGGCTAGGAATCACTCGTGGTCTTAATCGTTCGATGCTTCAAATGCGGCCAACAGGACGTCCGACTCATCGTGGGTGGACGCTCGATTATTCACGCCCGCTGCCACAGCTGCGGCGCGAATTTGCTCGAAGAGGTCATGGAATTTGAGGCCGAGATCGAGGCCGCCGCCACCGGCAGCCTCCACACCACCGCCGAGCACCAGGCCGTGTCGAGACCCTCCAAGGACACGTCTTCTCTCGAGGAGAAGACCTCGACCGTGGTCACCGACGACGAACCCTGAGCGCCCCCTCCCCCTCGACATTATTTAGGTATCGCTCGGCGCGACGCGCACTTGCGCGCGCCGCGCGTCCCAGAAGAGTCGCGGCGACGCGCCTCCCTCCCCGTTTAGCAACGCCTGGGTCACCGGCTGATAGAGGTGCTCGCTGATGAGCGCCTCGACCGCGCGCGCGTCGGCCACCTGCGAGGCCTGCTCGCGCAGGTATTCGGTCAGCGACGCGTCGATCTGTACCGCGAGGCGATACTCGTTTCGAAGCGCCTCGATAAACGCATCGGTGCGCTGCTCGAGCAACTCCAGAACGACATCTCCGCCCTGACCCAGCGAGTGAAACGCGACCGCCGCGTCGATCGGGTCGCGCAATTGGGACGCCAGCCCGCTCGGCAGCGCCCGCAGCGCCGCTTCATTGCCCTTGCCTGGCCCGCTGGCACTCGGGGCGCCAGCGGCAGCGCCGGCAAACCCGATGGCCTGCGCGCTGCGATCGGTGTCGGCGTGGACCGTCAGGATGAAGAGACTATTTCGCACATCCGCCCGGTGCCCGCGGGTGTCCACAATCTCGCCGTCATCGATCAGGCGCAAAATTCGCGATTGAATCTGCGGGTGGGCGCGGTCGAAATCCTCAAAGAGCACCACGCTGCTGGGGCGGCGGCGCAGCGGGGTGACGAAGAGATCCTCATCCTCATAGCCCACGTAGCCGGGCGGCGAGCCGATCAGCCGGCTGATGCTATGCGCCTCCTGAAAATCATTCATATCCACGCGCAGCAGGGCCTTCGGGTCGTCGAAGACCTCCTGGGCGAGGGCGCGGGCCAGGGTTGATTTACCCACGCCTGCCGGGCCGACAAACAGCAGCACCGCCATGGGGCGCATCTTGCCGGCGTTGCGCAAACGACTACTCACCAGGGCGTGGGCGATCTGGCGAATCGAGTCCTTCTGCCCCAGCACCCGCGCGCCCAGGCGCGCCTCGATGCCCACCCACCAGTTGATCTCACCGCGCAGCAGGCGGTCCAGCGGAATCCCGGTCTTCATATGGACCTGACGCGCCACGTCATCGCGCCCGACCCGTCGACTAAAATCAATCTTCTGCATCGGCGGCACCTCGACGTCGGGCGCCAGCGGGTTGGTCTCCATCAACTTCGAGGGGTCGCGCTCATCGGCGTCGCTGCGCTCATCGCCAATTTGTCCGTCATCGCTCGCCTGGGATGAGGACTGCGCCCCGACCTCGCCGACGGCCTGCGCCTGGCCGGGCACCTCCAGGTCGTTGGCCCGCGCGATGCACGCGTCCATCAGCAACTTCTTTGCCTTATCGGGCAGGCGCTGCTCGGGCAGATAACGCACCGACAACTCGATGGCCGCCTCGATGGCCGCGGCGTCCACCGCGACCTCATAATCCACCTCAAATTCGGGAGCCAGCGCGCTCAAGATATCGCGCACCATCGGCTCGGTGGGCTCCTTGATCTCGATGCGCTCGAAGCGCCGCTTCAGCGCCGAGTCCTGCTCGAACCAGCGGTGATACTCGGCCTCGGTGGTCGCCCCGACCACGGCGATATCGCCGGAGGCCAGCGCGCGCTTAAAATGGTTGGGCACCGCGGCCGGCGAGTTGCTCGACGAGCGCGGCGCGAAGACGGCGTGGGCCTCGTCGATAAAGAGGATGACGTCTTTTCTGGACTCCTCAAGCAGGCTCTTAATGCGCAGCTCCAGGTCCCCGCGGTAGCTCGTGCCGCTCATCAGGCTGGCGCCGTTGAGCTCGATGACCCGGTACCCCTGCAGCTTTTTTGGCACCTGCCCCAGCGCGATCCGCTGGGCCAAACCCACAGCGAGCGCGGTCTTTCCGACGCCCGCTTCGCCGCACAGAAGTGGGTTTCGCTGCTCGCGGCGCAGCAAGATATTGATCACGCGCTGCAGCTCGATATCACGCCCGACGATCGGCGGCAGGCTCCCCAGAATGGCCTCCTCGGTGAGGTCGCGCCCGAGCATATCCAGGGTCGGCGTGAGTTGGCGTTTGGCGGCGAAGTCGATCGCGGCGTCGACCGCGAATTCCTGCTCCAGCATCTTCGGGTCGCCCAGGGCCTGGCGGATCTCAGACTCCAGCCCGAGCGCCTGGATCAACTCAAGGCTCGAGCCCCCATCCTCCAAAAACGCCTCGATCAGGTCGCGCTCGCCGACCTCACCCTCCTCGGCGCGCTCGGCGGCAAAGGAGAGCATCCGAATCATGCGCGGGGTCAGGGTCTTTCGGCCGACCAAAAACGCCGGGATGGGATCGGGCTTATTGCCGATGAGCCGCAATAACTCGTCGCGCAGCCGCCCCGGCTCCAACCCGCGCGCCTTCGCCGCGCGCCACATAATCGAGTGATTCACCGAGCAGAGCATGGCGATCAGGTGCGGAGTCCCCAGAAACGGCGTCCCGTGGGCCACCGCGATTTGCATCGCCCCCTGCAGGATTCGCCAGGCCGAGTCACCAAAAACCGGCTCGGCCAAGAGCCCCTTCTTATCAAAAAGTTGGTCGCCCTTGCCCTCACTGAGCCGACGAATCGCCCAACGTATCGAGGCCGACTCGGTGGCCTCCGCGCGCCAGGACACGCAGCGCGCCAACGCCGTCAGGCCAATCGTCGCCTCTCCGGCCCCCCGCGACATATCGTAGGCTTCTTCCAAAATGCGGATAAACCCGCGCGAGAAAAACTCCCGATGTAGCACCGGCGCCTCTTGCGTCGGCTCCTCCTCGATCTCGCGGGCCAACACGCGCAGGCGCGGCAGCACATCGGCCGGCTTGACGACCCCGTCGCTGCCCTCGGCGATCAAAATATCGAGGTCCGGCGAGCCATACTCAAGCAGGATAATCAGCAGGTCGAGCGGCAAATAAATGCGCCGCTCGATCTGCTGAAGCCACTCGCCCATGCGCTCTAACAGAGCTCTGGCTTCGGCCGAAAAAGCGGCGGTTTTCAACGTGCCATCTGTGCCAAAGAGCACTTTATGGGCGAGAGGCTTCATATCTTCACGCGCTGACTAGAATAGAACTCGGGTCCTCGGGCGATCGCGAAACACGGCAAGATCCGATGCCGCAAATTCGGCCAACCGACCGAGCATATGCTAGCGCATCGCGCCCGGCTTTGGAAATATAGCAGCCCCACGAACAACAATGACGCCGCGCCACAGCAACATTAAACACCAATCTCGTGCTTAATGGATCTTTTCGGGCTATACTCGCCCGCGAGCACGCTATTTTGACTGTTCACGCTATTCTTAAACCGGGTCGAATCCAAATGCCGCACTCATTTCATCCAACCCCTCGCGCCCTGCTAAAAAAACCCATCTTCGCCGGACTTTTGCTCATCCTCCTGTCGGGGTGCGGCGATTGCGGAGACGGAACCCTTCAGGGCGGCCCAACCCAGACGCAAGACACCGGATGGGACGTCGGTGAGCGAAAGGATGTGTCAGGGCCTGAGGATGCCGGCAAGGACGCGACCGGCGACGCCACACGGGACGCCGAGGAGAGCGACGCGGCGGTCTGCGACCCGGCCAACCAATGCGCCTCGGAGTGCTGCGAGAGCGCGGAGTTATGCCTTCGCGACGCCTGCGTGCTGCCCGGCCAGACCTGCGAGCACAACCTGGAGTGCGCCAACGGCGAGATTTGCGAGCCCTCCATTGGGCGCTGCATCCCCGACCCCGGCGTGGTCTGCGAGTACCGCCCCGACACCGATATTTTCGAGCCCTCGGTGACCCTTGCCTGGAATGAGCCGTCTGCCGAGGAGCTCGCCGCATTCCCGGGGTCGCCCTCCAACCAGGTCATGATGACCCCGGCGGTCATCGACCTGAACGAAGACGGCATCCCCGAGATCATCTTCTCGACCTTTAGCGGCGGCAGCTATAACGGCCGCGGCGTGCTGCGCGCGATCGACGGCAAGACCTACGCGCCGCTGTTCAACTTTACCGAGCCCGACAAGCTCGTGTCGGCAGCGGCCTCGCTGGCCGTCGGAGATATCGACGGTGACGGGCGCGTCGAGATCGTCGCCGCGGCCTGGAGCGCCGATGGCGGGCAGCGCGAGATCATCGCCTTCGACGATTATACCACCGGCTGGGAGGTCATGTGGCGCACCACGAATAACCTCACCGTGGGCTCCGGCGGCGTCGCCCTGGCCGACCTGGACGCCGACGGCCAGGTCGAGGTTTACGGGTCGAATTGGGTGGTCGACGCGCGCACAGGCGCTCTGCTGTGCCGCCCCAGCGACATCGGCGCAAGCTCGGTCAACGCGATCGCGGCGGACCTCGATGGCGACGGGAAAATGGAGGTCATTACCCAGGGCGGCGCGTTCAAATTTGACCGCGCAAGCGGCGTCTGTTCGACCTATTGGCAATTTGACGCGGCAAGCGGCGAAGTGGCGGTCGGCGACTTTGGGACATTCACCGACGGCCAGCGCAATTTCGACGCGCTCGACGGTGTGCCGGAGGTCGTCAGCGTGAGCGTGGCGGCCAGCGACCAGGTCCGCCTGCACAACGGGCAAACCGGCGGGACCATCTGGAAGGCGACGATGCCGACCACCGGCCACCCCGTCTATAGCGACGCGCAATGCTCGAATAAAGCCGGCGCCGGCGCGCCGACCGTGGCCGACTTCAACGGGGACTCCTTCCCGCAGGTCGCCACCGCGGGCGCCTGCTATTATACGGTCTTTGAGCGCGATGGGACGCTGCGCTGGAAGACCCCGGTGCGCGACTTCTCAAGCCGCGTCACCGGCTCGAGCGTCTTCGACTTCCAGGGCGACGGCAAAGCCGAAGTCGTCTACGCCGACGAGTGTTTTGTGCGCGTCTACGACGGCACGGGCAACGGCGACGGCACCACCGAGATCCTCTTCGAGCGCCCGCACACCTCGGGGACCCTGCGCGAATTGCCGGTCATCGCCGACGTCAACAACAACTACCACGCCAATATCGTGGCGATCTCGAACGACTACTCCACGGGCTTGAGCAACGCCTGCTCCAATGACTGGCCGGCCTTCGGTCCACCGAGCAACGCCGAGCACGGCATCCTGGTCTTCCAGGACGTCCAGGACCGCTGGGTCGCCACCCGACCGGTGTGGAACCAGCACGCCTACCACGTCACCAACGTCTGTGATGGACGCCCCGGCTCGGTATGCCCCGGCCGCCCCAACACCGTGGGCGCCATCCCGATCGGAGAGCTCGATAACTGGACTCAACCCGGCCTGAATAACTACCGCCAGAACGTCCAGGGAGAGGGGCTGTTTAACGCCCCCGACCTCGCCGTCACCAACCTGGCCACCGACTGCGACGCCAGCGAAGGCGTGACCTTCCACGTCACCATCTCCAACCTGGGCACCCGCGGCGTGCCCGAGGGCACCGAGGTCGCGCTCTACGTGACGGTCGAGGGAAGCCCCGAGCAATACCTCACCACGCTGACGACCACCGTGCGCCTGCTCCCCGGCGGCGCCGAAACGCTCGTCTATGTCTGGGAGAACGCCCCCGACCCCTCGGGCAATACCATCACCGTGCGCGCCATCGCCGACGCCGATGAAGACGGCAATGGCCAGCATAATGAGTGCCACGAGGATAATAACGAGCTGCAAAACCAGGCGACCTGCGCCTGCCAGGAAAACACCGACTGCAACCCCGGCGAGTTCTGCGCCAGCACAGGCGAATGTTTGCCGATGGACGGCTAGAGCCTGGCCAAAACGCAAATGCCCCAACCAGGCGAGCTGGTTGGGGCATTTGCGCGAGACGGGGTGCTGCGGGCGAAAATCACGCCCTCTTTTGTGCGATCACCACCAGGAACCCGCCAAAATACTTAAGCGCGGTGTCGCGCCCCATAAACTCGAGCTTTCGCAGCGCATGGCCGACCAGCGGGATCTTATGGACCGCGGCGGTCGGGGTGAAGATGCGAATGCCCGAGAAGTCGACCAGGCGCAGGCTGTCGGGCATGCGGCGGGTCAATTCGGAGGCGTCGTCCCAGCGGGTCAGGATGGCGCTCTCGTCGGTCTCGCGCGAAATTTTACGCGGCCCGGCGACCTTCTTGGCCAGATAACGCAGGCTCTTGGGGTTATAAAACTCCAGGATAAGATGGCCGCCCGGGCGGGTGACCCGCGCCATCTCGCTCATGGCCTTGTCGATATCGCGCACGTGGGCGAGCACCTTGAAGCTGTAGACGACGTCGAAGGAATTATCCTCAAAGGGCAGCGCGGTGACGTCGGCCTGGGCCACATCCAGCCCGCGCGCGGCGGCCTGCTGCAGCATCCCGTGGCTGATGTCGATGCCCACCGCGCTCTGGGTGCGCCCGGCGATGCGGTTCATGATCAAGCCGGTGCCGCAGCCGACCTCGAGCACTTCTTTTCCGACGACATAATTGCCCAGCAGATCGACCTCTAGATCGTCGATCATCGCGTGGTAGCCGCGGTCACGTCCGCGCTCATACCAATCCGCAAATTCATCGTAATACGCTCGATTGTCTTTTTTCATGCGATCAAACCTTAAAAGGATGCCTGGGCGGCAATAATAGTTGCGCCATTTCGAGAAGGTGCGACAAACATCGGAGGCTAGCTATTAGCTGACACCTCGCATAATTTGCGCTAAAATGAACTAAGAACCGTTTTTTCTCAAGCCTGCGGTCGTCGCAACACCCCGGAGTCGCCCGAATGGGTCGCACACAACGTCTGAACCAACCAGAAGAATTCGGCAAATACCAACTTGTCGCACGCCTGGCCCACGGGCGCATGGGCGATGTCTATCGGGCCAAGAGCCACGGGGTGGAGGGCTTTGAGAAAATCCTGGTCATCAAAGCGATTAACCCGGGGCTGGCGGGCGTGCCCGGCCTGGTCGACACGATTATCGACGAGGCCAAGCGCTCGGTGGCGCTGTCGCACGCCAATATCGCCCAGGTCTATGACCTCGGGCAAACCGATGATGGCCGCTTTTATCTGGCCACCGAATATATCAGCGGGTTTGACCTGGCCCGCGCGCTCACGGTCAGCCGGCGAAGCGCGCAGCCATTGCCCCAGGAGCTGGCGATTTTCATCGCCAGCGAGGTCGCCAAGGGCCTGGACTACGCGCATCGGCGAAAAGACTTCGACTTCAATAGCCTCAATATTTTGCACCGCGACCTGGTGCCCTCAAATATCGTGCTCTCCTTCGACGGGGAAGCCAAGATCACCGACTTCGGGGTCTCGCGCGCCCTCGATCTGGTGGGGAGCATCGACGCCATTGATACCCGGCGTCGCCTGCTCTATGTCGCCCCCGAGGTCGCCCAGGGCCAGCCGCACACCCGCCAAAGCGACATCTTCAGCCTCGGCCTGGTCCTCTACGAGATGCTCGCCGGGCGCCACCCCTATGAGGATCCCAACGCGCCGAAATTCGACGCCAATACGCCGCAGCGCACCGTCGAGAAATTTGTCCGGCGGGTGAAAGAAGCCAAGATTGAGCCGATCTCCCAGCACGCCACGGTGCCGCGAAAGCTCCAGCAGATCGTGGAGTCGATGCTCGTGCCAGACCCGGCCGGGCGCGCCACCAGCGCCGGGCAGGTCTACGAGGAATTGATCGGCTACCTCTTCGGCAATAACCTGCGCGCCGACAGCCGCACGCTGGGGCAATTCGTCCAGCAATTGCGCCGCGAGGAGCAGCGCATCGCCCCCGAAGAGATCCCCCAGGAGGTTGGCTTCGACGAGATCAGCATGGGCGAGTGGACCGGGTCCTTCAGCGACGAAGACCTGATCGACGACTTCGCCGAGCACCTCATCGGCGACGGCCAACCGCGCCGCCCGCAGGTCCCGCAGCTCTCGTCGCCGACCCACGCCGACCTTCCGACGGCCAAGATCCAGGAGCTGCTCGCCGGGCGCTCAAAGCACACGCCCGCCGACCCGAGCGACTCCCCGGAGCTGCCCGGCGCGCTGCAGGATTATTTCCTCTCAGTGCGCGCCGGCAACGGCAAGGCCGTGCTGGCCACGGGGCAATTTGGCTCCGGGCGCGACCACCTCTCTGACCGGCTCATCAATGTCCTGGGCTGGCGAGGCAATACGCAGGCCATCGCCATTCAGGCGACCCGCGACGACCTCTATCGCCCGTTTGGCGTGCTCACCGACCTGATCTTGCGCTGCCTGCAAGACACCGTCACCGGCAGCGTCGACCTGCACCGCTCCGCCCTGCAGATGCTGCGCGCCCTGCCCGATGTTAGCCCGCAGGCCGCCGATACCCTCGGCGCCCTCTGGGATATCGAGGCGATGCCGCTGATGGACTACAACCAGCGCCGCGCCAACCTGACCAGCCTCTTCAACGCGTTGCTGCGCGATTTCTGCCGCCGCGGCCCGATGGTCCTGGTCATCGACCGCGTCGAGCTGGTCGACCGCCTCACCCTGGACGTGCTGCGCGATCTCGTCGCGACCATCGACGCGCTGCCGGTGATGCTGGTGATGACCACCCATAGCGAGGAGTCGACCCGCGCCGCCTTCAACCTGGGCAACCCGGAGAACCTCGAGACGGTCAAGGTGCTCGGCAAAGAGGACACACGATTCGAGACCTTTGATACCCTCTCGGATCTGGCGGCTGAGATCTTGCTTATCCTGGTGGTCTGCGGGCAACCGATGTCGCAGAGCGACTTCGCCCAGATCCTGCAAATCCCCAGTGATACCCTGATGTTAGCGCTGCGCGAGCTGGTCGACTCAGGCGCGGTGCGCGTGCCCGAGATGGGCGTCTTTTACGCAAGCTCGGCCGACAGCAACGCCTGGGTTCACCAGAACTTCGCGCACCGCGAACTCATCGACGTGGCCCGGACCCTGGCGCGCTATTATAAGCATCGCGTGGCGCGCAATCAGATCGACCGGCTCACCCCGACGCTTATTATGTTGCACGCGCTGGCCGGCGACCGGCGGCGCATGTTGCGCCTGGCCGGCGCCTATAGCCGCTGGCTGGAGCGCGCCGGCTGGACCGGCATCGCCATCGAATTCTACCGCCACGTGGCGGACCTGCTGGCCGAGCACTCCCTGGGCTCGCCGCAGGCGCGCATCGACTATATGCTGCTGCGCGCCGAGCTCGCCCTGGACCTGTCACTGCTCGACGATGCCCGCGCGAGCCTGCAGCCCATCGCCGCCCTGAGCGAATCGCTTCGAAACGAGCACGGCACCGTGCGCGGCCAGCTGCTCTTCGGGCAGATGGCGATGCAACAGGACGACCTGGAGGAGGCCAAGACCTATTTCCACCGCGCCTCCAGCCTCGCGCGAAATCTCAACGACGCCGACCTTTTGGCGCGCAGTTTGCTGGCCCTGGCCGGATGGAATCAGCGCTACGGCGATCTGGCCAAGAGCCATCGAAACCTGGAGAGCGCGCAGAACCTCTTCAGCCACTCCGGCACCTTCCGCATGGACCTGCGCACCCGCTCGAAGCTGCTGCATCAATTGGTCGAGATGTGGACGACCCGCGGGGTCTTCGGCCAGGCCGCCCAGCGCAGCGCCGACCTCAGCCGCCTGGCCGAAGTCTGCGAGCTCACCAGCGTGCAATGCCGCGCGATGTGGGCCCAGGCACAGCTGCTCGACGCCAAGGGGCAGTACACCCAGGCGCTGGAGTTGCTCGAGCGCGCCGAAGCCAAGGCGCGCAGCGGCGACCTGACCGCGCTTCGCATCGCGTTGATCCGGGAGAAAGCCGCCACCGCCCTGCACGCCGGCGAATACGCCCTGGCCGCCGAGATCGCCGAGCCGCTTATCGCCCTGGCCGGGGAGCACCAAGATCTCTATAGCCAGCAGCGCGCCCGCGACCTCAACGCCACGGCCCACTGCCTGCTCGGCCACCATATCGACGCGTCGCTCAAACACCTCAGCGCAAGCCTGGAGCGCGCCCAGACGCGTCAAATCCCCCGTGATATCTATTTAAGTCACGTCCATCTGGCCCATGCCTTCAGCGCCCTGGGGCGCGAAGACCTGGCGCAAACCCACCGGGATGGCGTCGGGAAGCTGGCCCAAAAGATGCGCCTTCCCTCCGCCATCACCGACCAGATTGAGCGCATCACGACTAATCGTATCGCAGACCATCAACTGGGTTGACCCGGGCGGCCGCCCACGACGGCCCGATGGTGGCCAGGAAGGTCACAAACATCGCGACGACGCCCACCGCCAAAAACTCCAGCGGGTTAATCTCGACCGGAAGGTGGTCGATCATATAGATGCTCGCGTCCAGGCCGAGATCGACATTCTTGATGAAGAGGCAGATCGCCATACCCCCGACCAACCCCAGGGCCGTGCCGATCGCGCCGATCACCAGGCCCTGGTACACAAAGATCTTCATCACCCCCAGGTTGGTCGAGCCCATCGACTTTAAGATGGCGATATCCTTGCGTTTATCGAGCACGATCATGATCAGCGTCGCCACGATATTGAAGCTGGCGACCAGCACGATAAAGAGGAAGAGAATCGCCAACACCAGCCGCTGCAACTTCAGGCTGGTGAAGAGGTTATGGTTGAGCTGCTTCCAGTCGAGGATGCGAAAGCGGTTCTTCGGCAGGGCCTCATTGATGCCGTCGACGATCGCGCCGACCCCGAAGACATCGTTGACCCGCACGTCGATGCCGGTGACCACGTCGCCCTGGTTGAAGAAGTCCTGCAGCGCGCGCATATCGACCATAACCAGGCGCGAATCATACTCATAAAACCCGCTTGTATAGGTGCCCGCGACGCGGAATTGCTCGGTCGACGGGGCCCGCTCGGTGGCCTCCCAGCGGTCCGGGTCCAGGCTCTCAAGCGGGCTGGTCAGCCGGACCAGGTCGCCGACCTCAACCTTGAGCTTCTCGGCCAGCTTGCTGCCGAGCAAGATATGCGGCGTCTGGCGCTTTCCGTCTTCGGGAAAACGCTCATATTCCAGTAGCTTAAGGACGTCGTCCTCATGGGTATATTTGGGCACATCGCTGACCGCGGCGGTGGTCGCCGGGTCGATGCCCTTGATCAAGACCCCGGCGGTGTTATGCCCGTGGGCCGCGATCATCTCGTGCAGGATAAACGGGCTGCTCGCCGTGACGCCGTCGACCGACTCGATCTTCTCCTGAACGTCGCGATAATCGTTGAAGTCGATGCCGTATTTGATCACCATCACATGGCTATTGACCCCGAGCACACGGTCGCGAAATGCCTCCTGGAAGCCGCCGGTCACCGCGATCACGCTGGTTAGCGCCATCACGCCCAAAAAGACCCCGACGATCGCGATGAGCGTGATCGTCGATAAAAAGCTCTGGCGCCGACTCTGAAGATGACGTCGTGCGATAAATGATTCGTAAGCAGACCTGAGCATTCTCGTATATCCTTCAAGCGGTTCGAAGCGTTTTGCCACGCTGGCTGATCGGCTTGGAATTATCGCACTTAGCAGATGCTGGCAACTGCGCCCGCCTCCTATATAGGATGGGATTGCACACGCCTTGTTGTTTCGCGCCCGCCTCGGTTAGTTTGCCGGCGCCGCCACCGGGCGCGCACGCCTCCTCTTTCTCTTTCTTCGCCCGCATCCCGGGCGAGAACGCAGCGCATAAGACCTTATGAATTTATTGAATGTCCAAAACCTCTCGATGAGTTTCGGCGATCATATCATTTTTGACGACGTCGATTTTGCCATCGACGAAGGCGAAAAAGTCGCGCTGATGGGACCCAATGGCGTCGGCAAGACCACGCTGTTTCGCATCCTCATCGGCAAATACCAGGCCGACGCCGGCACCATCGCGATGCAAAACGACATCCGCATCGGCTACCTCAGCCAGCAGACCGACCTGGCCGACGACGCCACCCCGCGCGATATGGTCGCCCAGGCGGTCAGCGAGGTACGCCGGCTCATCGATGACTACGAGAAGATCTCGGCCTCGATGGCCGACTTCGACCCGAGCACCCAGGCCGATGTGCTCGACGACGCGATTATGGAGCAAGACCGGCTGCGCCGGCGCATCGAGGCATCGGGCGGCTGGGACTGGCAGCGCCGCGTCGACGAGGTCTTGGGGCGCCTGGGGCTGGCCGAATATATCGACACCCCGGTCAAGCAGCTCTCGGGCGGCCAGCGCCGCCGCGTCGCGCTGGCCCACACCCTCATCGAGGTCCCCGACCTGTTGCTGATGGACGAGCCCACCAACCACCTGGACCCCGACGCGGTCGATTGGCTCGAGAGTTGGCTGCGCCAATTCCCCGGCGGCGTCTTGCTGATCACCCACGACCGCTACTTTTTGGAGCAGATCGCCGACCGCATCATCGAAGCCACGCCCCACGGCCTCTATAGCCACCCGGGCACCTACAAAGAATTTATCACCCGCAAGCTCAAGCGCATCGAGGTCGAGCGCACCACCAAAGCACGCCAGGCGAAGTCGCTCGACGACGAGCACGAGTGGCTGCAGCGCGGCGTTAAGGCGCGCGCGCGAACCTCCAAATCCCGGCTCGACGAAGTTGAGCGCGCCTTGAGCGCGCGCCGCGACACCATCGAGCAACATATCGATATCCCGATCGCCAACGGCCCCTCCATGGGCCCGCACCTGCTGTCGGCCCGCGGCCTGTATAAGGGATTTGTCCCCCAGCCTGCCGACCGCGACATCAGCCCCGCCCTGCTGCAACATATGCCCAAGCAAACGCTGATCGAAGACGTCAGCATCTCGGTGGTCCCGGGCGACAAGATCGGCATCGTCGGCCCCAACGGCTGCGGCAAATCGACGCTCTTAAAAATCCTGACCGGCCAGATGCGCTTTGACGCCGGCACCATCGAGGTCGACGAGCAAACCGTCATCGGCTACCTGGACCAATCCGACGCCATGGAAGACGCCGAGATGCAGGTCTACGAGGCCTTCGGCGAGAGCGATTATGTGTGGATTGGGGACACGAAATTCCATAAACGCGACTATTTAGGGCGCTATCTCTTCGACAAACCCCTGCTCAAATCCCAGGTCAAGACGCTCTCTGGCGGCCAGCGCCGCCGGCTGCGCATCGCCCAGGTTATCGCCCAAAACGCCAACCTCCTGGTGCTCGACGAGCCCACCAACGACCTCGATATCGAGTCGCTTCGCGCCCTCGAAGAAGCCCTCACCGAGTATAAGGGCTGCCTGCTCGTGGTCAGCCACGACCGCTATTTCCTCAACACCGTCTGCAATAGCATCTGCGCGTTCGAGGACCGAAAACTCGTGCGCTATTGGGGCAATTACGACACCTACCGCGCCCAGCGCGACACCGTCGCCGGCGTCGACCCCAACGTGCTGCAAAAGCCCAGGGCGTCGAAGAATACCTCCAGCAAGAAGAGCTCAAAGAAGGCGTCGTCGTCGCGCCCAAGCAGCGCGCCCGACGAAGGCCCCAAAAAACTCAGCTGGAAAGAACAGCGCCGCCTGGAGGCGCTCGAAGTTGAGATCGAGGCCTGCGAGGCGGATATCGCGAAGGTCGAGGCCCGGCTGGCCGACCCGCAGCTTTACGCCAAGGACGCCGACAAGGTGGCGCCGCTGAATCGCCAGCACCACGAGCTCAACGCGCGCCTGGAAGAGTTATTTGAGGAGTGGCAGGAGTTGGAGGCGCGCCGGGATGTGAAATAAGGAACCATCACGCTACACACGAGACCCCAGCCAGTTCGCCCGGCTGGTGAACCAGACTGACCGCCAAGACTGACCGCCAAGACTGACCGCCAAACTAGTTGCTCTTGGTTTGGCGGAACGGATGCACGAATTTCGCCAGCGCGTCGGCGCTTCGCGTCGACACCCAGAGGGTGCCCTGGCCGCGAAACTCGCACACATAGCCCTCTCCCCCGCCAAAAAAGCTCTTGAGACCGCCGACCGTGCGGATTTGATAATCGAGCCCGCCGGTGAAGGCGACGATATGGTTATTGTCGACGATATAGCCTTCGGGGCCAACCTGAATGGCGTGAATGCCGCCGTAACTTCCCACAAAGAGCGGGCCGATGCCGTCGGCGCGCAGCATAAAGACGCTGGTGCCGCTAAAGAAGCCCTTGCCGCCCTGCCATTTGGTGTCGAGCTCGACATTCGGGCCGGAGGCCACGAAGTTATCCGAGGACATAAAGACCGGCTCTGAGCCGTCCATATCAAATGATATCATATCCCCTTCGCCCGGCGGGGCGACCCAGAGGGTCTCGCCGGCGGTGGTGGCCGTAAAGGTGTTCTGGAATAGCGACTCACCGCCCAATAGCTTGCGCTTGGCCGCGCCCATCAGGCCGCCGCGCATCCCGGTCTTCATCTGCAGGTCGGTCGACTTGGCCACCATCGCGCTGGCCTCGACCACGAGCTGCTCGCCGATCTGCTCAAATAGAATCTTGGCAATGGCGAAGTTCGGATTCGAAAGAATTTCATACTTCATAGGTGTCTCGCGTTTGGCTGAAATCTTAGACGTCGGGGGGTCGAGGACTACTGCCTCGGCGGAAGTAGACTCGCGATGGCGCGACCGAACCCGATGGGCTGGCGAGTCTGGATCCACACGCGGCCCTGGCCGTTGATGTGAAAGACCTTGCCCTCGCCGGACAAAAACGAGCCGATCCAACCCGTCGCTGCTTTGTGCAGGCTCAGGTCGAGGCCGGAGTCCCAGGCGACCAGGTGGCCGTTGTCGACGACCATCGAGCCGTCGACCTGCATCTCTTCGATGCCCCCAAACGACGCGATAACTACCTTTTGACCCGGAGCGCTGGGCGTGGCCTTGAGCACGAACATCCCCTCGCCGCCAAAAAAGGTGACCCCCCCGCCTATCTTCGTCTGGATATCGACCCCGGGAGTGTTGGCGACATACGCGCCCGACTGCATCGTGATGCCCCGCTGGGGGAGCTCCTCGACGATAATATCGCCGCTGAGCGCCGGCGCCAGCAGCACCTCGCCCGGGCTGTTGGCGGTGAAGGTATTTGTGAAGAAAGACTCCCCGGCGAGCATCGACTTCGCGGCGCCGGCGATCTTGCCGAGCAGGCCGCCGCCATTGCCCTGAGAGGACCCACGCATGCCGGTCGTCATACTGACGCTGGTGCTCATGCCGATCATCGCGCTTGGTTCGGCCACGATCCGCTCACCAGTCTGCAGGCGCACGCGCGCGACGCTGTTGACGGGACGGTACAATACATCAATATCCATCGATTGACCTCAAGACTCGATTCCACATTGTCGAACCGTTAACTAAAAAGAAAAACCCGGGCTCGCCAATAGCGATTAGCCCGGCAACATCGGTGTGAGCCAGCCAGCCAACGCGGAGCGGTTGCGCGTCTGAATATAGACGGTGCCCTGGCCCTGAAACTCCTTGACGAGGCCTTCTCCGGAGGCCAATAGCCCGGTCACCCCACCGCCGACGCTGCGGGTCTTGCGGGTCAACGAGCCCTCGTAAGCGACGATATGACCGTCGTCGACCACATACGAGCCGTTGACCTCAATCGCCTGAATGCCGCCGTAGCTGTTGAAATACAGGTCGCCGTTTCCGGTGGCGACGAGCTTAAACGAGCTAGTCCAGGGCATGATAAACGCCTTAAACCCGCCGAATTTCACGCTAATCTCAACGCTCCCGGTCGACGCAAGATAGGCACCTTTGGCCAGGTATAGTGTCTCGCCGCTGAGCCTTCGGTGGTGGATGTCACCCATATAGGTCGGTGATATCCAGACAGCTCCCTTTTGGCGGGCGTCGTAGTGACTAAACATGACCGACTCGCCGCCGATGAACTTTTTGACCAGCGCAAACCAGAACATCACCAATTTGGCGAAAAAGCCCGTGGTATCGTCCGCGCTCATTTTGGCGCTGAGGTCAATACTACGCGACATGGCGACCATGGCACCCGGCTCGGATACCAACTTCTCGCCGGGCTCAAGCTCGACGCGGAGCATCGCAAAACCGGGTTTATGCGTGACTTCGTGGTGCATTTCACATGCCTCCAAAGGAAGTAGGGTCGATGACCCTACAGTGGCGTACTTTCTATTTTCGAATCGCAGGCAGCGTACCGCCGATTAGTTGGGCGAAGCAAGTTGTTTTGAAGAACAGATGGGAAATACGGCGAATGGGAGTGAGGCTCCTCCCCGCTGATTCGCGCCAGGCATCGCTCACCCGAACCCCACCCACAAAAACACCCCGGTCAGATAGATCCAGGTCGCCGAAAACACGATATGCACGAGCGTCTCGAACCTCTTTCCGCGCCACAACTCGGACGAATACACAAAAAACTGCGCAAATAGCCGGCACCCCCAGAAGATGCCCAGCCCCACAGAAATCATCCGCCCAAGCGGAGTCGACACGAGCTCATCGGCGGCGAGCAGGCATAAAAGCCCCATCAAGCCGACGGTGAGCGCGATAAAAAACGTATGCACATACATCACCTGCCGGTTGATCTGCTGAAGAGGACGAAGGTCATTCTTCCAATCGAAATAGCTGGGAAAGACCGCGTGCACGCAGGCCAGCACGATAAGGAGAACGCCGATCCATTCGAGATGCTGAGTCATCGCGTGGCCTCTCCTGTCGCGATTTTTTTGAGCACAAATGTCGTCACAAAGGGAGTGATGCGAAACGAAGTGCTGACGCGTAAGCCAGCGCGCTCAAAGGTCTTCTGCCAGGTGCGTTTCGACAAAAAATGGAACACACCGGCGGTATAAGCCAGGGCGTTGGGCGCGTCGCGAAGATGCTCGGTGACCACCATATGTCCGTCTGCCTTGAGCACCCGGCCAAGCTCGCAAAAAAACGCAGCGCGCTCAGCGTCGTCGCGAATCTCGTGGGCCGCGAAGATCACAAAGGCGGTGTCGACGCTGTCGTCAGGCAGCGGAAGCGCCGTCGTCTTGACCACCTGCGTCCCCTCGAAGACGTCGTAGGCGCGGCGCGCGCGCGCGATCGACGCCTCGGTATGCGCCGCGGGGTCGTAGAAATCGAAGACGACGAGGTTCTGGACGCGCTCTCGGAGAAGTTCGCTGGTCTCATCAAAACCACTGTGAATATTGAGCGCACGCCCCAACTTCAGATTCGGCACACGCCCAAGCCAGTCGAGCCGGTAGAGCTCGGAGCGGTCGTAGACCCACCAAGAAACCCCCAGCGACACCGCGACCGGCAGCAGCGTGGCGAACGCCGCGGCCGCCAGCAGCCCTCGGAGCAGGCCGGAGCTCAGCCACGCACCGCCCCCCAGCGCCACGACCACGCCCAACGCCATGGCAAAAAACGGCCAATTAAAGCGCACAATATTTCGCACCCCCTGGGCGGGCGTCCTTAGCTGGGGCACGGGTCACGCTCTCCTTTCTTCCACCAATAGGGGATGTCTTCGATGATGAACGCGTTCGAGAGTTGCCCGCCCTGCAGGCCAAGGCGGTCGATGAACCCGACCTCGGCGCTCTTGATCGTGACCGGGCGAGGCTTCCAATTCGAGCGCACACCCTCGATGATAATCATCTCGTCGCCGTCGCGCGAGAAGGTAAATGGCATCGGCCCGGCAAACCTGCGCGCGGCCTTCCAATCCTTGAACACTGAGCCCTTGGGCAGCGGCGCCTCGCTGTCCGGGTCGACGGTGACCTCGAGGCCCTCGCCGCGCACCGTGAGCAAATTAGGAAAGCGCTCAAAGACCAACTTATTTTGCGCGTAGCGGTAATGAGTGAATATATTGCCGGCCCACTTCATGCGCAGCGAATCCGTCTCGGAGCCCAGAATATAGAGCCCGCGCAGGTTGCGTCCCTGAGATGTATTATAGCGCACAAAGAGCCGATAGCCGGCGAGCACAAAGTCCTGCCCAAAAATCGCCGGGAACCCCCTGGGGCGAAGGCCTCGGGTCGACACCAGGGCGACCGCCAAAAAGCCGACCGAATCCTGGTGAAGATCAAGCGCAAGCCCCGGCGGCAACAGCGGCTCAAGCACCTCTTTTGGGAACGAATACGCCAGCACCAGCGAATATTCGAAATGCGCCTCGACGGCGAAGGGATGCGACGTAAATCGACTCATAATGGCCCCTGGGTAACCCGATGAGAAAGGGATCCGTGGAAGGCAACCAGCGCGCAAAAACCCAGCGCGAAGACAAAATTAAGCCCGCCAAAAAGCAGCACGTCGCGGGCGAAGATGAACTCCAACACATTCATGCTGAGCACCAGCGCGATCTGCACCGCGGCGCACACCCGCGGGCGAAAGCGGCTCAAGACCCAGGCGGCGATAAATACTTCGCCGACGCCGATCAAGAGGATAAGCCAGGGCGCGACCTCGGCTCCGAGCACGCGCGCGACGATGGCCTCGTGGCGCGGGACATTGCCCAGGATCTTCGCCCACAGGCCATTGGCCACCCACACCCCGGCGATCACAACGGCGAGGCCGGTACGAAGCAATTGTCGTGTGCGCTGGTTCATTGTCGCTCCTCGGTCGATTGTCCCCCGGACCTTTGGGCACAACGGCCCGACTGTCAACGGCGCAGTCGCCCGAGCATCCTCGGCTCAATCACAAATACGGCGACATCAACCGAAACGTCCCGTCCCGAAGTTGGCGCCAGAAGCCGCGTTTGTCGTAGTCCTCCAGGGTGATCTGCGTGGCGTCCTCGAGCTTGGCACAAGCCCAGTCGTCCAGGCGTCCGGCCAGCTCGCCGTCGTAGCATTCGACGTCAAATTCGAAGTTGAGCCGGTGGCTTCGCGGGTCCCAATTCGAGGAGCCAAACACCATCCAATGGCGGTCGACGACCATCACCTTACTATGCTCAAACGGCGGAGCCGTCAGCCAGGCGCGACACCCGAATTGCAGCAGCGGGCGCATCAGGCCGAAAGACGCCCATTGCACATAGGGCAGGTTATTTTTGCCCGGCATGATGACGTCGACCTCGACGCCGCGCATGGCCGCCAGGTTCAGCGCGTCGATAAGCGACGGGTCGGGCAAAAAATAGGGCGTAACGATCCGGATGCTCTCGCGCGCGGCGGTGATCGCCCCGAGCAACATCCACGGCATCTTGTCGAGATTATCGTCCGGGCCGTCCGCGATGCCTCGGGCCAGCAACTTCCCGGCGGGCTTGGGCGCGGGGAACCATTTGGTGCCGCGCAGTTCCTCGCCGGTGGCGAAGTTCCAATCGTCGACGAAGACCTCCTGGAGGTGGGAGACGACCGGGCCGGCCAGGCGGAAGTGGATATCCTTGGTGGGCTGCTTGCTCGGCTCTTCGAGCATATGTGAGGTGCGGATATTCATGCCGCCGGTGAAGCCAATCTGGCCGTCGACGACCAGAATTTTACGGTGATTCCTCAGGTTCGCGGTCATCAAATGGGGCGGAAATATCTGGGGCAAAAAGCGCGCGGCCCGCACTTTTTTGCGCCGCAAATATCCCATGATCGACGGAAATGAGTAGTGCAAGCCGGCGGCGTCGACGAGCACGCGCACCGCGACGCCGCGCTCGGAGGCCTCGGCCAGCGCGTCCGCGAAGATGCGGCCCCACTTATCATTGTCGAAGATGAAGCTCGACAGCGCGATGGAGGTCTTCGCCTCCCCGATCGCCTTGAGCATCGCCGGGTAGGCCTGCTCGCCGTTAAAGAGCACGTCGACGTTGTTGGAGGTGAGCAAGGGGCGCGTGGCGACTTCGTTGACGACCCGAATCAACCCGCCCAGGTGCGCCACGTCGACGGGCAGATAGCTCCGGCCGGTGCTGCCCTCGACGCAGTATTCGCTCGGGGCGCTCTCGGCGGCCTCCCCGTCCAGCCCGGGGTTAAACGAGGCGCTGCGCGCGTCGCGAAACGCATAGGCGCTGCGATCCCCGCGCAATTCCACGGCGCGCCGCCGAATCCGGTTCACCCCGAGCATCAGATACAGCGCGCTGCCGATAAAGGGCACCAGCCAACTAAGCCCAATCCAGCCGATCGCCGAGCGTGTTTCACGCTTGTGCAAAACGATATGAGTGGTGGTAAAGACGGCCGACAGCGGCGCGAGGACGGCCAGAATCGTCGGCGCCCACTCTGCTACCCAAGTTATGGCGGCTCCCAACACGGTTGTCCTCGCTGCAAAAATATGGCTAAGTAGGCCCGCAACACGCTGAAATTCTGAGGCCGAAACGCTCGGCTACGATGGAACGCATAAACGCCGGAGGCGGCCCAGAAATTCGCCCTATTCTCCGACCGGAGCATCTCTATGCTGGACCTTAATCGACTCAACCGAATCCGACTAAGCGCCAACCCTCGGGCTCAAAAGGTCATGGGAAACCTCGTCCTGATGCCCAATTACGATCTGCCTCCGCGGGTCAAGATTGACTTTGAGGGCTTTGATAACCTGCCCAATGAGCCAGTTATATTCGCGCTAAACCACACCGATCGCTATAATTATTGGCCCTTCCAATACAAGCTATGGCGCAGTTTGGATCGTTATACCGCAACCTGGGTGAAGGGGAAATATTACGAAAACCCGGCGCTCGGCCAATTTATGGAGGTCATGAATAATATCCCCACGGTCTCGCGGGGCTATCTCATCGCGCGCGATTTCCAGGCGGTTTGTGAGCGAACGCCCTCGGGCGACGAATACCGCGCCCTGCGCGACGCCGTAAATAGCGTGGCCGGGCTCGACGCCCCGCCCTACGAGCCTAGCGCGCTGGCCAAGGTCGTGCCAGCGCCGATCCTGGAGAAGGCGCGCGACGTGCTGGGCGTGGCCTTTGCGCCCCACCAGGAAGACTACCCCACCTATATCAATCGCCTCTTCGGCCAGATGATGGCGCGCTTTGTCGAGCTCAATATCGAAGCGCAGCAAAAGAACCTGGACCTGCTCATCTTCCCCCAGGGGACGCGCTCGATTCGGCTGTCGCGCGGGCGCATCGGCATGGCCCAGATGGCGCTTTACCTCAAAGCCCCGGTCATCCCGGTGGGCTGCAACGGCTCCGACAAGGTCTACCCGGGCAACTCCCCGATTGGCTCGCCGGGCCATATTATCTACCGCGCAGGGGAGCCGATTTATTACGAAGACATGGCCGAATTTCACATCGACGCCCCCTTCGAGCCCTTCACTGCCGAGGCGGAGTCCCTGCATTATGACGCGTTTCAGGGCTATATCGACGAAGTCATGGAGCGCATCAACGTTCTGCTTGACCCGCCCTACCAATTTGCAGAGGATCTCGAGAGCGACGGGGTCCGCGGCGGCAAGCGATTCCTCTAAAGCGGGCGTGTCGCGATGATGATTGTAGGCATCCGCCAAAATCGTGTATGTTCCCTAAAATTAATATGCAGACAATGGGTGTCTACGTATTTAGTTTCCCTAACATTTGTGGAGATGTGAATTATGAGCAGCTATTATAAGACGATCGACGGCGTTAAATATGACCGCGAGCTCCTTGAGCTTGCCGACAAACTTACCCAGGGCCAGGGTGACGGACGCCTGAGCACCGACGACGCCAAGCAGCTCTACGAAGAAGTCGTCGACGGCGACAACTACACCGACATCGAGAAAGCGACGGTCAAATTTATCCGCGACAATTATAAATGGACCGAAGCCGCGGACGACTGGTTCCGCACCGAAATCCGCAAATGGGCCGCGACCAAATAAGCCCGACCCAACCCCTGCGCGCGCGCCGCTCCGGCGCGCGCGCAGCGTCCCCCTCCCGCCACGAATATCTTCGACACAACCCTACGCCCTTCCCCATGAGACCCGCGATGGCTCAGCTGCTTCCGCCTATCAACCTCGAAAAATGGATCGCCGAAAACCGTGACCTCCTAAAGCCCCCGGTGGGCAATAAAAAGATCTGGGAGGACGCGCATTTCGACATCTTTATCGTCGGTGGCCCAAACGCCCGAAAAGACTATCATATCAATCAAAGCGAGGAGTTTTTCCGCATGATTGAGGGTGATATGGTCTTAAAGGTCGTCGAGGAGGACGCCGACGGCGCGCACCATTTCCGCGACATCACCATCCGCGAGGGCGAGATCTTTCTGCTCCCCGCCGGCGTCCCGCACTGCCCGCAGCGCGCGGCCGACACCGTCGGCCTGGTGATCGAGCACCCGCGCCCCGAGGGCGTCGAAGACGGGCTTCGCTGGTATTGCGAGGGCTGCGGCGAGGTGCTCCACGAGGAGTATTTCCACCTGGTCGACATCGTCGGCCAGCTCAAGCGGGCCATCGAAGACTTCTGGGCGGACGACGAAAAACGCACCTGCACCCATTGCGGCGAGCGCCTGAAAAAATAGCCCCGCGCGGAATCGCATCTTCGCCTGAGCCCCGTTGCATTAAGCCCCTATGACACCGGTAGCCTGATGAAAATCGACATCCACGCCCATATTCTCCCCCGCGATTGGCCCGACCTGCGCGAGCGATACGGCTACGGCGGGTTTATCCGCCTGGAGCATACGGGCACCGGGTGCGCGAAGATGATGAAGGGGCAGACCTTCTTTCGCGAGGTCCACCCGAACCTGTGGGACCCGGCGGTGCGCGTGGAGGAGTGCGACGCCCAGGGCGTCGACGTTCAGGTGCTCTCGACCGTCCCGGTGATGTTTAGCTATTGGGCCAAGCCGGCCGACACCCACGACCTCTCAAAGATCCTCAACGACCATATCGCCGACTGCATCGCGCGCTTCCCCAAGCGCTTTATGGGGCTGGGCACCGTGCCGATGCAGGCGCCCAGGCGCGCCGCCCAGGAGCTGGAGCGCTGCATCAACGACCTCGGGCTGGTGGGCGTGCAGATCGGCACGCACGTCGAGAACCAGAACCTCGACGATCCCATCTTCGACCCGTTCTGGCAGGCCGCCAACGACCTGGGCGCCGCGATCTTCGTGCACCCCTGGGATATGATGGGCTTTGACGATCTGCCGCGCCACTGGCTCCCCTGGCTGGTGAGCATGCCGGCGGAATCCTCCCGCGCGATCTGCTCGCTGATGATGGGCGGGGTGATCGAGAAATACCCGCGCATTCGCTTCGCCTTTGCCCACGGCGGCGGCTCCTTTGCCGCCACGCTGGGGCGCATCGACCACGGCTTCAAGATGCGCCCGGACCTCTGCCAGACCCAAACCTCGACCCCGCCCAGCGAGCTGGCCCGGCGCATCTATATCGACTCGCTGGTCCACGACCCGCGCGCCCTGGAATTCGTCGTGGATATCTTCGGCGAGGAACGCATCGCCCTCGGCACCGACTACCCCTTCCCGCTGGGTGAGTTGGCCCCCGGACAGCTTATCGAGTCGGTGGACTTTTTGAGCGCTGCGGCGCGCGAGCGCATGCTCAGCGGCACCGCGCTCGAGTGGGCAAACCGCGCGCGCGCCGACTATGAGACCGACGCCAGTCGGGCGCACTCCGTGCGCATCACGCGCTCCTGCTGCGGGCCGGTGACCCATCATGACTAAGGCAATCTCGCTGCAAATCACCCTCGGCGACCGCGCCTACCGGGTCGACCCAACCGCCTCACACACCCTGGCGATTCCCCTTTACTTTGAAGGACTTAACGCCGAGGTAAGCAATAGCTGCGCGTCATCAAAAGCGGCGGCACAGCCCAACGCCTTTCACCTGACGAGCGCCCACGCCGCCCCGGCGCGCGCCGAGGGTTTCGTCGGCGACACGCGCCTTGGCGGCAGCGCCAATTGCGCCGATATCCACCTGAACCCGCACGGAAACGGCACCCACACCGAGTGCGTCGGGCATCTGGTGGACGAGGCGGTCGCGGTCGGCGAATTGGCGACCCAGGCGCTGATCCCGGCGGTGATCTTAAGCGTTGGGCTGGAGCGTCTGGGCGACACCGACGAGTCCTACGGCGGGGCGAGCGCCCCCGACGACCGCGTACTGACCAGACGGGCGCTTGAGAGCGCGTGGCGCGCGCTTAAAACCCGCGCCGACGACGTCTGCGTAGCGTTCTGTGAGGCGCTCATCCTTCGCACCCTCCCGAACTCGGCCGACAAAATGACGCGCCAATACGGCGGCTCGAACCCGCCCTACCCGACCGCCGAAGCCGTCGCCTGGCTGGGCAAGATGGGCTGCGAGCACCTCGTGCTGGACCTGCCCTCGCTTGACCGAGAGGTCGACCAGAGTCGACTGCCCAACCATCATCGATTCTTCGATCTGCCACCGGGCGCGCACAGCCTGCAGGGCCTGGCGCCCAGCCCCAAGACCGTCACCGAGATGGCGTTTATCCCCGATGAACTCGGCGATTGCCCAGGCTTCTTAAGCCTTCAGATTCCACGATTTGCCCTCGACGCAGCCCCCTCTCGCCCGCTATTTTTCAATATTATTTGACCTCATTTTCAATCCATCGAGACCGCCCATGACCGCTCCAACCGACTTCGATTACGCCCTCAAACTCGACCGCGAAGATCCGCTGGCAGACTTTCGTGACCAGTTCTTTATCCCCGAGCAATCGGGCGGAGAGCCGAGCATTTATCTATGCGGTAACTCCCTGGGATTGCAGCCCAAAGGCGTGCGCGCCGATGTTGATCGCGAGCTGGAGGATTGGGCCAGACTCGGCGTCGACGGCCACTTCGAAGCCCGCGACCCCTGGCTCGGCTATCACGCTTATTTTTCGGAGCAATTAAGCCCCATCGTGGGCGCGAGCCCGAGTGAAATCGTCGTGATGAATTCGCTCACGACGAATCTTCATTTTATGATGATCTCCTTCTATCAGCCCACCCAAACCCGCTACAAAATCCTGATGGAGGGCGGCGCCTTCCCCTCGGATCACTACGCTGTCGACAGCCAGGCCGCCCTCCACGGCTTTGACCCCAAAGACGCGGTCATCAAGCTCGCCCCGCGCCCCGGCGAGGAGTGCCTGCGCGACGAAGACGTGCTGGCGGCGATCGAGGACGCGGGTGAGGAATTGGCCCTGGTGATGCTCGGCGGCGTCAACTTCTATACCGGGCAAGTCTTCGATATGGGCGCGATCACCGACGCCGGCCACGCGGTCGGCGCGCGCGTGGGCTTTGACCTGGCCCACGCGGTCGGAAACGTCGAACTTCGCCTGCACGATTGGGGCGTCGATTTCGCGGTCTGGTGCTCCTATAAATACCTAAACGCCGGCCCCGGCGCGACCGGCGGCTGCTTCGTGCACGAGCGGTGGGCGATGGCCCCCGGCCTCCCGCGGCTCACGGGCTGGTGGGGCAACGACCCGGACACCCGCTTTGAGATGAAGCCCGAGTTCGTGCCGCAGCCCGGCGCTGCCGGCTGGCAGGTCTCCAACGCGCCGGTCTTCGCGATGGCCCCTCAAAAAGCGTCGCTTCGCCTCTTTAACGAGGCCGGAATGCCCGCGCTGCGCAAAAAATCACTCGCCCTCACCGACTATCTGCTCACCCTTCTCGACGCCCTGCCGGCCGCGTCCTTTGACATCATCACCCCGCGCGACCCCGCACGCCGCGGCTCACAGGTGTCGCTCAAAGCCCAAAAAGACGGCAAAAAACTCTTCGACGCGCTCACCGACGGCGGCGTGATCTGCGATTATCGCGAGCCCGGCGTCATCCGCATCGCGCCGGCCCCGCTGTATAATTCTTTCGCGGATGTATGGAAGTTTTGGGATATTTTGCGCGGCGTAATTGGCGCCAACGCCCAATAGACCCAAGTCGGCAACCTCGCGCAAAAACTTGAATCTCACTTGAGCAAATATTAGCGTTGGGGAGACATCACTAATATTTGCTCATACGAGAAACCCGATGAAACCCAGCACGTTTAAATTCGCCGCCGTCGCGCTCACCTCTCTGCTCAGCGCCGGCGTCTTCAGCGCCCCGCGCAGCGCCGACGCCTGCTCGCCGCCCCAAGAAGGAATCTTTGCCTCTGGAGGAGTCGAATTTGCACAGACGATCCCGACCAACGGCGCCTGGGCGTTTCGCGCCTATGTTCAGGGTGACGACCTCGACAATTTGAGCATCGAGGTGCGCGACGAGAACGACGCGCTGGTGGCCGGCAGCGTCTCCAACGTCGTGATAAACGAGTATTCCTATGAGTATTTCAGCGCGGCTTCCGAGAATTTGGTGGTCTGGACGCCCGCCGAAGCCTTGCTTCCCGAGCACACCTATAGCGTCAGCGTAAGCGCGCCCCATCCCTACGCCGAAGACCATCTATTCCTCGATGAGCAGACGACCTTTGAGACCGCGGCCAGCCCGCAGGCCAACCTCGAGGTCGCCACCGTGGAAGGCTCCCCGTCGATTCAAATCACCGAAAACCAG
Source organism: Bradymonas sediminis (assembly GCF_003258315.1). Classification (GTDB taxonomy): domain Bacteria; phylum Myxococcota_A; class Bradymonadia; order Bradymonadales; family Bradymonadaceae; genus Bradymonas; species Bradymonas sediminis. Next base: position 3,581,234 of record NZ_CP030032.1, read on the forward strand.
GGAAATTTCGAGTGCTGTGAGACGTCGACCTTCTGTGATTCCTGCGGAAATTGCACCCAATGTTGGGCGACCTCCTATGTGTACCAGCCCACCATCGATATCGAGGTGAACCTCCCCACGACCGACACCGATCTGCAGACCTATCACCGGGTCGAAGCCTCCAGCGGCACCTATAATTTGTATTGGAATAACCGTAACACCGAGGCGCTCAATTTTCTCTTTGAAGACGGCGCGCCCGGCCCCTATTGCGTGACCGTGCAGACCTTCGCCCTGGCCACCCAGGAGTTACTCGACGAGACCGAGACCTGCTTTGAGCAGAGCGAGCTGCCCTCTTATACCGAGCGCGAGCTCGAGGGAGTCACGCGCCCCGAACAATGCGAGGACGCACCGGACGTGATTGAAGAGCCGGACACCACGACTCAACCCGACACCGGTGAGACGCCCGACACCACCGACGGGCCCGACACCGGCGGCCCCGACGCGGGCCCTCAGCCCCCGCAGATCGGCGCCGACACGGACACCGGCTGTGGCTGCAGCTCCACGCCCAACGCGCCGACCTCGCTCTTCGGCATATTGCTCTTCTTCGCCGCGCTGGGCGCATCGCGCCGGTCGATCTTCTCAGGCCGCAACTAATCGCAGCTTGAGCCGGGGCGCCCAGCCCCGGCTCAACTTTTTTGCGCCCAAAAGTTGAAGTTTGTCGCCGCAACTGTTAGCCATTGCGCATCGTCGACGCCCCTGGGGGCCACCGCATTGACCAAGAGATACGCTATGGCATCCGCCACGCTACGAATCGCCGCTCTATCGCTCGTCACGCTCCTCGCCGCAGGCATCGCCAGCGCGCCGCGCGCCGCCGATGCGTGTGACCCCATGCCCGAGGGCCTCTATCTGCAGCCGACTCAGACCGAGCAGCTCGTGCCGGTCGACGGGGCCTGGGCGGTTCGGATCGACGCGATCAGTTTTCGGGTTCAGTTTTTGCGAAATATCGAGGTACGCGACGAGAGCGACCAGGTCGTCAACGGCAGCCTCGCCTACGAATTGATGAGTGAGAGCCCGTATATCCCCAACCAGACCTATAGCGAACATCTGGTCATCTGGACCCCCGACGAGCCGCTGCTCCCCGACCACACCTATAGCGCGAGGCTTCTGGCCGAATTCCCCGATGAAGGCGGCGAAGTATTGCTCGACGAGCAGCGCACCTTCCGCACCGCGGGCGAGCAGACGACGACGCTGGAGGTCGCCACGATGGGCGACTTCCCGGCCATCACGACCCACGAGAGCCAGGGCTCCACGGAGTGTTGCAGAGATCTGAGCAATTGCGACTCCTGCGGACGCTGTGAGACCTGCTGGCCAACCCAGACCGTCTATCAATCCCAGCTCGAGCTGACGGTGAGCCTGCCTACCGGCGACGCCGACCTCCAGACCTACCATCGCCTCGAAGCCAGCAATGGCTACTCGCAGCTGTTCTGGGACCGACGCGACACGCACTCGTTTCATCTGCTCTTCCCCAAAGCGGACTCGGGCCCGAACCACTGCGTGACCCTGAAGACCTACGCCCTGGCGAGTCAAGAGCTCATCGAAGAGGTCGAAAATTGCTTTGACCATAGCGTGCCGGACGCAGTGGACCTCGAAGGCGTGGAGCGCCCCGATAGTTGCACGGCGAGCGACGACGTCGTCGAGCACCCGTATCCCGACGCCGTTGGCATTCAGGATACCAGCGGCGAGCCCGACGCCAGCGGCCCCGAAGGCCCCGACGCGGTCAACCCCGAGCTCGGCGCCGATGTCGCCGGCGGCGGCTGCGGCTGCAGCGCCACGCCCAATGCGCCCACCTCCCTGCTCGGCATGATGTTCTTCTTCATCACGCTGGGGGCCTTGCGCCTGCCGATCTTCTCGCGCCGGCGTTGAGCCCCGGTAAATAGAGAGCACCGAGGCCCGTCGGCCTCATAGAGCCCAAAGCCCACCGCGAACGCGGTGGGCTTTTTGGGTGAAACTCGCGCGATACTGCAGCCAAAAATCAGCCAAAATCCATCCAAAACCTGAATCACAATATTTGTGCCGTGACGTGGCACCTGATACCTATTAGACACGCCGAATCTGCTACGCCCCCCGGACAAAAACACTGTGATGAAAAATCTATCTCAAAAATTCGCCGCCTCATTGCTCGTCTCGCTCGTCTCCGCCGGGCTCTATAGCGCCGCCCCCAGCGACGCCCACGCTTGCTCGCCGCCGCAGCAGGGGATCTTCGAGCGCGGGACCGAGCATTCGCAGACGCTCCCCATCGACGGCGCCCTTGTCTTCAAGGTCTACCGCTATGACGCATCGTTCGACACGCTCAGCATAGACGTCACCAACAGCGCGACGGGTGCGATCATCGAGGGGACGACCAGGACCATCTCGACGCAGGTCGCCGGCTCCAGCAGCGTGGACGCCAACGGAGAATTTCTCGTCGTCTGGCACCCGAATGAACAATTCGCGCTCAACACCGCTTATACCGCGATGATTCGCGCCACTGACCCCAATAACCCCGAGCAATTCACCCTCGAGTCGACCGCGAATTTCCTCAGCACTCGCTCGCCTGCCCAATCCGGCGAGGCCAGCTTCGGCGGCGATCTTCGCCCGGGTTGGACGGAGACGCCCAGCGGTCAGGAATGCTGCCCGATCGACCTCGAGCAGATGCCCGGCTCCTGCAGCGACGAGTTCTGCTGGTACACCCGCTACGATTACCTCCCCACGCTTACCTTCAAGGTGACGCAGCCGGCCACCAGCGACCCCCGCCAGGTCTATCATACCCTGTCGACCGCTGACGGGCATTTTGAGGTCATCTGGGACGTGATGGGCGATGTGAGTTCGCACTCCATCACTTTTCCGACCGACGCCCAGAGCCCCTATTGCGTGACCCTGGAGACCCGGTCGGTCGTCTCGGATAACCTGTTATCTGCCGACGAGCGCTGCGTGGGGAGCGACGCGTTCCCCACCTATGAGCAACGTCCCTACGAGGGCGAAGGACGCCCCGATTTCTGCGCCGAAGAACCGGATGCAGGCGGCGGGGATGACGTCGGCCCCGACGCGGGCCCGGACGCCGGCCCCGACGAGGATGTGCGGCCCGATGACGATGTTCGCGCCGACACAGGCCCGATGGTCGACGTGCGCGACCCCTCGGATGACGACGTCCTGCCCAACCGGCCCGACACGGAGGGCGCGCAGGACGCGACGAGCACCGCGGATGTCACAACCGGCGAGGACGCAGGCGACCCGACAAAACCCGACAATGGCTTCAACGGCGCCATGACCGGCGCAGGCTGCGGGTGCGCGAGCACCCCGGGCTCACCCACGCCCCTGGCCAGCGCGCTGCTGTTTTTGGGCGCCCTCTTCGGGCTGCGGCGACGCACGAAGCGCTCCTAAGCGAAAACGATTTCTTTGACTTCCTTCCATCGGTGCCGACATTTTTGAGTCTCGAACTCAATACTGACAACGCCTCGCGTGAAATTTCACGCCGAAGCCGGCACCAATGGGATGGAAATAATGGCTCAGAATTCGAACGCTAAGAATGTCGCAGAAAAGCTGATCGCCTCGCATTTGATCTCCGGAACGATGCGCCCCGGCGAAGATATCGCCCTCAAGATCGACCAGACCCTCACCCAGGATGCCACCGGCACCGCGGTGATGCTCGAACTCGAGGCGATGGGGCTCACGCGGGTGAAGACCGAATTGTCGGCCCAATATGTCGACCATAACCTGGTCCAGCAGGATAATAAGAACCCCGACGATCACGTATTTTTGCGCAGCGCGGCCAAGCGCTGGGGCATCTGGTTTAGCCGCCCCGGCAACGGCGTGAGCCACCCGGTTCACCAGGAGCATTTCGGTATCCCCGGCAAGACCCTGGTCGGCTCGGATAGCCACACGCCGGCGGCCGGGGCCCTCGGGATGCTGGCGCTGGGCGCCGGCGGCCTGGAGGTCGCGCTGGCGATGGTCGGCGAGCCGCTCAATATCCGGATGCCCAAGATCTGGGGGGTTAAACTCAGCGGCAGCCTGCCCGACTGGGTCAGCGCGAAGGACGTGATCCTCGAGATGCTTCGCCGCCACGACGTCGACGGGGGCCGCGGGCGCATCATCGAATATTACGGCCCCGGCCTGGCCAACCTCTCGGTCATGGACCGCCACGTCATCGCCAATATGGGCACCGAATTGGGCGCCACGACCACGGTCTTCCCCTCCGATGAGCGCGTGCGTGACTTCCTGCGCCGCCAGGGCCGCGAAGACGACTGGGTCGAGCTGGTCGCCGACCCGGGCGCGACCTACGACGTCCACGAAGAGATCGACCTGAGCGTGCTCGAGCCGCTATGCGCCCTGCCGTCGAGCCCGGGCAACGTCGTCCCGGTGCGCGAGGTCGCCGGGCGCCCCATCTACCAGGCCTATGTCGGCTCCTCGGCAAACCCCGGGTGGCGCGATTTCGCGATCGTCGCCGAAATCATGCGCGGCAAACAGGCCTCCAACGGCGTGTCACTCGATATCAATCCGGCCTCGCGCCAGGTGCTCGAAAACCTGACGCAAGGCGGCCACCTGCTCAGCCTAATCCAGGCCGGCGCGCGCCTGCATCAGGCCGGCTGCAACGGCTGCATCGGCATGGGCCAGGCCCCGGCAAAAGACCAGATCAGCCTGCGCACCGTGCCGCGCAACTTCCCCAGCCGCTCCGGCACCAAGGACGACCTGGTCTACCTTGTCAGCCCCGAGACCGCCGCGGCCAGCGCGCTGCGCGGCGAGATCTGCGACCCGCGCGACCTCGGCATGGACTACCCGAAGATTGTCGAGCCCGACGAGATCATCATCTCCAAAGACATCTTCATCGCGCCGCTGCCGCCCGAGAAGGCCAAAATGGTCGCCCTGGTCAAGGGCCCCAACATTCACTCGCTGCCCGAATTCGACCCGCTGCCCGACCAACTCACCGCCCCGGTCGCGCTGAAAATGGGCGACGGGGTCTCCACCGATGAGATTCTGCGCGCGGGCGCCGAAGTGCTCCCCTTTCGCAGCAATATTCCGGCCATTAGCCGCTTTACCTTCGATGTGCTCGACCCCGAATATTACAATCGCGCCCTGCATTATCGCGACGAAGACCCGCAAGCCTCCGGCCACAGCGTGGTCGCCGGCGATAACTACGGCCAGGGCTCCAGCCGCGAGCACGCCGCCATCGCGCCGCGCTTTTTGGGGCTTCGCTTCGCCCTGGCCAAATCCTACGCCCGCATCCACTGGCAAAACTTGGCCAATTTCGGGGTGCTTCCGCTCGAATTTATCGACCACGCCGACTACGCCGCGATCCATCAGGGCGACACCCTTCGCATCAACAACCTCCACGCCCAACTTCAAAAGGGCAGCACCATCGAGGTCGAAAACACCAGCAAAGGCCGGGTCTTCCAGACCCGCCACACCCTGTCGGAACGCCAGGTCGAGGCGATCCTCGCCGGGGGCCTGATCCCGCTGATGAAAGAAAGGTTGGCGGGAAAATAATATCCTCCGCCCCGCCCACGACTTCCTTCGGGGCGCACTGGCGCTGAGAGCCTTTTGGCTGATATAGGCTTCGACCTGTTGGGGATGAACTGATATAAACGAGATGCGCGCGCATTCTGCCCGCGCATCTCGCTGATTATTTGCAACGCGGAAGCAACGATGAAACAGATCCTCATCGCCTGTGGTGACGTCGACCTTTTGCGCCGAATTGTCTCGGACCTGCCCCCGGGCGCCTTTAAGCCAATCGCCACGCGCACCGGCGCCGGGATTGCCGAAAAGGTAGCCGGGCGCAATCTGGCGCTGGCTATCGTCCACGAAGAACTCGCCGACCAATACGCGGCTGAGTTATGCGCACAATTGCGCCAACAGCCCGACGGCCCGCCCATCCTATGGCTGAGCAGCAACACCGCGCCGGCCAGCGGCCCCTTTGACCGGGCGCTCAAATACCCCGTCCCCGGACCCGTGTTCCGAAACGCCGTCAAGCAATTGGTCGCGCCCAGCCAATCCACCCAGGATATGGAAAAATGGCGGCTCTTTTATAATGAGCTCAACGCGCGCATTGAGCTCGGTGAGTCCCAGAGCTATTTCCAGATCCTCGGGCTCTCGGCCGAGGCGCCGCACCACCAACTCGTGCGCGCCTATGACCTGCTCAGCCAGCGCTACCACCCGGACCGCTATCGCCAATTTCGCGACAAGAAGTGGGGCAAGGCCATTCACGAGAAGACCACCGCCCTCTATAAATTGATGACCGAGGCCTACCAGGTGCTCGGGGACCGCAAGCGGCGCGCCGCCTACGAGCGCGCCCTGGCCGACGGAAAACTTCGCCTCGACACCACCGAGACAAGCGCCAGCGAACGCGCCCCCAAATCGGTCATCGACCTGGGCACGACCACGCACTCAAAGAAATTCCTTCGGCTCGCCCAGAATGATATCGCTGGTAAGAATCTCCCCAGCGCTCTACAAAACCTTAAATTTGCGCTGAGCATGGAGCCCAATAATGCAGCCATCGCTCAGAAAATCGCCCAGATTCAACAGGCGATGAACGCCTAAACTTCTCCGGCCTCACCGCCGGCGGCGTGTTACGCGCCGACATCCATATCGATGATGTTTTAATGAGTTCAAAAAAATCGAATCTTACCGTCCGGCTCACCACCGCCGCGGTGGCGATCCCGCTGCTCCTGGCGCTCATCTTCATGGCCCCGGCCTGGGCGACCTTCGCCCTGGTCACGGCCGCGGGCTTTCTGGTGACCTGGGAGTATTGCACCATCACCTTCGCCGACGAGCACCGCGCCGGCAAACTCCTGGCCTCGCTTATCTCGGTGGCCATGGCGTCAGTGCTCTACTTCGTGCCACAATTCTTCACCGAGTCGCTGGTCGGCGGCTTTTTGGCCATCTTCTTGCTCTTTTTATTCACCTATAAAGACCAGAAACGCGTCAGCCACCAGATCGCGTCGAGCATCACGGGAATCCTGTACGGCGGCGTGGTGTTGACCACATTGTCCCTGCTGGTGCGCGACGCCGGCGAGGCCGGGCCGTTCTGGATCATCATGGTGATGGTGGTCGTGTGGTCCTCGGACACCGGCGCCTATTTTGCCGGGCGCGCCTTCGGAAAGCATAAGCTCTACGAGGCGGTCAGCCCGAATAAAACCATCGAGGGCGCCGTGGGCGGCGTCGCGGGGAGCATCGTCGGCGCGTTTGCGGCCAACTATATCTTCGCCCTGGTCGGCAATTGGGAGCCCCTGCTGGTCTGGCAAGTTTTGCTGCTGGCCATCCCGGGCAATATTTTGTCCCAGGTGGGCGACCTCGCCGAGAGCCTGATTAAGCGCGCCCACGACGTCAAAGACAGCGGCACCATCATCCCCGGCCACGGCGGAATGCTGGACCGCATCGACGGGTTACTCTTCGCGTCTCCCTGGTTTTATATCATCTTTACGCACGTCCTAAACTGAGCGGACCCAAGCCTTCGATAGCCCAAATCCGCCTCACCCACGACGCCCGACACGCGACCGCACATGAGCTTTATTTATTTCATCATCCTGATCGGAGTGCTGATCTTCGTTCACGAGCTCGGCCACTTTCTCTTCGCCAAACTCTTCGGCGTGAAGGTGCTGCGCTTCTCGATCGGCATGGGCCCCAAGATGGTCGGCTTCACCCGCGGTGAGACCGAATACGTCATCTGCTGGCTGCCGCTGGGCGGCTATGTGCGCATGCTCGGGTTTGAGCTGGACGAGGTCGAAGAGCTCTCCGAAGAAGACCGCGGCCGCTCGCTGATGATGCAGCCCATCTGGCAGCGCGCCATCATCACGCTGGCCGGGCCGGTGTTTAACCTGATCTTGCCGCTTATCATCTATTTTATCGCGGGCATGATGCAGACCACCGCCCCGCCGTCGGTGGTCGGCGAGGTCTTCGCCGAGACCCCCGCCGCCGAGGCGGGCCTGCAGGCCGGCGACCAGATCACCCGGCTCGACGACACCCCGATCACCTATTGGCATGAGCTCAATCAGTTCATGGGCGACGCCTACGACCGCGAGGTCGCCCTGACCTATACCCGCGACGGCGAATCACAGACCGTGTCGGTGCGCCCCGAGAAGAAGACCTCCACCGACTTTATGGGGCTTCACGTGCGCACCTACGGCATGTTGGGAATCCACCAGCAGCCCTACGGCGCGACCATCGGCCTGCGCAACCCGGACTCCCCGGCCGCCAAAGCCGGCCTGCAGACCTTCGACCGCGTCATCAACATCAACGGCGAGTCCATCACCCGCTACGATGAGATTGAGTCCATCGTGCGCCAGAGTGAGGGCAAGCCGCTGAAGATGCTCGTGATGCATCGGCGCGCCATTGACACCGACTACGCCCGTTTTTATGCGCAGCAACCCGCCGAGATTGAGGTCCGCGCCGAGAAGATAGACGGCGTGTATTCGCTCAACCTCGACTCCGCCGAGATGTACCTGTCCAAGGTCGACGCCGACTCGCCGGCAGCCCTGGCGGGGCTTCGCACCGGCGACAAAGTCCTGGCCATCGACGGGCGCGTCTATAGCAACTTCGCCCAGCTCAGCCGCCAGATTATCAACGAGGTCAACGAGGGCGTCGTCGCCCAAAAGGCCGAGGGCGTCGACGAGCCCAAGATAGAGCTCGAATATAAGCTCACCTACGAGCGCGATGAGCAGGTCCACGAGACCACCTTCGCCCCCATCGTGCGCAAATATAAAGGCCACGGCGACCAGCCGGTTTACCGCGTCGTGTTTGGCTGGGGGCACCTCTCCGAGCGCGTCGAACCCGACGAGATCGACTTCCCCGCGCTCACCCGCGCCGGCTTCGCCGCCAGCCAGGCCATCGAGGAGACCACCAACTTCAGCAAGATGATCGTCATGGGCTTCGTGCGCATGGCCCAGGGCCGCGTGGGCATGGATAACCTCGGCGGACCCATCATGATCGGCGAGTTGGCCGCCGAGGCCGGCAAGGCCGGCTGGGGGCCGTTTTTGCAGATGATGGCGCTCATCAGCATCAACCTGGGCGTCATCAACCTGCTGCCGATTCCGATGCTCGACGGCGGCCATCTGCTGCTCTACGCGCTCGAGGCCATCAAACGCGGCCCGCTGAGCTATCGCACCCGCCAGGTGGCCGCCTACGTCGGCATCTCGATCATCGTCTTTTTGATGGTCTTCGCCTTTAAGAACGATATTGAACGCAATTGGGACTCGATCGCCGCCTGGATCAACAACCTATGACAACCGCAAAAAAGACTGACAACAGCCCACGCCGCGTCCTGGCCATCGACACCGCAACGCGCACCCAATCGCTGGCGCTCCTGGACGGCGAGACCGTGTTGGAGCACTCGCAGCAGCGGGTGAAATTCAACCACGGCAGCAGCCTGCTTGAGCGCATCGCGCGCATGCTCGAGGCCCAGCAGATGCAGGTGTCCGACCTCGACCTCATCGCCGTGGGGCGTGGCCCGGGGAGCTTCACCGGGCTTCGCGTGGGCGTGTCCATCGCGAAGTCGCTTAGCCGCGCCAAGGAGATCCCGCTGGTCGGCGTCTCCACGCTCGCCTCGCTGGCCCACGCGGCCGCCTGCGCGCACCCCACCGCCGCCGTCTGCGCGACGATTGATGCCCGGCGCCGCGAGGTCTACACCGGCCTGTACGCCCTCAACACAGCCTCGTCGAACGCGCTTGAGGTCCTCGACCCCGACCGCACCGCCGCCAACGCCGAACTGGGCGAGCGCCTGCTCGAAGTCGCCCAGACCCGCCCGGTCATCATGGTCGGCGAGGGCCCGCACAAATACGACGAGCTCGCCGCCCTCACCGCCCCCGGCCTGGCCAAATTTAGCGTCACCGCCCTCGCCCCCTGGGCCGCCGTCCCCTCCGCCGTCGCGATCGCCCTGCTCGGCCGCCGCGCCGCCGAAGACGGCCAACTGGACGCGGTCAACACCCTGGAGCCCAATTATATCCGCCCCACCGAGGCCGAGATTAAGTTCGGGTAATCGTCGCAGCGCCTGGCTGTGTGGCAGCCATTTAGCCTAAGAAAATGATAGAACCCACCGATTCGATGATACTCGCGAGAGCATCCCCAAATCGGTGGGTTTCCTATTTCTTGGTGTTTTGCCCACCCCCGATTTCCTGCCAAAAAACCCGGGCAGCGCAGATGTCGGTCCGGCCGCTCAACCATTCACCGCTGATATGACGATCATTTATAACTTGATTAAAAAACACACGGCGCATATGCTCCTTCAACCAACCAAACACGCCGCTCACAATTAGCCATTCAACAGCCCTATGAGGGGACCAAAACACGCATCAACTTTGATTGTGTGAAGCCAAGGAGCAATCATGCGCAAAATCTATATCTCGCTGCTAATTTGCTGTTTTTAACTCGCATCACTCGCCTGCTCTGATGACTCGACTGAGCCGTCAACGCCCGATAGCGGTACCACAGATGTCTCGGCAGACAGCTCAACCGATATACAAGAAGACACGACTTTCGACGCCGAAGAAGAGGTGGAAGAGGAGGACCCAAAAATAGCCGCTGGCGAGACCTGCCCGTCAAATTGTCGGTCGCTTGACGGTGGAGCGGGTTATGCAGTTTGCAACGAACGCGAGCATGGTTATTGTAATTTTCCGTCCGACAATGCGGTAGATAACTATTGCACAAAGACTTGTAATAGCGACTCGAATTGTCGTTCTTTAGGCGAGGGTTGGACCTGCGGTGATGATTTCTCTGTATGTGTCTTCGAGAAGTAAAGCAGACTTGATTTCTGGTTCATCAGAAAACTAGAAAACAGGGCTCATGCCATCGCGCAAACCTACCGCAACCGTTCCGAGAACCACACTAATTGGAGCCAGGTCATCTTCACCTGGTAGTACGAGTTCTATTTTTCCAGACCTGGAAGGTCTGGCTCCGATGTTATACGGGCCCGCTGAACGATTGCGCGATCATGCGCAAAATCTATATCTCGCTGCGCAACCGTTCCGAGGGCATCACAAATTGGAGCCAGGTCATCTTGACCTGGCAAATAGGGCGCCCGGCGCTTAACCCACCCGAATAATCTCGCGCTTGAGCATCTGCACCAGCACGTCGAGGGTCTCCATGCGACTCATGGAGCTCAGGTCCAGGATATCCTCGAAGGTGCTCATGCCGTCGATCTGGCTGAGCAAGAAGCCGAAGCGGTGGTCCAGGGTCATCGAGGCGAGCTCGCTCATCGCGATATTGAGCTGCGGGGTTTGCCCCAGGGGGCCGATCTGGGCCTCGTAGACCGCCTCTAATTTTGCGTCCACCGCGGCGAGCAGCGCGTGTGCGTCTTCGTGCACATCATCGCGCGCCATCAGGGCGCTGAGCAGGTCGCGGGCGGACTCAAACTCACCGTCCTCAAAAAGCCGGCGCGCCTCGTCCATCAGGGCGTCGGCCGCGGCGCGGTCCTCGTGGACTTCACTGGGACTGATCTCTTCGAGCACAAACGAAGAGCTCGACCCAAGATAGTCCCGGCGGATGCCGGTGGGCTCCTGATTCTTGAACGGATTCGGCGTGTCCTGGCGCTCTCGGCGCGCGAAGCGATCCTTGACCCCGGATGGGATCGGGTTGGCCTGCGGGGTTGGCGTGCGCTCGCGCGACGGCTCAACCATCAGGGGCTCGCCGCGGTAGCGGTTCTTCTTCGGCGTCTTTCGCGGCGGAATCTCGGGAGCGGAACTATCGCCGGCCAGCGACTCTGCCAGCTCAAAGAACTCATCGTCGTCCAGCGAGGCGCGGGTGCGCAGCTCCTCAACGTCGGCCTCGTTATCACCGGGCGACGTGAGTTCATCATTGGCATCATGGCCGACGGCCGATTTGGTCGGCTCAACAAAGCGAGGAATCGCGGGCATCGACGGCGGCGTGACCTCCATCTCGCGCGACGGCGCGGGCTCGCGCGACGGCGTCAACCGAGCATTGTCGGTCGCGGTCACCGCCGAGCTCTTCTTTGCCCCCAGCGCGTGCCCCTCGGCGGCTGCGCCGCCATCCGACGCGCTCAGGTCATCGTCATCGAAGCCGAAATCAAACCCCTGCCCCCACCCCTCCGGCTCGCTCTCTTCCACCGGCTCGACCGTCTTAAACTTGCCGGTCAACAGGGCGTTATCGAGGTCATCGCTCGCCTGGAAGACCGCCGTGCGGTCGGCGTCAAAGGAACGGTTCAGCTCCTCATTTCTCTTCTCTGGATTCTCAAAGCCAAAGTCGAAGTCGAAGTCATCTTCGGGCTCCGCCGTGTCGACCTGGCCTGCGCCCACCTCTGGCTCGCCCAAATCAAAATCAAACCCGTCGTTATATTCGGGCTCCAGCACAACCTCTGAGTCCCCAAATCCAACCTCGCGATGCGTCGACTCCTCGAGCGCATCGCCGCTCCCTGGCGCTGCCTCCGGCTCCGGGGCTTTGGGCGGGGCATTAAACTCATCCAGGAAGTCAAAATCATCGGTCCCAAATAGCTCACGCGGCCCACTATCCTCCTCGACTGAGGGATAGCTCGCCGTGTCATCCAACCCGTCTGTGCGCGCACGCGCACCGAAACCTGAACCATTCGAGTCCCCAAAAATTGTCTCGGCAGGGTCCTCCGGGGCGTCGTCCGCGGGGACAGCATCCAACGACGGGGGGTCAATGGAGACCGAGGACTCAATCAGCGCAAAATCAACCCGGTCGGCCGCGTCGTCGCCCGATTGTTCGGCCTCTTCCTCAAGCGCGAAGTCGGCCCAGAATGGGTCGGATTCCTCACCAGAGTCTTGGCCCGCCACGGGCGCGTCGCCCTCGCCGTCATCCCCGACCGCCAGCGCCTGTTCTCCGGGCGCGTCGATCACCTCAAGCTCTTCGATATCCGAAAATATCGCGTCGTGGTCGATATCCTCGTAGTCGACGATATCCTCCACCATGGGCAGGTCGAAGTCGAACTCCTCGCCGTCAAAATCCCCGAAGCTCTCGATATCGCCCAGGCTTTCGAAATCGTCAAACTCCCCGAAGAAGTCGACCTCCTCGGAGTCCACGGCCATCGAAATCGACTCCGCCGACGACCACTCCGCCTCGGATAACCCCACCTCGGCTTCGCTAAACTCACCCACCAATTGCCCGAAATCCCCCTGAAAAGCCATCAACCGCTCGACCATCAGCCCGAGCCAGTCGATGAGCTGGGGAATACTGGCGACCGAGTCCTCGCGCAATCGATTGATATGAGCGTCCAACTCCTTATTGACGAACCCCGCCTCGCGCACGTCAACCAAAACCCCAAGAACTCCCGCAAACTCGTCCTGCTCGAGCTCGCGAAGCACTCCCTGGAATTGCTCCAGTACGAACTTCTGGTTGGGGGACTTCGTCATGGCTCTCCAATATCTGCGGGGATCTTCAAAAATCGAAGCTCGGGCCGCCCAAACGCTGAACGCTCAACTCGAGGCAGCTGGGAATTAAGCCGAATACGCCGTGAAGCTATCCGGTTAAACCGTGGGCCGCGCGCACGCGGCACCAAAAACATGCAGAATATCGCATCATCATGGCAATTACTTATCACGAAACCTCGAGGACCTCGCTGAACGCTTCGACGGCGAGCTCCAGGGCATCCGCGGTTGAAAGCATGGCGCCCAGGTCAGTGCCGAGCAGCGCGACGCGCGCGTGCTCAACCGCCTCGCTCGCCTTGCCGCGGGCTTCGACAATAATAGCATCGTCGATAAAGTCCTCGGCGTCACGCATCAGCCCCTCCATCGTGCGCACCAACCCGCGAATCCGGGCGCGCGCGTTCTCCAACTCGGTGCCCTGCTTGAGGTCCATCAGATAATCTTCGTTCTCGTCGATCATCTGCTGGATTTCGGACTCGGTAAGGCTGCTCGACGCAGCCACGGTGATGGACTGCTCGACCTTGGTCTCCAGGTCCGTCGCCGACACGCTCACGATACCGTCGGAGCTGATCTCGAACTCCACCTCGATCTCAAGCTCGCCGGCAGGCGCGCGGCGCAGCCCGCTCAGCACGAACTCCCCGAGCAGCTCGTTCTCCGACGCGTTCTCACTCTCGCCCTGCATGACCACGATCTTGACCGAGGTCTGGTTGTCCCGAACGCTGGTAAAGATATGGCTGTGGCTGGTCGGGATCGTGGAGTTCGCCTCGATCAACGGCTCAAACCCACCGCCGTGCACCATGATTCCCAGGCTGTGCGGGGTCACGTCGAGCAGCAGGATATCTTCGTCCTCGTCGAAGAGCGCCGCGCCCTGGATGGCGGCGCCGATGGCGACGGCCTCGTCGGGGTGAACGTTCTTGGAGGCCGGCTTGCCGAAGAACTCCGCGACCTCTTGCTGCACGCGCGGCATACGGGTCATGCCGCCGACCAGGATCACGTCGTCGATATCGTCGACCTCAAGCTCGGCCTCCTGCAGGGTGGCCCGGCAGATCTTGATGGTCCGGTGGATGAGATCCACGGCCAACTCCTCGAACTCATCGCGCGTCATCGTGGTCTGCAGGTGCAGCGCCTCGCCGTCTTCCTTGGTATAGATAAAGGGCAGGCTGATCTCAGTTTCCTGGCGCGAGGACAGGTCGATCTTGGCCTTCTCGGCGGCATCGCGCAGCCGCTGCAGGGCCATCTCGTCTTTGCGCAGGTCGACCTTATGCTCGCGCGCGAAGGCGTAGGTCAGGTGCTCGATGATGCGCGCGTCGAAGTCCTCGCCGCCCAGGAAGGTGTCGCCGGCGGTCGACAGCACGTCGAAGACCCCCTCGCTGATGTCCAGGATCGAGATATCGAAGGTGCCGCCGCCGAGGTCATAGATCGCCACGGTGGCGTCGATATCCTTGCCGAAACCATAGGCCAGCGAGGCCGCGGTCGGCTCGTTGATGATGCGCACGATGTCCAGGCCGGCGATGCGCCCGGCGTCTTTAGTGGCGCGGCGCTGCGCGTCGCTAAAATACGCAGGGACCGTGACGACCGCCTTCTCGGGCGCCTCGCCCAGGTACCCTTCGGCGACCAATTTGAGCTCCTGCAAGATCATGCTCGAGATCTCGGGCAGGCTATATTCCTTCTCGCGCAGCTTGATGCGCACGTCGTCATGCGGCCCGGTGACGATCTCGTAGGGGCAGGTCTCCATGCTGTGGCGCACCTCCGCCGAGTCCCATTTTCGCCCGATCAGCCGCTTGGAGGCGTACACGGTGTGCCGGCTATTGGTGATCGCCTGGCGCTTGGCCATCTGCCCGACGAGGCGACGCCCCGACTCGGTGATCGCGACGATGCTGGGCGTGGTTTTATACCCACCCTTATTCGGAATGACGGTCGCAACCCCCGCTTCCACGATGGAAACACAGCAATTGGTCGTGCCAAGGTCGATGCCGATGACGCGTTCACGCTCCATAATTCTGACTCCCAGATACTTCGTGGATAAAACCCGGGTTCCCCAGGCTTTCTAAATGATATTGCGCGCCTTGCTTCAAGCGCGATAGGTCAAAAGCAAAATATTTGGCGGGCATATGGGTCATCGCGCCCCGAATTGGCCGAGGCGCTCGGTCGCTCCGGGATGCCCCGGGGCGTGCGCGAGGACCTTCTGAAACTCTTTGACCGCCTCGCGTTCGGCGCCCACCGATTGCAGGGCGCAGCCGACGATAAAGTGGGCCTCGGCCGGCGGTGCGCCGAGCTTCAGGCCGGCGCGCGCGAAGCACGCGGCCTCTTTGGGCATCTTCGCCGCGCTGAACATGATGTCCGCCACGCGCATCGCGAGCTGCGGGTCGCGCACCAGGGCGAGGGCCTTTCGGTACTCCTCGGCAGCCTGGGCGTAGTCGCCTCGCTCCTGGTATTTTTCGGCGCGTCGCACCAGCAGCGCGCCCGCGGCCTTGCGTTTATTGCGCTCTCGAAGCTCATCCTGGGACGCCCCCGCGGCGCTACTCTCTGCGGCCTCGCCCGGCGCGCTCTCCGCCGCCCCGCCGCTTTGCTCGGCCAGATGTGCCGACAGCGCCGCGTCATAATCGCGGCGCGCGCCCTTCTTGGACAGGGTCGCATACGCCCGCGCGATCTCCTTAAAGACCGCCTCCTGCATCTTCCCCAGGGGCCCCAGATCTTGGCGGAAAAAATTGTCTGGATGGTGGCGTTTCGACAATCGGAAATACGCCTTCTTAATTTCCTTTCGGCCCGCGCCAATGCTCAGGCCGAAGAGGTCATAATAGCTCATCTGCTCAAGCTGGGCGTAGAGGCAAATAAGCTCGCGGCGCAGCCCATCGTCGAGCGGCGACTCATGGGCGAGCAACTCGGGGTCAAATTCGAATTGTTCGGGCGGGATCGGATAATTTGGGATGACGTGGGCCGACTGCGCCGCTGGCGTCTTCTCGACCGTTGGCGCCGCTGGTTTTGCGGCCGGGGCTTCGGGAGAGGCGCTCGTTGTCTCGGCGGCGGCTGTCGGGGGTTCATTATTCGAAGGCGCGACAGCGGGCGATTCCTCCGCCAGGGGCGAAGCGGCGGCCTCAAAACCCGGCAGCTCAATGGCCCCCGCGCTCGCCAAATACTCAAGGCACCCGAGGGTATTCTCGCGGCCCAGCCCACTCGATTGGCACAATTGCGCGACCGTCAATTTGCCGTCCACGCGCGAAAACAAGAAGTATTGCTCTGCGGTGGGCGACAACGAGATGATGTCGACATTGGGCTTGGGGATGGGGGCTGCGTTTTCGTCAATCAACTGCTTCAATCCCAGTCAAGGCTCGCGCGAGAAACGATATTGTCTAGCCAGGCTTTCGTGCACCCAACGCTTAAGCAAATTATGGCCTAAGATGCACGATATAGATATCAGCGCTTAATATATAACAGCCGCTTGCTCTTCACAAAGGAGCGACAAGCGGCTGAAGCTCACTTTCGACCAATAACACGGTCAATCATGAGTTTGCAAACACTTCCAGCGCTTTTCCAAGGCGTTTTAATGCTTCTTTAACATCGTCCTCGCTGACGATCATCGGCGGCACGAACCGAAGGGTATTGCCACCCGCGGTGTTAATCAAAAGACCCTGCTTGAGACACTCGCCGACGATGGCCGGGGCGGCGTCTCCGCAGATCGCGCCCATCATCAATCCACGGCCGCGCACGCTTTGGATAACATCGTAGCGCTCGGCCAGGGCCTCAAGCCCTTCGCGCAGCTGCTCGCCGCGCGCGGCCGCGTTGGCCATCAGCTCCTCTTCGTCGAGCACTTCGAGCACGGTCAGCGCCGCGCGCGCTGCGAGCGGGTTACCGCCGAAGGTCGTGCCGTGGCTGCCCTTGACGAAGGCCTGGAAGATCTCCTCGGTCGACAGCATCGCCCCGATGGGCACGCCGCCGCCGAGCCCCTTGGCCAGGGTCACGATATCGGGGCGCACGTCGGCGGCCTCATGGGCGAAGAATTTGCCGGTACGCCCGACCCCGGTTTGAATCTCGTCGAAGATCAGCAGCGCGCCGTTATCATCGCAGAGCTTGCGAAGTCCGCGCAGAAACTCGGCATCGGCCGGGTTCACGCCGCCCTCGCCCTGGATGGGCTCGATCAGCACGGCGGCGGTGTTGGGGCCGACCTTGGAGGCGACGTCCTCGAGGTTATTATATTCGGCGTAGTCGAAGCCTGGGAGCATGGGCTCAAAGCCGGCGTGGTATTTGGGCTGACCGGTCGCCGCCAGCGCGCCCATCGTGCGGCCGTGGAATGATTTGAGCATCGAGACGATGCCATACTTTTCGGGCTTCCCGACGACCACATTCTGATAGCGCCGGGCGAGCTTAATGGCCGACTCGACGGCCTCGGTGCCGGAGTTGCACAGAAAGACCCGGTCGGCAAAAGAGCGCGCGCACAGCGTGTCGACCAGCTCAATTTGCTCGGCGCTATAATAGAGGTTTGACACGTGCATCAGCCGCTCGACCTGGTCGCGCAGCGCGGCGGTGAGTCGTGGATGATTATACCCCAGCGAGGTCACCGCGATGCCGGCGACAAAGTCGAGATATTTATTGCCGTCGCGGTCATATATCCAGACGCCTTCGCCATGATCGAGGATCATGCGCGCGGGCGAGAAAGTAGAGGATCCATGCCGGTCACCGGCTTCAAGTAACTCTTGGGTCGTACGTGTCATGAGCGACTTACCTTGAAGAAAATCTGAACGAATACGAGCGCCTCTTCGGGCACTCATCGGGTCGAATTAGAGATAATTTTGAGACGAATCAGCTCAGAGAATATAGCGGCTTAGGTCTTCGTTTTCGAGAATGCCTTCGAGCTTTTCGCGCACATAATCTGCTGTAATTTGCACGTTCATATCCTCCATGTCTGGGGCCTCGAATGCAAGCTCCTCAAACACCTGTTCCATGATTGTGTGCAGACGTCGAGCGCCAATATTCTCAAGATTATTATTCACCCGAAACGCCATCTCGGCGATCGTGTCGATCGCCTCATCGTCGAACCCGATCTCGAGCCCCTCGGGCTTAAGCAGCGCGGTATATTGGCGCGTCAGGCTATTCTGCGGCTCGGTGAGGATGCGGCGGAAGTCCTGCTGGGTCAGGCTGGTGAGCTCGACGCGGATGGGGAAGCGCCCCTGCAGCTCCGGGATGAGGTCGGAGGGCTTGGAGACGTGGAAGGCGCCGGCGGCGATAAAGAGGATATGGTCGGTCTTCACGATCCCGTGCTTGGTGCTCACCGAGGAGCCCTCGACGATCGGCAGAAGATCGCGCTGGACCCCCTCGCGCGAGACATCCGGGCCGCTGGAGGACTCGCGCCCGGCGATCTTATCGAGCTCATCCAGAAAGATGATGCCGCCCTGGGTGGTGCGCTCAAGCGCCTCGGAGATCACGTGGTCCATGTCGATCAGGCGCGAGGACTCCTCGTTGATCAACAGGCGCATCGCCTCGCCGACCTTGACGCGTTTTTGCTTGCGCCGCTCGGGGAAGATATTGCCGAGCACCCCGCCCAGGTTCATCTGCTCCATGCCGGGCTGTTTGGAGAACATATCCGCCATCGGGTTATGGGTCTCGGCGACGTCGACCTCGACATATTCCTGGTCCAGCTCCCCGTCGCGCAGCCTGCGCCGAAGCAGCTCGCGCTCATCGAGCGGCCCCTCGTCGCTCTGCATCACCCCGTCGACCCCGGCGATAAAGGTCTTGCGGTCCTCGTCGCGCTCGTCGAGCGGGCGGCGCGGGGCGGCGCGGCCTTTGAGCTGCTCCAGGATGCGGTCCTCGGCGGCCTCGCGCGCCCGCAGTTCCACCTTCGCCTCGGCCTCGGCCTTGACCAGGTTAATCCCCAGGTCGAGCAGGTCGCGCACCATCGACTCGACGTCGCGCCCGACATAGCCGACCTCGGTGAATTTGGAGGCCTCCACCTTCAAAAAAGGCGCGCGCGCCAGGCGCGCCAGGCGCCGCGCGATCTCGGTCTTACCGACGCCGGTCGGCCCGATCATGATGATATTTTTGGGCATGATCTCGTCGCGCAACTCATCGCCGACCTGCTGGCGGCGCCACCGGTTGCGCAGGGCGACCGCCACCGCGCGTTTGGCGGCGCGTTGCCCGACGATAAAGCGGTCGAGCTCAGCGACAATTTCTCGAGGGGTAAGGTCTTGCTCTCGGTCAAATTCCATCGGATTTCTACTCGATCAACGGAAATTAGGACTTATCAGAATTCAACTCTTCGACGCTCAGGTGCGTATTGGTGAAGACGCAGATCTCGGCGGCCACCTGCATGGCGGCCTCGGCGATCTCGCGGGCGCTCATCTCGGTGTGGCGCACCAGCGCGCGCGCTGCCGACAGCGCGTAGGTGCCGCCGCTGCCGATGGCGATAACGCCTTCTTCGGGCTCGATCACATCGCCCGCCCCGCTGATCATCAGCGTGGTCTCACGGTCGGCCGCGATCAACAGGGCCTCCAATTGGCGCAGCATCTTGTCGGTGCGCCAGTCCTTGGCCAGCTCCACCGCCGCCCGGGTGAGGTTGCCATTATAGCTCTGGAGCTTGGCGTCCAACTTCTCGTAGAGGGTCATCGCGTCGGCGGTCGATCCGGCGAACCCGCACAGCACATTGCCACTATGAAGCCGGCGCAGCTTACACGCGCTCCCCTTCATAATGATCTTCTCGCCCATGGTGACCTGCCCGTCCCCGGCGAGCACCACGCTCGAGCCGCGACGAACACAGATAATTGTGGTGGCATCAAACATCGCTTTCCTAAGCATTAGATTTTAGATTCGGCGCGGCGGCCAAAGCCAGGCCGGGCCGGGCCGATATGCGCCCATGCGACGCAGCATTCTTGCCCGAAGGCACACCGGCGAAAGCTAGACACGACGGGCGAAAAGGCGAGCCATCGGCGGCGGAAATTTTCAGGCATCCTCGCGGCCCTCCAACCCGCGAATCCAGCGCCTCACTGCTCCTCCGCTCCCGCGCGCTTCGCCAGCGGATGCGCCTGGTCGTAGACCTCCATCAGGCGGTCAACCGACACATGGGTATAGCGCTGGGTGGTGGCGAGGTTGGCGTGGCCGAGCAACTCCTGGATGGCGCGCAGATCGGCGCCCGAGTCGAGCAGATGCGTCGCATAGGAATGGCGCAGCCCGTGCGGCGTGATGCTCGTGTCGAGCCCCGCGCGCACCAGATAATCCTTAAAGAGCCGGCGCAGGCTCCGACTGCTCAGTCGACCGCCCCGATAATTCAAAAACAGCGCCCCCGGCGGCGTCTCACCCGACACCAACTCCATGCGCCGGCTCAGGTAGGTCTTGAGCGCGCGCGCAGCCTTTCGCCCCAGCGGAATCTCGCGCTCCTTATCGCCCTTACCGATGGTGCGCACCCACTTCTGCTCAAAGTCGATGTCTTTAATATCCAGCCCGACCAGCTCCGAGGCGCGCAGCCCGCAGCCATACCCGAGCTCCCAGGCGGCCATATCGCGCACCCCGAGCGCGTTATCCGGCGCGTGGCTGTCAAGCAGATGAAAGATCTCGTCGACGTTTAGATAGTTGCGCAGCGGCGTGGAGACCTTCGGGCCGGTCAGCAGGGAGGCGAGGTTTTCGTGGGTATAATCTTTTTTGGCCAGAAAGGACCAAAAGGAGCGCAACGCGGAGATCTTGCGCGCGATCGAACTCGCCTCATTCTCCTCGAAGCGCCCGGCGACGAAGCCGCGCAGGTGGCGCAGCTCCAGCGCCTTGATGTCCGGGTCTTCGGCCCCGTGGGCCTCTTCGAGGTATTGGGCAAATTGGGCCAGATCGCTCGAATACGCCCGCAGCGTCTCGGGGCTCGCGCCGCGCTCGGCCTGCAGATAACTCAAAAACTCGTCGATTCGCTCAGCCAGCATAAGTGGTGTCTCGGCGGAATGAACTGATTTCAGCGCGGGGCGGCGAAACTACGCGCGCTCGACCCGATAGACACCCTTGAGCTTCTCGATATTTCGCATCGCCCGCCTAAGCTGCTCGGCGTTGCTGACCATGACCTCGAAGGTGTTGACCGCGCGCTTCTCGTCGGTGGTGACGCAGTGGGCCTGCTTGATATTGACGCCGGCGGCCTGGAAGGACTGCCCCATATTCGCCAGAAGCCCGGGCTTGTCGGTGCAATAGACCCGGATTTTGACCGGACGACGCGCCTTGGAGTGCTCGCTGGCGGCCTGAGAATCCCAGCTCACGTCGATAAGACGCTCGGGCTCCAGGTGGGCCATCCTCGGGCAGCTTCGCTGGTGCACCGACAGGCCGCGCCCGCGGGTGACAAAGCCGACGATATCGTCGCCGGGCACCGGGGAGCAGCATTTGGCGTAATTGACCAGAATATCGTCGATCCCATTGAGCGTGACCCCGGGGCTCTGCGGGGTCGCGCGGGTGGTGATCTTCTCCCAGATCTGGCCGATCTTGGAGTCCTTCTTCTTGGGCGTCTCCTCCTCGACCTCTTCGGTGGGGAACAGCTTCTCGACCACATGCTCGGGCTGGGCTTTGCCGTAGCCGATGTCGGCGAGCATCTCGTCGATGGAGGCAAATTTGCTCTTCTCGGCGACCTCTTCCAGGGTGCCATTTCGCTCGACGGCGGCGAAGTTCGTGCCGAATTTTTTGAGCTGCCGGTTGAGCAACTCACGGCCCAACTCGCGGCTGCGCTCGCGCTGCTCTTCGCGCACCGATTTGCGGATCTTGGTCTGCGCGCGCCCCGTCTTGACGAACTCGAGCCAATCCTTGTTGGGCTTCTGATTTTTGTTGGTGATGACCTCGACGATGTCGCCGTTTTTAAGCTCGTGGCGCAGCGGCACCATCTGCCCGTTGACCTTGGCCCCGGCGCAGTGATGGCCGACCTCGGAGTGAATCGCGTAGGCGAAGTCCACGCAGGTCGCGCCGCTGGGGAATTCCATGACGTCGCCGCCCGGGGTGAACACGAATACCTCGTCGTGGAACAGGTCGATCTTGACCTGCTCCAAAAACTCGCGCGGGTCCTCCAGGTCCTGGTGCTCCTCCATCAGACGATGGAGCCAGGCAAATTTCTGGTCGTCCTTATCCGGGACCGCCTTCCCCTCTTTATAGAGCCAATGCGCCGCGATACCTTCCTCGGCGATTTTATGCATATGCTCGGTGCGGATCTGCACCTCAATGCGCTCCTGATACGGGCCGATGACCGAGGTATGCAGCGACTGGTACCCGTTGGGTTTGGGGATGGCGATATAGTCTTTGAAGCGCCCGGGAATCGGCTTCCAGAGGTTATGCACCAGGCCGAGCGCCTCGTAGCATTTTGCCTTATCCTGGATGATCGTGCGGAACCCCAGCACATCAAAAACCTGCTCAAATTCAATCTGTTGCTGGCGCATCTTCAAAAAGATACTCCAGAAGTTCTTCGGGCGGCCGTCGATCTTTGCGACGATGCCATTCTCGCGGAACAGCTCGTCGAGGATATGAATAACCTCACGAATGAAGTTCTCGCGCTCGCGTTTTTTCGACGCCACCTTCTCGGCGATCTCATAATAAGATTCGGGGTAAAGATAGCGAAAAGACAGGTCCTGCAGCTCGGTCTTGAGCCAATGGATGCCGAGGCGATGGGCCAGCGGCGCGTAGATATCCATCGTCTCCTGGGCGATGCGCTCCTGCTTCTCGGCCGGCATATATTTGAGGGTGCGCATATTATGCAGGCGGTCGGCCAGCTTCAGCAGGATGACCCGCAAGTCGCGCGACATCGCGATGATCATCTTGCGGATATTCTCCGCCTGATGCTCCTCACGCGTGTTGAACTCAAATTTCGACAGCTTCGTGACCCCGTCGACCAAGAAGGCGACGTCGTCGCCGAACATCTCGGTCAACTCTTCGACCGTGGTCTCGCTATCCTCGACCGTGTCGTGCAAAAGCCCGGCGACCAGACTGGAGACGTCCAGGCGCAGCTCGGCGATGAGGTCCATCACCTCCAGCGGGTGCGACATATAGGGCTCGCCAGATTTGCGCGTCTGCCCCTCGTGCATATCGGAGGCGAAGCGAAACGCCCGGCGCAACATATCGATATCGGCGTCGGGTAGATAACGCCGAATTTTCTTAATAATGGTATTAAGTCGCGTCTCAAGCTGCATATTGTGCCCATGCTTCATATATCTACCCTAACCGCCCGATGAAAAATCACGCCCGCCACCGCACTACCTACGAATAACAACCCAAGCCCCCCCGATATTCAAACCCCGCGGTGCGCTTTCAAACACGCAAATTCCGCATGCCCAACGGCATCTCGACGCCGAAACTCAATTTCGTGGAGATTTTGGCCATGAAGAAACCACCGCCTGTGGAACAATAACGGACAACGATATATCGGGCAACAAAATGATTTTTTTAGCAGAGACGAAAATCGTGCGCGCCCGGGGGGGTGGGCGCGCGCCGGTGTTTGCCCCGGCGTCAATGATCTAGCGCATCGCGCCAGCGCGCCAGGATAGCCCCTCACGCGTGCTGCGCAGCGCGGCTAGAGCGCAACTCAAGTTGACCTTATCCGCCCGCTCACGTACATATTCGGGGGCGAAGCACGTCAATTTATCGAATCAGCTAATGAGCGAGGTTAAGGCTATGAATGGTACATCAATTGTCCTGGCAACCGATCTTTCCGACGCAAGTGTTGAGGCTGCGCGCTGGGCGCAAGAGGCCAGCGAGCGCCTTAATCTGCCGGTAACGGTCATTTATGTCGTGTCGATCAGCGTGGCGAACTGGGCCACCGGCGCCTACGACGTCCTTGAGACCCCCGCCATTATGGAAGATTCGCGCGCGAAAGTCTCGGATTGGTACGCCGAGGCGACGGGCAAAGCGCCGGCAGAGTCGCGCGTCCTGGTCGGCCATATCCCGGTGCAGATTCGCCAGGAGACCGAGAAAATCGACGCCGCGATGCTCGTGCTCGCGACCTCGGCCAAGACGCGCTGGAAGCAATTCTTCCTCGGCTCGACCGCTCAGTCGCTGGCGCATGTCCCGCCCTGCCCGGTCATCCTGGTGCGCCCCGAAGAAGAGATGGGCTCGACCACGGTCAAAGAGATCGCGGTCGGCATCGACTTCTCGAGCAACTCGATCGACGCCCTCGCCCACAGCGCCGCCCACGCGCGCGCCGCCGGCGCCAAGATCCATCTGGTCCACGCCGGCAAATCGCCCAAGTTCATGCTCGGCCTTGAGCACCTGCCCGAAGAGGTGATCCAGACCGACTACCAAAAGTGGGCCACCGAGCAGATGAATGACTTCATCGGCGCGCACGCAGACAAGCTCGAAGGCATCGAGATCGAGACCCATATCCTGGAGGATTACCCCTCCCACGGCCTGCTCGAGTTCACCGAGTCCAACGAAGTCGATATGCTCGTGGTCGGGCGCACCGGACACTCCAGCCTGATCAGCGACACCGTCGGTGACGTGCTCCTTAAAGTGTTGCAGTCGGTCCCGACCACGACCTGCATCGTGCCGGCCGAACCGGCCGAATAGCACCGAGTTTCGGCGTCACGGCGGCCTCGCCGTGACGCCTGAGCACCCCACATATTTTGCCAGCGAGTTGTACGGAAAATGCAGAACGATATGCCCGACGCGGCCCAAAAGGCCGAGGAGCTTTCTCGGCTCATCCATAAGAGCAAATCTGGCAAAAAGTGGCGCTGGATCATCGGCGGCATCGTCCTGGCGGCGATTGCCGCCGCTGTCTTTTTGAAGCTCACCGCCGAACCCGAGCCGCGCGCCTGGGTCACCGAGCCGATCAAGCGCGGCGACCTGCAGCTCACCGCCACGGCCACCGGCGACCTCAAGCCCAAACGCACCGTGACCATCGGCGCGGAGACCTCCGGGCAGATCCTATCGGTCGAAGTCAAAGCAAATGACACGGTCAGCAAAGGCCAGGTCCTGCTGCGCTTTGACACCGAGGCCCTCGACAATAAATTGCTCCAGGCCAACGCCGCGCTGGCCTCGGCTCGCGCGAACGTGCGCGGCGCCCAGGCGAGTTTGGAGGCCGCGACCCTCGAGCACGAGCGCACCGCGACGCTGGCCGAAAAAGACATGGCCTCGCGCAGCGCGCTGGACCAGCGGCGCGCCGAGAAATTGCGCGCCCTGGCCACCCTTGAGGCCAACCGCGCCAGCGTCGCCCGCGCCCAGGCCGAAGTCGCCGCTGCCAAGACCCAATTGAGCAAGGCCACCATCACCTCGCCCATCGACGGCGTCGTGATGACCCAGAACGTCGAGGGCGGAAACACCGTCGCCTCGACCCTGCAAACCCCCGAATTATTTGTGCTGGCCGAAGATCTCAGCCAGATGGAGCTGCATATCGAGGTCGACGAGGCCGACATCGGCCTGGTCGAGCCGGGCCAACCCGCCACCTTCAACGTCGACGCCTGGCCGGGGCGCGCGTTCGAGGCCGAGGTGAGCACCGTGTCGCTGTCGCCGACGGTGGAGCAAAATGTGGTCACCTATACCGTCGAATTGTCGGTCGATAACTCCGAGCGCCTGCTGCGCCCGGGCATGACCGCGACCGCCACGATCACCACCGGCACCAACGAAAATGTGCTGCTCGCCCCCAACGCTGCGCTGCGCTTCTCGCCGCCATCCGAAGACGGCGCCGAGAAGTCGGGCGGCTTCAGCCTGAGCCGGCGCCGTCCGAGCCCGCGCGCGGCCAAGGCCGCCAAATCGCTGTGGGTCCTGCGCGACGGCGAACCCACCGAGGTCCCGGTCAATATCGGCCCCTCCGACGGACGCTTCACCGAGGTCACGCCCACCGAGGGCGCCCAACTCGAGGATGGCGCCCCCATTATTTTGCGCGAGCAGAAGAATAAAAAAGGCGCGCCAACGCCGGGCTCAAAAAAGCCGTCGCAAGCCTCTAAAACGAGCGATTCGGAGGATCCAAAGAAACCCACACGCCCCACAAAGAAGACCGCCGAAGGCGACGAAAATGGCGCGCAGGACCGGGGCCCCAAATGACCTCACCCAGCGTGCGCGACCCCTCACAGGCGATGCTCAGCCTGGAGAGCATCTATAAAATTTACGGCAGCGGCAACACCCAGGTCAACGCCCTGGATGATGTCAGTCTGCGGGTGTATCCCGGCGAATTCATTGCGATTATTGGGCCCAGCGGCTCCGGAAAATCGACCTTTATGAATATGCTCGGCTGCCTCGATGTGCCGACCGCGGGGAGCTATAAATTCTGGGGCACCGATATCGGCGGGCTCGACGCCGACCAACTCGCGATGCTTCGGCGCCACTATATTGGCTTCGTCTTCCAGAGCTTTAATCTGCTGGGGCGCACCAGGGCGGTCGAGAATGTGGAGCTTCCGCTGATCTATAAGGGCGTCGGGCGGCGCAAACGCCGGGCGCTCGCGATGCGCGCACTTGCCGAGGTCGGGTTGGCCGAGCGCGCCGCGCACACGCCGGCGGAGCTCTCCGGCGGCCAGCAACAACGCGTGGCCATCGCCCGCGCGCTGGTGACCGAACCCTCGCTGCTGCTGGCCGACGAGCCCACCGGCAACCTCGACACCACGACCACCGTCGAGATTATGGAGCTCTTGCGCCGGCTTAACCGCGAGGAGAACCGCACCATCGTCATGGTCACCCACGAGCCGGAGGTCGCCGCGTTTACCGACCGCGTCTTGGAGTTTCGCGACGGAAAACTGGTCGCCGACGGCACGCCCGAGGAGATCTTGTCATGAAATACCGCGACACCATCGGCATGGCCGTCGGCGCGATCGCGCGCAATAAGGTGCGCTCCTTTTTGACCGCGCTCGGCATCATTATCGGCGTCGCCAGCATCATCGCCATCGTGCAGATCGGCGAGGCGACCACGCGCAACGTGACCGACCAGATCTCGTCGATTGGCTCGAACCTCATCATGATCAGCCCGGGGCGCGCGCGCCGCGGCCGCGGCATGGCCCAGCCCTTTGAGGTCGCAGATTACCAGGCCTTGCAAAACGAAATCCCGGACCTCCACGTCGCCCCGGTCGCCGGGCGCGGGGTCACGATGGTCTACGGCAATCTAAATCACGACGCCCAGGTCATCGGCACCACCAATGACTACCTGGTCGTGCGAAACCGCGAGATCGTCGCCGGGCGCGGCTTCTCGGCCGAGGAGCTCGACAGCGGCGCCCCGGTATGCGTGCTCGGCCAGACCATTATCGACACGATCTTCGGGCGAGACGACCCGCTGGGCCAGGTGCTGCGTATCAATAAGATCGCCTGTCAGGTCATCGGCATCCTCGACCCCAAGGGGAACTCGATGGGCAGCGACGAGGACGACTTCGCCCTGATGCCGCTTAAGGCCGTGCAGCGCCGGCTGCTGGGCAGCCAGGATATCACCGGCATCTCGGTGTCGGTCGCCCAGGGAGCCGACACGACCCAGGCCAAGGCCGAGATCGAGGCGCTGCTGCGCCAGCGCCGCCCGCCTGCCCCCGACGGCACCGATGATTTCCGCGTGCACGATATGCAGGAGATCGTCGAGACCCTGCAGGGCGTCACCCAGGCGCTGACCGCCCTGCTGGGCGTGGTCGCCGCGGTCAGCCTTTTGGTCGGGGGCATCGGGATCATGAATATCATGCTGGTGTCGGTCACCGAGCGCACCCGCGAGATCGGGCTGCGCCTGGCGATCGGGGCGCGCGCGCGCGACGTGCTCACCCAATTCCTCATCGAGGCCATCGCGGTCTCGTGTCTCGGCGGCTTCCTGGGCATCGTCCTGGGGCTCGCGGGCAGTTGGGCGGCGGTCCGGGCGATGGATATGCCCTTTGTTTTTTCGCCCAGCGTGGCGCTCATCGGCTTCTCTTTTTCGGCCGCCATCGGCGTCATCTTTGGTTATCTGCCGGCGCGAAAAGCCGCGCATCTCAACCCCATCGAAGCACTTCGTCATGAGTAAGTTTTTGCCTAAATATATGCTCCTTCATCCCAAAAAACCGCAGCACCTGACCCCCAGACGCCCATGCTTTTGGCCGGGCGCGGCGGTATTTTGCGCAGTGTCATTTACCTCGCTTGCGCTGGCTGCGCCGGCCTTTGCCCAGGCCGTCGCCCCGAAGGAGACCCCCGAGGGCGCAAACCCCGCCGCCCTGCTCGCCAGCGAGGCCGCCGACCCCTCCGAGGGCTTTGAATCGCAAACCCCAAAAGAGGTCCTCGAGCGCGCGATGACCCACAACCCGAACCTGCAGGCTGCCGTCCTCGCCTGGCGCCAGGCGAAGCTGCAGGTGGTCAGCCAGGACAATCAATTCGTGCCGCTGGCCTTCGCCGAGGTCGGCTATAGCACCGGGCGCCGACCATACCAGGGGCGCGACGGGGTCCAATTATTGTCGAGCGATTCGATTCGCTTTAGCACCGGCTTAAACCAGACCTTCCGCAGCGCGACGCGCGTGGGGGTCTCGCTCGAGGTTGAGCGCGCGGCCGAGGATTCGATCGTCCTGGGCGACCTCGACGACACCTTCGGGCTGGGCTTTTTGTTGACCGTCAGCCAGCCCTGGCTGCGCGGTTTTGGCCAGGAGACGATCCTGGCCGAATTGCATATCG
Source organism: Bradymonas sediminis (assembly GCF_003258315.1). Lineage (GTDB taxonomy): Bacteria > Myxococcota_A > Bradymonadia > Bradymonadales > Bradymonadaceae > Bradymonas > Bradymonas sediminis. The sequence goes on from NZ_CP030032.1 coordinate 3,610,096, forward strand.
CCGAGGTGCGCCGCGACGCCGCGCTGGCCGAGCAGGAGCGCCAGGCGAACGCCCTGGCCCGCCAGGTGCTCGACGCCTACTGGTCGCTGTGGTTCTCGGAGCAGCAAATTCGGATCAACCAATCGGCGCTGCAACTTGCGCGCCAGGAGCTAAAGCGCGCCCAGGAGCAGTTCAAGGTCGGCGAAATTTCGGCCTCGCAAATGGTATCTCTGGAAACCGAGTTGGCCCGCCTCACCGAGGACCTTGTGCGCAGCCAGGCCACGCGCCAGACCCAGCAATTTCAGCTCGCGGCGCTGCTGGGCGAATCCCCCGATAAGGCCACGCTCACCCCTGCCACCGAGCCGCCCGACGTCTACGATAACCTGCGCCGCGCCGACCTCTTCGCCGAGGCTGAGAAGCGCTCCTACGAGCTCCAGAGTCTCAAATACACCGCCGAAATCGCCCGCATTCAGGCGGCGCTGGCCAAAAACCGGAGCCTGCCCTCATTGAGCACCGACGCGACCGTGCGCGTCTCGGGGCTGGGCGACGACGTGCCGGCGGCCTTTGAGCAAATCGGCGGACTCGAGGCCATCAGCGGCAATATCAGCCTTCGCCTGGAGCTGCCGATCATCAACCGCGCCGCCCGGGCCGATGCCGAGAGGGCCGCGCTCGAGGTCGAGATCGCCGAGACCAAATACCGCGCCGCGCGCGACCAACTTCAAAGCCGGGTCGCCAGCACCCTGAGCAACTTCGAGTCCGCCCAGAGCCGCCTGGAGCTCGCCAAAAAGACCGCCACGCTGGCCGAGCGCCAGGTCGAGATTCAGTCGACCCTCTTCGCCAACGGCAACACCACCATGCTCGACGTCGTCAGCGCCATTCAGCAGCGCAACCAGGCCCAGCTTCGTGTCGCCAGCACCCGCGTCGAAATCCTGAAGTTGCGCCTCGAATTAGAGGAAGCCACCGGCACCCTTTTGGAGCGGGTCAGCGCCGCGCTCGAATAAGACCGCGCATTTTTTCTCGGGCCGCCCCCTCCTCAACGCCATTAAAGGCCGATTTCACACCTTTCTTTGATTTATTTTGCGCCACCAGCTTTCCTCTCGTCGATCCGCCCCTATAGTATCGGGTAGGCCGAATTCTCCATGGGTGTGTGCGTGACAACGCATATTTTTGGCAGGTCGGCATGTCCCGGTTGACCCGAGACTAGAGGGGCGGCGTCTCAGCCCGAAACGGTCGGCGCGTCGCGAACAAATATGGTCCAACGAATCCCGGCCGGGATTTTGGGCCTCACAATTGAGCATGAGAGTACGATTATGGCAGACAGAATCCTCGGAAAAGTGAAGTGGTTTAACGAAGACAAAGGCTACGGCTTCATCGAGCGTGAAGACGGCGGCGAAGATGTCTTTTTGCACCACAGCGCTCTGGACAGCTCAGGTGGTTTCGCGACCATCGCCGAAGACACCCCGGTTGAATTTGAGGTGGAGCAGGGCCCGAAAGGTCCCAAGGCCGCCCACGTACAAAAACGCTAATTCTCGCGTTTTCGTATGAAAATATGAGGAAAAAGCCGACCATTTTAATGTTCGGCTTTTTTCATGCCTACATTTTCACGTGATCCCACCAACGATTTACTCCATGCTCGCCGCGCCGGCTTCGCCATGAACTCAGAACCCAATTTGTATGTGATGTCATTATGAATACCGCCTTGCCGAACTCTTCGGGCGCCGCGAGTCGACTCGCGCGATTTGCCCGCCTCACCCTGGTGAGCCTCGTCATCCTGGGCGGGTGCGAGCGCCCCCAGCCCGGAGAGGAAGCCGAGCTCGCCGCGCAATCGAGCAATGAGGAGTTGATGATCTTTGCGGCATCTTCGCTCACCGAGGCGTTTCACGAGATCGCCGACGCCTTCGAAAAAGAGCAGTCCGGCGTGGACGTCACCCTTCATTTCGCCGGCAGCCAGGCCCTGCGCACGCAGATCGAAAACGGCGCCCCCGCCGACGTCTTCGCCTCGGCGAACTCAAAGCATATGAGCGCCTTGCTCGCAAAAGACCTCGTCGGCGCGCCCGCCCTTTTTGCCCATAATCGCCTCGTGATCGTGACCCCGCCGGACAACCCCGCGGGCATCGCCTCCGCCGAAGACCTGCCCAAGGCCGAGCGCCTGGTCGTGGGCGCAGACGAGGTGCCCGTCGGCATGTATACCCAGGCGTTTTTGACCCGCGCCGCGAAATCCTTTGGCGGCGACTATCGCGAAAAAGTCGAACGCGATATTGTCTCGCGCGAGGCCAACGTCCGCCTGGTCCTCACCAAGGTGTCGATGGGCGAGGCCGACGCCGGCGTGGTCTATCGCACCGACGCTTTGCAGCGCGGCGAACAGGTGCATACGGTCGAAATCCCCGACGCGCTCAACATTCGCGCCGACTACCCCGTCGCGGTGCCTACGCAGAGCCCGCGCCCCGCGCTCGCTCAGCGGTGGATCGACTTCGTGCTCTCCGAACAAGGCCAAACGATATTGGCCAAACAAGGCTTCGGCGGCGCGACACAGGCTCCCGACAAGGCCCCCTGAGCAGCGTATCGCGCACAGATTTGTCGCGCGAAGAATTAAGAAGCCCCCGAGATTTGATGTCCAGCCACACCCCCAAAAACTCAGCGACCAAGCCCGCGAGCCTGCTGGTGCGCGCGATGGCCGGCATCTTCCTGGTGTTTTTACTGCTCCCGTTGATCGCCATCGGCACCACGACCACGCCCGCCGAAATACTCACCGCCCTCAAGGACCCGCTGGTCTGGCCGGCGGTGCGCATCAGCATCGTCACGACCGCCATCAGCTTCGGCATCACGCTGGCCTTCGGGACGCCGCTGAGCTGGCTGCTGGCGCGCAGCCGCTCGCGCTGGGCGCGCGCCTGCGAATCCCTGCTCGAATTACCCATCGTGCTGCCACCGGCGGTCATCGGCGTAGCACTCCTGCTGGCCTACGGCCGCCGCGGTTGGCTGGGCGGTGTATTTGAGTCGCTGGGGTGGAGCCCCGGGTTTAGCCTCAGCGCGGTCATCTTCGCCCAATTGGTGGTCGCGGCGCCCTTTTTTATCCAATCGGCGACCGCGGCTTTTCGCCAGGTCGACGACGAATTACTCATCGTCGCGCGCACCCTGGGCGCCTCGCCGATGCGCACTTTCTTGCGCGTCGCGGTGCCGCTGGCGCTCCCCGGCCTGCTCAACGGCGCCGCGCTGATGTGGGCGCGGGCGCTGGGCGAATTTGGGGCGACGCTCTTCTTTGCCGGCAACTTGAGCGGGCGCACCCAGACGATGCCGCTGGCGATCTACGCCGCCCTGGAATCCGACCTGCGCGTCGCCCAGGCGATGTCCGTGCTGCTGGTCGCCGTGGCCATTCTGCTATTGAGCGCGTTGCGCGGCCCCATCGCCGCGAAATTCGGGCCGTATCGCCACAACGGAGAACTCCAATAGACACCCTAAACGCAGATATCAGCGGTCGCGTCGGCCCCTTCGAGCTCAACCTCTCCCTGCATCTTCAGGGCCGCCCGCTCGCGCTCATCGGCCCCAACGGCGCGGGTAAAACGACCTGCCTGAAGATGCTGCTCGGGATCTATCGCCCGAGCGCCGGGCGCATCGAGGTCGGGCGGCGCGTGCTCTTCGACGCGCAGCAAAGTGTCGACCTCGCCCCCGAGGACCGCCGCCTCGGCTATATGCCCCAAAATTACGGCCTCTTTGACCATATGAGCGTCACCGGCAATATCGCCTTCGGCATGAACTCCCTGGGAAAATCGAAGGTAGAAATCGCCCACCGCGTCCAGCAATTGCTCGCCGAACTCGACATCTCACACCTGGCCGAGCGCGCGCCCGCCTCGCTGTCCGGCGGCGAAAAACAACGCGTCGCCCTGGCCCGCGCGCTGGCGATTGACCCCTGCGCGCTGCTGCTGGACGAACCCCTGGCCGCCCTCGACCGCGGCGCAAGGCGGCGCACCCGCGACTATTTGCGCGAGTACCTGGGGCAGCTGAATCTGCCCACCCTCATCGTCACCCACGACCCCGCCGACGTGCACGCATTATGCGATCGCGTCGTCGCCATCGAGCGCGGCGCGCAGGTGCAGTGCGGCAGCGTCGAGCAATTTCGCAGGGCTCCTAAGACCCCCTTTTTACAGGACTTCTTTTGCCCCGACCTCTGAGCCGCCCACCGGTTTGCCCCTCAGATTGCCCAACCTTGCGCGGAATAGGCTCACTCTTTAGTCTGCTATTATGAGCCGCGGACGCTGAATAGTTCTTCTTTCGACGCGTCTTTATACGTGAAACGCACCGGCTTCTGGCCGGATTTCCAATGACGAAAACCGACTCCTAAGGTTAAATATTTTGAAAAACCAACCCCACGCCCGCCGCCACCTCAAACGATTCGCTGCTGTGCTGGGCGTCATCTTTCTCACCATCGCGCTGTCGCCGAGCTTCGCGTTCGCGCAGTCCTCCAAGCAGCTCAGCGAGTATATCTCGTATCAGGAGCAGATCGTGCTGGGGGTTAACTTCGACGAATTGCGCAAATCGAAATATTATTCGATGGCCGAGGAGATGGCCAAAAGCAGCGCGGCGATCAACGATATGCTCACGCTCCTCGACGAAGCCGGCGTTGACTTCAGCACCGATATCACCGCGCTCACCATGGGCGTGCCGCTGCTGGACGTCGAGAAGAGCCTGGCCGAGCGCACCTATAGCGTGGCGATCTCGGGCAAATTCGACAGCAAAAAGTTGCTGGAGACGCTGCAGGCGAAGAAGGTGGCGTTTAAGACCTCGGAGCTGGGCAAAAAGAAGCTCTATACCGCCGATAATATCGCCTTTACCTTCCCCAAAGACGGCGTTCTGCTGGTGACCTCCGGGCCCGATGCCTATCGCACCCGCGCCCTTAGCCCCCTGAAAGGGGCCGACAAGTCGGTCACTAAGGCCGGCTATTTCCAGCGCATCTTCAAAGATGTGAAGTCTGCAAGCGGCGTGTGGGTGGTCGCGAACGCGGCCAGCGGCCCCAACCCTAAATCCAAAGAGCTCGCCGTGAGCCTGGATATATCCTCGGGGCTCGCCGCTGAGATCCTGATGGAGATGGTCGATGAGACCTCCGCGGCCGCGGCCCTGGAGCATGCCCAGGCCCAGATTCAGGCCTCCGCCTCGAACCCCATGCTCGCCATGGTCGGCGCCAAACCCCTGCTCACAAATATCAAGTCGACGCACAAGGGCACCCGCGTCACCCACACCACCAAGATGAGCCCCCAGGAGCTTGACGTCTTGGTGCGCAACGCCCGTGGTTTCGTGGAGGGACAAATGAAGAAACAAATGGGCGCAAAATCCGGCTCAGCGAAGCCTGCGGCTGACGGCAAAGCCCCCGCGCCGGCCGGCCCGGTCAAGACCATCAAAGCCGACTTCGATTGATCTTGGCGCTCCCCTCGATTCGCCATCGCGAGGAGCCTGATGTATATCTAAGCCCGCCGACACAAATCGGCGGGCTTTTTGCGTGCCCGCCCCAATTATTAGAAGCAAATTTATCGCGCTTTGTTCGATCCAAGTCGCGCGTGTTTATATCTTTTATTTCTGTTTTGCTGAGATATCTTATGAGGAATATTCTGGAGATGCGAACCCGCCTAGTTAAACCGGCCGCCCGCCGCGCCGCGCCCCTGTGGGTCGCGCTGGCCGCGCTGCTCGCATTTCCGACCTCGGCCCTCGCCCAAGAAGAGCCGACCCCGAGCGACGGGATCATCTTCCCCGACCAATCCATCACGACCCGCGCTGACGCGACCAGCCTGGAGGTCAACCCGGCCGGCCTCGGGTTCATGCGCGGGATGCAATTCGCCCTCGGCCTCCAAGAGCCCAGCGAAGACTTTAAGGGCGTGAGCAATGAGGGCGTCGGCGCATTCTTAGCCGGCGGCACCGGCGCGTTCGCGGCCGGGTTCTCGACCCAGTGGATGAGCCGAAGTGACCTCGGCTACCGGGCCCGTGACTTCCGAAAATACACCTTCGGCGCCGGCGTGAGCACCGGGTCAAACCTGAGCCTGGGGGCGGCGCTTAACTTCTTCGGCAGCAGCGATGACGCGGCGCTCGACGAGTTGATGAGCTGGGACCTCGGCCTGATGTGGCGCCCCTCGGCGAACCTCGGCTTCGGGGTGCGGGTGCGCGACCTCAACCAACCGTATTTTTACACCCCCGACCCCAGCGTGCGCCAACCCGGCAGCGCCCTGCCGATTCGGGCCGATCTCGGCGTGGCGCTTCGCTTCTGGGACGGCCGCGCGCTCCTGGACCCGGCGGTTGGCTTTAGCTCCACGGGCACCTCGCTCTTCTTTCGCCCGCGGGTCGCGCTCGAGCCCTTCCCGGGCGTGCGCATCTTCGCGCGCACCGAATTCGACTTCGACCTCGAGCCCGACAATACCTCTACGACCTGGAACCAGACCGTGGCCGGCCTGTCCCTGCACACCTACGGCGTGGGCGCCGAGACCGCGGCTATCGCGGATTTCAGCGGCGAGAGTAAATTCCTCGGCTCCACCCACCTGATCAGCGTCGGCTCTCAACGCGCGCGCGAGCTCGCCCCGCCCGAGCGCCGCTGGCAATTGGTCAACCTCAACGGCGGCATCGCCGAGCAGCCATCCTCGGGGTTCTTGCGCCCGACCATCGACAGCTTCTTGTCATTGCTCCTCAAAATCGAGCAGCTCACCAACGACCCGAGCATCGAGGGCGTCGTCTTTAACGTCGGCGAAAGCGGCCTCGGCTATGCCCAGATCTGGGAGCTTCGCCAGGCGATCGCCCGGCTTCGCGCCGCCGGCAAGTCCACGGTCAGCGTCCTGACCAACCCGACCTTCCGCGAGACCTATCTCGCCAGCGCCGCCGAGAATCTGTGGCTGCTGCCGCCCGCGCCCTACGGCGCCGACGGCGTGAGCATGTCGATGACCTCCTACGCCGCGCTGCTGGCCAAAGCCGGCATCGAGGCGGAGTTTTTGCGCATCGGGCGCTATAAATCGGCCCCCGAGTCCTACACCTTCCGCACCCCGTCGCCCGAAGCCACCGAGCAGATCACCGATTATCTCGACGGCCTCTACGCCCAGGCGACCGACGCCATGGCCGGGGACCGAAGCATGAGCGCGCAGGCGTATCGCGAAGCCGTCGACGCGGTACCTCATCTGCCCAGCGACGCGGTCGAGATGGGGCTGGCCGACAATGTCATCTACCTGGACTCCATCCAGGAGCGGCTGCGCGAGGAGTTCGGCGGCCACCTGCGCCTCGAAGATCGCTACCCGACCCACCCGGCCGCCGATATGCGCTGGGGCTCGCGCCCCGAGGTCGCCGTCGTGGTCATCTCGGGGATGATCGTGCGCGGCCAATCCGGCGGCACGCCCTTTCTCAACGAGACCGTCAGCGGCAGCGACACGCTCACCAAGGTCTTCGGCAAGCTGCGACGCGACCCGAATATCCGCGCGGTCGTGCTGCGCATCGACAGCCCCGGCGGCAGCGCCGTGGCCAGCGACCTGATCTTTCGCGAGATCCGCCAGCTCGCCAAGGACAAACCCGTCATCGCCTCGATGGGCAATGTCGCGGCCAGCGGCGGCTATTATGCAGCGGCCGGCGGCGACGAGATCTTCGCCACGCCCCACACCCTGACCGGGTCCATCGGCATCTTCGCGGGTAAATTCAGCATCTCCAAACTCGCGGGTATGTTGGGCGTCAGCTCCACCCGACTCCAGCGCGGCGCGCGCAGCGATTCCTTCAGCCTCTTTCACCCCTGGGACGCCGCCCAGCGCGAGGGCGTATCCAAGTCGATCACCTATCTCTACCGGCTCTTTATCGAGCAGGTCGCCAGCACCCGCCCGCTGAGCGTCGACGAAGTCGACGCGGTCGGGCGCGGGCATATCTGGGACGGCGAGCGCGCCAAGCAGCATAAGTTGGTCGACCGGATCGGCGGGCTCACCGACGCCATGCACCGCGCCGCCGAGCTCGCCGGCCTGCCGGCCGACGCGGTCGACTATCGCCTCTACCCCGATGATGTAGGTATCTTTGACCCCGGCGCCACGGCGGTGCACGCGGCCATGCTCGAAAAACTCGGCGCCGACGTCCTCGGCATGGATAGCTCGGCCGACCAGCTCAGCCTGGACTCCGCGGTGGGCGGGCTGATCCAACACCTCGGCCGGGGCATCCTGATGCCGCTGCTCTATCACGACCAGGAGGCATTAACCCTGCTGCCGGTGGTCGTCGAGGTGGACTAAAACCCTCAGTCACCCCAGATGTCGAGGACCTTGGTCTTCGGCGCCTTCTTGGGCTTGGGCTTCGACTTTTTCTGGTCGTCAAAAAGCCTGATGGGCTGATTCTTCGACGATTTGCTGCGCCGGGAGCTCGCCCGGCGCGCCGGCTTGGGCGCGGGCTTGGGCTCCTTGGGCTCGAAGGTCAACGAGACCTGCGTGACCCGCGCCGACAGGTCCGTCCAGCGCACTTCCTCGCGCACCTCTCGGCCGTCCTCAAGGGTGGCGACGACCTCGTGCACATCCTCACGAACAAGCCCCGAGACGTCGACCGGCGAGTGCCCGCGCACTCTGCCGTTGACCTTGATCTCGGCGTTGGTCGGGTAGGTCGTGACCTTGAGCACCCCGCCCACGGGCTGCAATTTAAACTCTATAATTTCGGTGTCTTCTTTGACCTGGACCGTGCGCTCTTCGCTGTCATAGCCCTGCGCGACCACCTGGACTTCGAGCAAACTCTCAAGCGCGGCGCCGCTGAGCGTGAACGGCGTCAGCCCGACCGCTTCGCCGTTGATGCTCACCCGCGCGCCCGCCGGCTCCGAGATGATGCGGATGTCCCGGGCGTCGAGCGCTTGCGCGGCCGCCGGCGCCTGGGGCTGGGCCTGGAGCGCAAACGCCGCAGGCTCGGTCGCCACCGCCTCGGGGCCTGAGCCCATACTCCCCACAAAGATCATCGCGCCTACCAGCAGCAGCACCGCGACGCTGAGCACCCCGATGAGCACCGGCGGCCGGCGCAACGCCGGCGGCACAAACCGCTCCATCAGCGGAAGCTCGCTCTCCGAGGTGATCTGATGGGACTCGGTGTCCAGGCTCGCGCCGAACCCGCCCGCCGCCGCCGGACTCGCCGACGCATTGGCCTGGGGCTTCGGAATCGCGCCGGGTGGCGGCGCGAATCCGGCCGGCGGGGCAAACCCCGCCGGGGGCGCGAACCCGGCGGGTGGCAACTCATTTCGTCCAATCTGGTCGCGGATATGATTCGGCGGCTTCTCGCCCTCGGCCCCCCAGATGCGCGTGGGCTCCTCTTCGCGAAACGGGTTGTCGGCATCCTCACGCTCAAGCTCAGCCACCTCTTCTAAGAGCGAGGCGCCCGGCGCAAAGATCATGCTCGCCTCGTCGGCCTGGTAGTCGACCCGCGACATCGTCGAGCTGGTGTCCTCGGGGTGGCGCCCCCCGAGCAGGTCGCCCACAAACTGAGCCAACTCGGTGCGCCGGTACGGCTCCCCCTGGCGGTCCAGATACGCCACCAAGTCTGTCTGCATATCCAGCGCCGACGCGTAGCGCTTCTGGGCGTCGCGCCGCGTCGCCCGCGTGATGATCTCGGCGAGCTGCGGGTCGAGGTCCGGGCGGATCGCAAAGATCGGCGCGAAGTCGGCCTGGCGCACCGACTTCAGCAGCCGCGCCTCGTCGATGCCCTGATAGGGGTGCTTGCCCGCCAACAGCTCATAGAGAACCATCCCCGCGGCGAATACGTCGGTGCGATGGTCGATATGGTGCCCGTAAGCCTGCTCGGGCGACATATAGTAGAATTTGCCCTTAATGATGCCGTGCTGGGTATTATTCTCGTCGTTGAGCTGGGCCTTGGCGATGCCAAAATCGACCAGCTTCACCTCCCCCTCGTGGCTGATCATGATATTCTGGGGAGACACGTCGCGGTGCACGATCTCGAGCGGGCGCCCGTCCGCATCCGAGCGCGAGTGGGCATAGTGCAGCCCCCCGAGCGCCTCGGCCATGATAAAGACCAGCGCCGCCACCGGGATGGCCCGGCCCCCCTGGCGCAGCGCCTTGCGGATCTGAAAGAGGTCGACCCCGTCGATAAACTCCATCGCGATAAAATACTGCCCGTCGATACACCCCAGGTCGAATATCTGGGCGATATTGGGGTGAGTCAGGTGCACCGCGATGCGCGCCTCATCCACGAGCATCTGGGCGATATCTTCTTCTTGACCGAAATGAGGGTGCAGCCGCTTGATCGCCAGCAACTTCTCGAAGCCGCCCAGGCCAACCGTCTTGGCGCGATAAATCTCGGCCATTCCCCCAACCGCAACGCGCTCCAATAGCGTATACTTGCCAAAATTTTCGATGCTTTCTACCATGTCGAGGCTGTCATTTGATCGGACTCAGCTACTTTTAAATGCCTCGCGTTCCCAAGCTCCGCGGGGCTGCGCTCTTAATATACGACGGACGATGCGCTTTCGTCCATCAGTGCCTTTATCTTATTTTCGCCCAATGAATTAAGGTGATAGGATTCGCCGTGAAGTGATACATGACGCCGCTTTAGCGGGCGAAGCCGAGCGGATGGCGCGCCGATTTCTCGCCCACCTTCGTGCCCTAGACGATACGAGCAGATATGTCCCCCTACGATCAGATGCCCTCCCACCCAGCGCACACCAAGATCGCGTATATTGACGGTCATCCGGCCACGCTGCACCTGCGCAAGACGCATCTGGTGGTCAACCCCGGCAGCGACAACGAGCGCACCTATAGCTTCGACCAGGACATCATCACCATCGGCGCCACCGCGGCCTGCGATGTCTTCCTCGACGATGAAACGGTCAGCCGCAAGCATTGCCGCATCATCCAGGACGGCCCGGACGTGCGGGTCGTCGACCTGCAGAGCACCAACGGCACCTGGGTCGAAGGGGTGCGGGTGGCCGAGGCCTACCTGGAGCCCGACATCCTGCTGGGCGTGGGAAATTGCATCATCCGCTTCAACCCGGTCGACGAGCAACTTCCGATCACCCCGACCGTGGCCGAGCGCCTGGGCGATATCGTCGGCAAGAGCGTAAAGATGCGCGAGATCTTCGGCATCATCGAGAAGATCGCCCCCACCGGGGCGAGCGTGATCATCGAGGGAGAGACCGGCACGGGCAAAGAGGTCGTCGCGCGCACGCTGCATAAGTTGAGCACGCGCGCCGACGCGCCCTTCGTGGTGCTCGACTGCGGGGCGGTGCCCGAGAACCTCATCGAGAGCGAGCTCTTCGGCCACGAAAAAGGCAGCTTCACCGGCGCCGTGATGAGCCGCAAGGGGCTGTTCGAGATGGCCGAGGGGGGCACGATTTTCCTGGATGAGCTCGGCGAGTTGGCCCTCGATCTGCAGCCAAAATTATTGCGCGTTCTGGAGCAACGCGAGGTCCGCCGGGTCGGGTCCAACAAGCCCATCCCGGTCAACGTGCGCGTGGTCGCGGCGACCAACCGCACCCTGGCCGAAGAGGTCGAAGCGGGGCGCTTTCGCGAGGACCTCTTCTACCGCCTCAGCGTCGTGCGCCTGAACCTGCCCCCGCTGCGCGAGCGCATCGAGGACGTCGAATTGCTGATCCACCACTTCTTTCGAAAACTCGCGTTTAACCGCGACGCCCAGGACCAACTCAAGCTCGACACCATCGCCCCGGACGCCCTCAGCGCGCTGCACGCCTATCACTGGCCGGGCAACGTGCGCGAGCTGGTCAACACCATCGAGCGCGCGTGCAGCTTCGCGCGCACCAACACGGTGACCCTGGCCGACCTGCCCGGCTATATCAGCGGCCACGACGCCCCCTACGACCTGAAGATGCCCGCCTCCCAGGCCCAGGAGCGCGCCCAATTCGACGACGTCCCCCGCCCCGCCGACTTAAACGAGATGCCGTTTAAGCGCGCCAAAGAGGAGTGGGTCGCCAGCTTCGAGAAGGACTATATCTCCACGCTGCTCGCCCGCCACAGCGGCAATATCAGCTCCGCCTCACGCGAAGCCGATATCGACCGCAAATATTTCCGAAAGCTGATGTATAAGCATGAGATTGACGTGGATGATGTGTCTTGAGCGGTCGGCGCCGGCGGGCGCGGGGGTGCTGCGCACCAGGTAGGGGGGCGCACGCCGGCAGGAGCACACTCAGTGAATGTCGACGTCCACCTGGCGCAGCGTGGTGAACACGATGCTCGACTGCCCCACAGAGCCCAGAGTGAGGTCAAAATTCATCCGCTTCAGCCCGACCGTCTGGCCAGCCCCGGCGTTTAGCCAGGCCGCCGAGATGGCGAGCTCCTCTTGCTCGGCCGGCTGACTCGCCCGCTTGAGAAAGCGCCCATCGAGCAGCGCCTCCACCATGGTATTGGACTCAATCGGCTCAAAAGAAATCCCAAGCGCTTCTCGACGTGAGTAGGACTCGCCCTGCACGGGGCTCAGAATGTGCGGGATCGCAGCAGGCTCGAGAGTATTGGTGCTCTTCTTTATGCCGGGCGCCTCCATCTGCGAGCGGTAGACCGCGGCGAGCCCACGGCGTGACGGCGCCGAATACACCCCGTCGCCCTGATGGGTCAGCTCAATCCACTCAAAATCCGCGTCATCGCTCGCGCCTTCGTCCCCAAGCCCGATGCGCACCGTCCCATCGGTCACCGCGACCTCTTCCTCCTCGGTGGAGTTATTATCGGGTCGAATCATAAACGTCGCGCGGAACTGCACATCGACCTGGGCCGGGTCGACCTCCATATTGCCATTGACCGACGGGTCGAGATCCGGGCTGACCTCGACGTCCATCATTCTTATCGGCCACTCATAGCCTTCCCGATTGCTCTGTGCATCGGTGACGCTTTCTTCGCCCGGAGTGCTGTCATCTGAATCACCACAGGCCGACAGACCCACGCCAAGGATAAGTAGAAGAACGCCATGGCACATGATCAACGCGTATTTTTTCTGCATTTTCTCCCCAAATAATCGGCCCGGACGCGATGAAGCTATCCTATACACCAAGACGTCATCGTTGCGCTTGGCGCGACTGCCGCGCCCTCTTGCGCGATCCGGGCATTAAAGATCAAAGTCGATTTATAGCAGGAGCGCCAACAGAATCAAGCCGTCGGCGCGCGCAGCCTGCGCAAACGGTCGGCGCCCCGGGCTGGGGGGCTCGACGAGCCTGCGCAAACGGTCGGCGACCCCCGGCTGGGGCTCGACGAGCCTACGTAAACGGTCGGCGACCGCCCGGTTGGGGCTCGGCGAGCCTGCGCAAACGGTCGGCGACCGCCCGGTTGGGGCTCGGCGAGCCTGCGCAAACGGTCGAGGCGCGTTTGGGGGAGCTCCGAAGCCCGGCGCGGCCTCAATCCGCGGCTTCATCTGCTGGTGGAATGCAGATTGTGCCCCAAAAAAAAAACTACTCTGCCTGGTAAAAACGCTCGAAAGCTCTTGTACGGGTGCTTTTAGACCCGAAAAGATCAGGTTCAATATTACCACTCATCCACTCAACGACGACAACTTTCAGAATTACCCTTTTCGCTCAAGAATCTCGCGAATCACTCCCACGAGCCCACTGGGAAAATCCGCACTCACCGCACCCAAACTGGCCTCAACACTTTCTCGCTGCGAAGCCGACGGCGTCGTATAAACATAGTTTACCCGACTCGCCCAATGGGTGAGATAGCCCGCGATTCGCTCATTGAGCTCAGGGTGGGGGTGGTGGTCGTGGCTGGCGGTGGCGGCGCGCAGCAAGTACTCAAGCCGAGACCAGAACTCTAAATTATCGAAAATTTGCAAGACAACCGCGCGCGTATGATGGTGGCGTGTGTGGATATAGACATTCAGGAGCCGCCCAAGCGAGCTGTCATCGAGATCCTCGGACACGATATCTGCGGCCATTCGGCTATTGCTAGGGATTTCGTCCTCGAGCGCGGCCAGAAAATGCTCGCGATGCACGGCAGGGGCGACGTGACCAAGCGCGCGCAGCGCGAGGCGCCGGGTCTTAGACGAGGGGCTGGCGAGGTGAGGCAAAATAAGTTGAGCATCTCGGGGCTCTCCGATGTCGCCGAGGCCGCGCAGCCCCGCCTGCAAAATGCGCGTCTCCCCACCTTCGGCCAGCTCGCGATAGCGCTTGAGGAAGCCGCCCTCGCCCATCTGCTCAAGATAGTATCGGGCGTATTGTCGAATCGACGCGCTGGCGTCCAGCAGCGCATCGGACAGCGGCGTCAAGGCCTGGTGGGGGAACCTTTGAACGTAGATCTCGAGGACTCGCTGGCGCACCATACGGTGCGGGTCAGCGCGGTGACTGGCGGCCAAATCCGCGAGTGCGTTGCCGCTGAGATGACGCCCCGCCGCCTCAATCGCGCCGGTTCTGAGGTTGATTGGCCGGAACCCCGCCAACCAGCTCATTGACCGCCTGGATGGCAGCCCGGACCACCGCCGGGCGCTCAAAGAGCGTGCCTACGAGCTGCGGCAAGATCAACGCCTCATCGCAGGCGGCGATCTGCTCGATCAGCTCAACGCGTCGCCTAACCCGCCAACGACTCTTGCTCGTTTTTTCTAGCTTATGGACAAGCTCATAGGTCGTGAGCGCGGGGTTTCGCAATTTAGCCAACGGGTTCTCTCGACCTGAGAGGGGAGAATAGGCAATCGAGGCCGGCTGCATGCGGCGCAAACCACCGCTAAATCCGCGGCTTCATCTCAACATAAAGGCTTTTGAACGCCCCGCTGCCCAGCTCAAGGGTCTGGGTATAGGGCAGATAGGAGGGGTGTGAGACCTCGACGGTATGCTCGCCGGGGGCCAGGTCGAGCAGGGTGATCGGGGCGGCGCTGCCCTGGTCGACGCCGTCGACCTTGATCTGCAGCCCGGTCGGCGGCGACACGCTGAGCACCAGCGTCGCGGCCAGCGGCGCGTTCGAGGCGGCGGCGGCGGCGGCGGCGTCGACCACCGGCGCCTCGGCGTCTTGGGCGTCGCGCCCCTGCCAGACAATGACCGTGACCACCGCCAACACGCAGGCGACCGCCAGCGTCGCGCCGGCGATGAGTTTAAGCCGGCCGCTGCTGGGCGCGGGCGCCTGGGATGGATTCGGGATCTCGCGCGGCGTGTCATTGACGCCAAAGTCCTGGCCGTCCAGGGGGTGCGCCGGCGAGAGCGCGCGGGCGCCGCGGTTGGCCAGCGGTGACTGCATATCCTCGACGGTATCGGAGCCAAAGCCGCCGCCGTCATATGGGGCCGCTTCGGCCACGTCGACGACCTCGATGATGTCGTCCATGCCGATGAGCAGCACGTCCTCTTCGGTCTCGGCCGCGAATTGATAGCTATCAAATCCGCCCGCCGCGACGATGGTATGCTCGGTGGCAAATTGCGCCGCGTCCTCGTTTGCCTGCGGGGCGATCTCGGAGTCCCAGAGCGTGTCACCCGAAGCCTCCGGATCCGCATCGGCCTCGGCCTGCTGCAGGCGACGCACATCGTCGGGGGTGTTAATATGCTGGAATTGCTGGCGTTTCTCGCGCTCCTTTGCGACGTCTTCGGCGAAGACATGCGCCATCCAGGCCGACATATCGGCGGCGCGAAAGCCGCCCTGGCCTTCCAAAAACTCGCCGATCGCCGCCGCGACCTCGCCGCCGGTCTGGTAGCGCTGCTCGCGGTCAGGGGCCAAAATCTTGGCCACAATCTGGTCGACCTGCGGCGGAATCGCGTCGTTATATTCGCTGGGCGCGGGCACATCGGGGTCGCGCAGCATCTGCAGCGTCTCGAAGTCATTCTCGCCGCGAAACAGCCGCCGATTGGTCAGCAACTCCCACAAGAGCGTGCCGATCGAGAAGATATCGCTGCGGTGGTCGAGGTCCTGGCCGCGCACCTGGTCCGGGCTCATATACCCGAATTTCCCCTTGAGCACGCCGACCTGGGTGCGGGTCTCCTGGAAGGTGCCCTTGGCGATGCCGAAGTCGATGATCTTGACGTTGCCGCCGTAGGTCACCAGCACGTTTTGCGGGGAGATATCGCGGTGGATGATATTGAGCGGGTCCCCGTTCTCGTCGGTCATCGCGTGCACGTAGTCCATGCCCAGGGCGATCTCGCGCGCGATATAGCAGGCCATCGCCACGCCCATGATGTCTTTTTGGCGGCGCAAGACCCGCTGCAGCTCCAGCAGCTCCTTGCCGCTGATAAACTCCATCAGGATATAAGGCGCGTTGTGGAAGCGCCCCAGCTCGTAGGTGCGCACGATATTGGGGTGCACCAACTGGACGGTGAGCGTCGCCTCGTCGATGAACATCTGGACGAACTCGTCGTCCTCGGCCAGATGCGGCAGGATCCGCTTCAGCGCCAGATGCTTTTGCGATTCCGGGGCATTAAAGGGTTTTGCCCGAAAAATCTCGGCCATTCCCCCAACGCTGACTCGCTCTAATAGGCAATATTTGCCAAATAGCATCGGTCGATTCACGACGCTCGCTCTCTTTAGTATCGGGTCCTGCCATCCCTAATTGAATGACATTTCAACCCGAGTATAGGTTTGCCGGTTTAAAGGCGTCAATGCGTCCCGCAGCCCGGGGGTCCTCGCCGCTCCGTGTGCCCGCCGTCAGACAGGCGCGGCTCCCGAAGACCAATCAGGGTCAATAATTGCGCATAACCGGGCTAGCACCGTCGTCGCGAAAAGCAAAGAAATAATCATCCTCACGATTTATGCGACCGCCGGGGTCGGGTGGACCCGGCGCGGCCAAGCGCCGCGCTGCCCCGGACTATAACCCACCCGGCCACCGGTGGATATTGCCGCGGCGGCGAAAGCGCGCCCGGGGCAATCCCTTGAAGATGCGCCCGGCGAGCTTAGACTGATGGGCGTTTATCTCATCGCATTTCCGCTCGGGTTTGTGTTATGAGCCACGGCAGCTAACCGCAGGCGCCGATCGCTTTGAGTAGGGCCGAGGGCGCCGCATTGTTCAACATTTATCGTTATTATCTGGGAATCCAATGAGCGACGCTCCGACCGGCCATATCTCGCAACGAAAACTCGACCATATCGACCTATGCGCCCAGCAGCAGGTGGAATATCGGGGCAAATCGACCTTGCTCGAGGAAGTTGAATTCCTGCACGATTCCCTGCCGGAGTTATCGCTCGACGCGATCGACCTGAGCAGCGAGGTCATGGGCAAGCGCCTGGCCGCGCCGCTGCTGATCACCGGGATGACCGGGGGGGCGGAGCGGGCCCAGGAGATCAACCTGACCCTGGCGCGGGTCGCCCAGGAATTGGGCATCGCGTTCGGCGTGGGCAGCCAGCGCGCCATGATGCGCCACCCCGACCTGGCCCAGACCTACCGGGTGCGCGAGGTCGCCCCGGACGTGCTGCTCTTCGGCAATATCGGCGCGGTGCAGGTGGCCGAGTCCTCCACCGCCGAGCTCGAAGACCTGGTGGGCGCCATCGACGCCGACGCGCTTTGCGTGCATTTGAACCCCGGCCAGGAGATGATCCAACCCGAGGGGGACCGCGACTTTCGCGGCTGCATCGACGGCATCGCGCGCCTGGTCGACGCGCTGTCGGTCCCGGTGATCGCCAAAGAAACCGGCTGCGGCATCGGCCCGCGCGCGCTCGACAAATTAAAGCAGACCGGCGTCCAATGGGTCGACACCTCGGGGGCGGGCGGGACCACCTGGGTGGGGGTCGAGACGCTTCGCACCACGCCTGAGAAGGCCGAAATCGGCGATATGTTCTGGGATTGGGGCGTGCCGACGGGCGCCGCGATCGGCTACGCGGCCGAGCGCGGGTTTCAGGTGATTGGCTCCGGCGGGCTGCGCACCGGGCTGGACGCCGCGCGCGCCATCGCCCTGGGCGCAAACCTTGCGGGCATGGCGCTGCCCTGGCTCAAAGCAGCCTATAACGAGGGCCCGGAAGCCGCGCTTAAATACGGGCACACGACCCTCCATGCGCTGCGGGTCGCCTGCCTGCTGACCGGCTCCCACAACCTGGCCGAGCTGCGCCAGGCCCCGCGCATCCTGGGGCCCAATTTGCAGCGCTGGTTGGCGCATCAATAATTGGATTACCCGCGCGCTTCGCGCCCAGTTATCCGCCCAGTTATCCGCCCGGACAACCGCCTTCACCGACGGCTCGCCGGGCGATAGCGGGGCCCAGAACACGCCCCGGCCGGCCTGCGCAACACCCGCCGGCTTGACACTCAAAAAATTTGCGTGCTACTTCACGCCCACCAGCTTGGTTATACGGCTAAAGATGTGTTTAATTGCCGCTGGTCTGGCGCACCATTTCGACGCCTTTCGAACGGATACTAAATGAATAACTCGCTATTATTTCGCTGTTTGGTCACCGCCCTGCTCGTCTGCGCCACCAGCTCGGCTTACGCCCAGGATACGCCGGCCACGCAGGATAGCGCCGAGCCCGCAGCCGCGGCGGACACACCGAGCGCGGACGTCCCGGCCCCGTCGGACGAGGCTGAGGACGCGGACGCCGAAGAAGGCGACGCGGATGAGGACGGTGCCGGCGAAGACGGTGTCGCGGATGAGGACCGCGCCGGCGAAGACGGCGTCGAGGAAGAGGCCGTCGCGCCTGCGCTCGTCGACGAGGACGCCGAGCCGACGCCCGAGAACACCGGAAAAGCGATCATCGCGCCCCCGCCCAAGACCAGCCCCATCGCGGACCTGGCAAAGGCATCGAGCAACGACGAGTTCGTGCCGCTCGAAGACCTTGACGAGGCGGTGCTCCAGAGCATCACGCCGGCCAAAGTCTACCCCTTCGTGGATTGGAGCGGGTCCTTCCGGCTGCGAAACGCCTATAAAAAGAATTTCGACTTAGACACCTTCGGGACCTCGGCGGTGCCGCCGCCCGTGGAGCAATACACCCCGCCCAACGACCAGACGACGACCCCGGTCGACGCCGAGGCGGACACGCTCTGGTCGACCGATATGCGGCTGCGCCTGGAGCCCGAGATCAACATCACCGAGTCGCTTCGCCTGCATGTTGAGGCGGACCTGCTCGACAATATCGTGCTGGGCACCCAGCAGGGAAATATCGAGCGTTTCGGGGTCGCCGGCGTCGACAAATCCCAGCCCATCATCAAGGTTAACGAGGCATGGGCCGAGATCGACGTACTCTCGGCGACCTTCCGCGCCGGTCGCATGGACGACCAGTGGGGCCTGGGCATCTTCGCCAACGACGGCGACTGCTTTAGTTGCCGGGTCGAGAACCCGATCGACCGCCTCTCGCTGACCATCCCTGTGTGGGAATTCTACGCCCGCCTGACCGCCGACTTCCCGGCCGACGGATTGGCCACCGCCCCGCTGACCTTCGCGGGCCAGGCCTATGACGCCGGCCAGATCGACGACGTCGACCAATATACCCTGGCCATCTTCCACCAGGCGCGCACCCGCCAGGACCGCGAGCTTCGCGCGCACCGTCTTCAGGTCGAGAAGAAGCCTGTCTTCGACGGCGGCCTCTACTTCACCTACCGCACCCAGCGCGGGTTCTTCCAGCCGAACTCCGGCGCGGACGCCGGCGAGTTGGACCGCCTCGACCAGGGCACCCTGACCTACCGCGGCATGCAGATGTATATCCCGGACCTGTGGTTCGAGATGATGTATAACCCCGAGCCCGACATGCTGCTCCGGGTCTCGCTTGAGGCGATCGGCGTGTTCGGAAATATCGACAACGCCGGCACCGACCCGGTGGGCGTGAGCGACGATAACGACGCGGTCAATTGCTTCGACGCGGACACCTTCGCGGCCAACGAGGCCATCTGCACCAGCACCGGCACCGGCTCCGACCGCAAGGACGCCTCCACCACGCTTAGCCAATTCGGCGTGGCCCTCGAGAGTGAGCTCTATATGGGCGGACCGGTTCGCTTCGGCCTCAACGGTGGCTTTGCCTCCGGCGGCGCCGAGCGCAACTGGGGATTCCAGAGCGACGCCAGCGGACATATCAATTCGCGCGGGCGCGCGGCGATGCAATTCTATCGCTTCAGCCCGAATTATCAGGTCGATATGATCTTGTTCCGCGAAGTCATCGGCACGGTGACCAACGCGTATTACGCCAAGCCATGGGCGCAGGTTCGTTTCTTCGAGTCGCCCGCAAGCCGCATGGAAATCCAACTTGACGCGATCTTCTCGGCGGCAGCCGACCCGGCGGGCACCCCCTCGGCGGTGGTGGTCGACGAGATCTCCAGCGGCGGCAATAGCCTGCTCGGCCTGGAGTTCGACGCCGCCGCTCGCTATATCGAGTCCGACCAATTCCAGGCCGAACTCGCCGGCGGCATTCTCTTCCCCTTCGCGGGACTTGAGCCGCAGATCAACAGCCAACGCCTGGTCCCCTACGGCGACCAGCCGCTGCAATACGGCCAGACCTTCGCGCCGAGCTTCGCCTGGACCATTCAGGCCAATTTGAACTGGCACTTCTAATTGAAGGGTTAGACCTCAAAAGCTGTTTATCTTTATAAAAGCCAGCGCGACTCGGTCGCGCTGGCTTTTGTTTTGGTCTAGGATAAACGCTCCAAAAAGTGGCGGTTTCAGTCGTAATTCGCCGGCATATTGGCTATGCTCGCGCCCTATCGCCAGCAAGAGTCCCCATCAAGGGTGATGCCCATGAGTCGATCGTCAAAGCTTCGAAAATATTACGAACAGGCCTATCGCGACCTGAGTCGAGTTGAGTTGCAGCGCGGCTTGCGCCCCCTCGACGACCTCGGGCTGATGGATCTCTTCGACTACGACCCCGAGCTCTGGCTGGGCTTCTATACCAAAGAGGGACTCTCGCTCGCCCTTGAGCGCTACGGCATGAACAAAGACCTGCGCAAACGCGGCTTTAAGGAGATTCGGCTCGAGCTGAACCTCGAGGATAGCGAGGAGCAGATGCTGCGCATCTGGAGCGAGCGCCCCAAGATCGAGGAGCCGCTGCTGGAGTTGGTGGCATCACGCACGGTCCTGCATTTCCGCGACGACTTCCTGGATGCGACCACGCCAGCGTTCGCGCCCATGCTCAATATCCACTGGCTCCTGATGCAGAACCCACGCTCGAGCTTTGGCCCCGACCGACTGCCCCTGCCGGGTCAGGTCCACCCGGGCAGCGGCCTGGGCGAGCAGGTGATGGGGCTGCTGACCAACACGTGCCGCCGCCTCAAGCTCGGCGGCCTGGTGACCGTGCCCGCGCATTTCCACAACGCGATTATGTACGCCGGCACCTACCACTATATCGACCCTCAGGCCGAAGGAGCACTGCAGGCGCTTCAGCGCGACCTCTTCAACGGCAAGTCCCCCCTCGACGACCCGACGCACCTGGTGGCCGCGAGCTGGGCTTTTCAGTGGAAGATGATCGTCGACAAAAAGAACGACCCCGAGGAACCCTACGAATGGTTCCACGAGGCAATGGTGCACCCCTGCAACTCCGAGATGCGCGCCTATTTCGAGTCCCCCAAATACCTCGACGAGGTCGCGGCTGCGCGGGACACCCACGACTTTAAGATCTTCGACAAAGCGCTCAGCCGCCAGATGGCGCGCTGCGGGTTGGCCCCATGGGACAGCGCGCGCGTGAACGAGTGGCTCGCCAAGCAAGCCTAGCTGATTTAACCCATGACCTGACAAAGTTATGTGATGGGAAGCTAACTCCCCACCACCGAATACCCGGAACTCGATGAGATTATCGCTGTCACGCCTCACGCCGCTTCTCACGCTCATTATATTTAGCATCTCGGGCTGCGCGCTGCTCGACGCAGCCGGAGATGCGTCCGGCAACGACGCCCAAACCGGGATGCTCGATGCGGGCGCCGACGGCGCAACCTCGACCGACGCCGTTCCCTCGACCGACGCCGAAGTTACGCCGGATGCCAGCGGCAACGGCCCAGCCTTTGTGACAAGGTGGAAAAACGCAGATGACACACCGGCTTCACGCTTCACTGTCGCGCTGCCACTCGTAGAGAATGGGATATACGACTTTAGCGTCGATTGGGGAGACGGAAACACCGCGCAAATCACGCAATGGGATTCCGAAGATACCAAGCATACCTACGTAGCGGAGATATCAGAGGCCACGATAACCATTCGTGAGACGATCCACGGATGGGCGTTTAAGGAGGGTGGAATCAGCGTCAAGAACCTGCGCGAAATCAAAGCCTGGGGGCCACTCCAACTCGGGGAAACCACACACCAATTTGAGAACGCGGCCAATTTAAGAATCACAGCCACGGATACCCCCGACCTATCGGCTACGACGTCATTAGTCGGGATGTTTATGAACGCCGAAAGCCTCGATCGAAATGCAGCAATGCAGGCCTGGGACGTCAGCCATATCACCTCCATGCGAGGTATGTTCGACGGGGCGATATCCTTCAATCAGCCGCTCGGCGAGTGGGATATTCGTCGGGTGAAGTCCATGGAAGATATGTTTAAGGGGGTCACCCTATCGGAGGATGTTTATGATCAGATACTGACCGGCTGGGCTGAGTTCGCAGAGCCTCGTGAATCGGGTGTGATCTTTTCGGGTGGGAACTCCACCGTTGGTTCGCAGGAAGCAACCACAGCCCGCGCAAAGTTATTGACGGACTATTGCTGGACGATTAGCGACGCGACTAGTTACCCTTCACGTGTCTGCTTGAATTAAGCCGCATCCTCATCGCCGTCCCCATAGAAAAGCCGCCGGCCCCCAATGGGTGCCGACGGCTTTTTAGGATCCGCATTTAAGCGCGGAACCTTCGTACATTCAGGCCTTATTCAGCGACACCCTTTTTGGGCTTATCATCGGCCTTAATATCGTCCTCAAAGACGTATTGGGCCAACTCGCTGACGTGGTCGACGAAGAAGATCTCGAGGTCCGCCTTGATCTCGGGCGACACGTCGATGAGGTCCTTCTCGTTACGCTTGGGCATGACGATGCGTTTGATCTCGGAGCGATGGGCCGCGAGGACCTTCTCCTTGATACCGCCGACGGCCAGGACATTACCGCGCAGGGTAATCTCGCCGGTCATCGCGACGTCGCTGCGAATGCGCACGCCGGTCAGCAGGCTCATAATCGAGCTATACATCGTGATACCGGCCGAGGGACCATCTTTGGGGATGGCGCCTGCGGGCACATGGATATGGATATCGTGGCCCTTGATGAAGTCGGGGTCGAGGCCAAACTCCTCGGCGTTGGCGCGAATATAACTAAGCGCGGCGCGCACCGACTCCTTCATCACGTCGCCAAGCTGGCCGGTCAGCACCAACTCGCCTTTTCCGAGCATACGGGTGGACTCGATAAAGAGGATATCGCCGCCCGACGGGGTCCATGCAAGACCGGTCGCGACACCGGGCTGAGAGGTGCGCTGTGCGACCTCGTGCTGGAATTTCTCCGGCCCGAGATAGTCGATCAGCATATCCTTGACGACGTTGACCTTGATCTCGTCGCGCTTGGACTCTTCGGTCTCAGCGACCTTCACCGCGACGCCGCGGCAGACGTCGGCGATGCGCCGGTCAAGGCTTCGCACGCCGGCTTCGCGGGTGTAATTGCGAATAATCGACTCAAGCGAGGCGTCGTCAAAGACGAGGTTCTTGTCGCTCAGACCGTGTTGCTCCAGCTGACGCGGGATCAGGTATTCGCGCGCGATATGCTGTTTATCGTAGGCGGTATAACCCGGAATCTCGATGACATCCATACGGTCGCGAAGCGGCGGCGAGACCGAGTCGAGCATATTCGCGGTGGCCACGAATAGGACGTTGGAGAGGTCGACCGGCAGCTCAACATAGTGGTCACTGAAGGTGTCGTTCTGCTCGGGGTCCAGGACCTCCAGCAGCGCCGCGGAGGGGTCGCCGCGGAAGTCACGACCGACCTTGTCGATCTCGTCGAGCATAAAGACCGGGTTACTCGTGCCGGCCTTTCGCAGGGCCTGCACGATACGGCCGGGGAGCGCGCCGACGTAGGTACGACGGTGACCGCGAATCTCGGACTCGTCGTGCACGCCGCCCAGGGAGATGCGCACGAATTTGCGTCCCAACGCGCGCGCCACCGAGCGACCCAGGCTGGTTTTACCCACGCCAGGCGGGCCAACGAGGCAGAGAATCGGCCCCTTCATATCTTTTTTGAGCTGGCGCACTGCCAGGTATTCGATGATGCGTTTTTTGACCTTATCCAGGTCGTAGTGATCCTCGTCGAGAATCTCGCGCGCGTTCTTCACGTCGAGCTTGTCGGTGGTCTGCTCGCTCCACGGGATGTCCATGAGCGTTTCGACATAGGTGCGCGTGACCCCGTACTCGCTCGAGGCGGGCTGCATCATGCGCAGGCGCGACAGCTGCTTGCGCGCCTTCTTCTCGACCTCTTCGGGGAGGTCCTTCTCGTCGATGAGGCGAGCCAACTCCTCGAGATCTCCGCCCTCGCCGTCGAGCTCGCCGAGCTGTTCTTTGATGGCCTTGAGCTGCTGGCGCAGATAATATTCGCGCTGATTTTTGTCGATCTCTTCTTTGATCTGGCTCTGAATCTTGTCGCTAACGCGCAGGACTTCGAGCTGTCGGGCGAGCAGCGTCACCACCGTTTCGAGTCGCTCTTTGAGCGGAACGGTCTGCAGGATCTGCTGCTTTTCTTCGACCGGAATGTCCATATTCGCGGCGACGAAATCACAGAGCTGACCCGGGTCGTCGACCCCGTCGACCATCTGCGCGGCCTCGCGCGGCATCTCCGGGATGAACTTCACGACCTGCTTTGCGGTCTTCTTCAGGTTGCGAAAGAGCGCCGAAATCTCGACCTTATCGGCCTCCAGCGGCGTCTCCGGCGGAAAGACCTTGAAGCGACCGCGGAAATACGGCTCCTCCTGGAGCATCTCCTGCAGCTCGATGCGCTGCTGGCCCTGGATGACAACGCTATAATTGTCCTCGGCCAGCTTCACGCTCTTGATCACGCGCGCGACCGTACCGATGGTGTAGAGGTCACCGGTGGTCGGGTCATCAATCTCGGCGTCTTTTTGGGTTAAAATCGCGATCGGTGTTTCATTCTCGGCGGCTTCGACGATCAGACGCAGGCTCTTGGGTCGGCCCACTGCCAAGGGCACGACCACCTGGGGAAATAGAACGGTATTGCGTAGCAACAGAACCGGCAGGTCCTGGACGCCTTCTAATAGTTGATCCTGTGAAATCCCTTGCATTTCCGACATATAAATTTCCCTTTGATCTTATGCGTTAACTTGAAATCCGTATCGCCGGCGAGCGCTCGTCGGTGGCCGCCAATCGGGTCGCGACCGGGGCCTGCGCGGCGAGCGTATTTGTAGATAATTCTACAAAGCCATATGATTTGATTCGATTGCAACGCATGCAAATGATATTAAGATTCGAGTCCGAGAGCCGGGGCATAAAACCCACGCTCAATCTGCTTGGCCGTTGGTCAAAAGACCGCTGAAGCTGCTTGTTCCATTCAGTGAACCTCAAAGAACTAGAGTGGTAGCCCAAGAGAACCAATCAGCGCAAACATGGTAACGACTGGCCCACAGGCAACCCCATTTTTCAAATTAACTCAAAATAATTTCGAATGTCCCCTTCAAAGCCCTCAAAACCCAGCCACCAGCCGCTGATCGACGGCGACGCCGAGAAGCCAGCGGCTCTGCGGCGCGCCCAAAATAGCGCCGCGAACCTCATCTCTCGCCACCTAAAACCACGGGTCGAAGAGGCGATGACGGCGGTCGCGCCACTGGTCGAAAAAGGCGCGCATGCCGCCATCCTCAAGCTGGCCGAGCCGGGGCGCGCGCGCCTGCTCCAAAAGTCGATGGCCGGCCTGGCCCAGTGGACCATGGCCACCGGATTTGAGCTCGACCCGCACGCCGGCCTGCTCTTCGAATTTGTGGATACCCTGGAGCAATACCACTCCCGCGAGGTCGTGCTCAAAATCATCGCTCGCCATGCGAGCAGCTATGAGCGTGATATGCTCCAGCTAATGATGAAAGCGACTCAGAACGCGGGTCATTCCGGGCTGGCAAGCTTTGCAGGTGGCGACATGCCCGATTTCCTCAAGGAATTCATGGGCTTGAACACCGCCCAAGAGACCCCAAATCCTGATAGTGGCAGCGGTGAAGATGCGTCCAAATTCGCCGCGGAGTTCGAGCGCCAACGCGCACGACTCGGCGATTCGATGCTCGACCTGCTCTGCGAATTGGCGGCCCTGGAGTCCGACGAATTGCCGCCGCACACCCCCGACGCCCAGCGGGCGTATTTCGAGGACGCCCCCATCGAGCCGCGCTTTAAATTGTTGGCGAAGTTAGCCGCCGGTGACCCCGAGGCGTTCGCCGCCGTCGCACAACAAAGCGCTGAGCAAAGCGCCGAGAAAAGCGCCCGCGCCGAGGGCGGCCTGCGGGCAAAGTTCGGTGGCTCGCGGCTGGGGCGCATCTTGCGCCGTGATTCCGCTCGCTCCGCCGAAGCCGAGGCAAAGGCGGACGACACCCCGCCAGAGACACCCGCCACCCCGCCGTCGGGCATGCTCGCGCGATTTGTCCCCTCGCTCAACGACCCGGCGACCCGCTTTTTAACCACCAGCCACCTCTTTTTTCTGCAGAGCTACCTGATGCGCACCACGATTGAGGGGCTGCCGCAGATGCTGGCGACCGTGGCCGAGCTCGAGCGCGAGGTCGAGCGGAACCAGGAGGATGTCATGGTCATCGACCCGCCCGAGCCTCCCTCAAAATAAAACCGAGTCCGGCCCATCGTTTGGGCTCGAGCGGGCAATTCGCCCGGTTTTCTTGTGCCCACGCCAATGCTCCGTTATGCAAGGGGGCGCGGTCGGCCCGAAGATGGCCATTGATCGCCCCAAAATAGTTATTAAATGGACCGATGGCTCCCCTGGAGTCCCCCAAATACACACTGAGATTTTGCAATGGCTCCCAAAGTATTTGTTGCCCTCGCCGGCAATATCGGCACCGGGAAAAGCACGGCTGCGCGACTTCTATCGCGGCATTTCGGCTTCGAGATCTTCCACGAGCCTGTCCTCGATAACCGCTTTTTGAAGGCCTATTATCAGGATATGACGCGCTGGAGCTTCACGCTCCAGATGGAGTTTTTGCTCAAGCGCATCGAGCACCATATGATGATCGAGCGCCACACCGGCTCCTGCGTGCAGGACCGCACGCTGATCGAAGACCCCGAGATTTTCGCCAAATACCTGCACGGACTGGGCCATCTAAGCGACAACGAACTGGACCTGTATTTCGACTATTTCCAGCGCTTTAGCACCCAGGTTTCCCAGCCCAATAAAGTGATCTTGCTGCACACCCCGGACGTCAACGTGCTGCTTAAACGCATCGCGCTGCGCGGGCGAGAAGAAGAGCGCGGCATCACCGCCGCGTTCCTCAATGGCCTCAATGGGTATTATAATTCGTTCGCGAGCGTGGCGCAGAGCAAATACAACACGCAGGTGCTCAGCGTCGACATCACGAATTTAGATATCCGCGAGGGCGCGGGGAAATGCCAATTCTTGGAGGAGGTCCAGGTCTTCCTGACCGCCGATCTGCCGCCCGACAATCAACTGCCCTTCGCGATTGCGCCGACGCAGAGCTGAGCGCGGGCGGCCGCGGCGCTCAAGCCGTCAAGCGCAGCGCGATAAAGCCCAGGATAAACAGCGCGGTCACCGCGATCAGGGTGATGATAAAGCGTCGCCCCCGCGCGTCCTGGTTTTTCTGCTTGGTGGTTCTGGGCTTCTTACGTCGTTTTGATTTTGCCATAATATTTCATTTCGGTATGAGTGCTCGGAAATAGGCGCAAACCGCCGCAATTTTCCGTTCATTATTTATGACGGATATTCGCGTCCTTCAACGCGACGATCATAGTCATTTTTGCTCAGAAAGGCCAAGTGATTCCTGGTTATACATGCGGCGCAAGATATCGCTGCGGGTGATAATACCGACCAGGCGCCCGCCGTCGCGCACCGGCAGCCGGCCAATATCGCGCTGGGTCATCAGCTCGAAGGCGTCCAGAATCGGCTCATCCTGGGGGATGGCGACCACCTCGTGGCTCATATGGCTGGCGACCGGCAGATGCAGATTCCCACCCGCCTCGGCGCGCGCGATGTCGCGCCGCGAGATGATGCCGTCGATGATGGTGCAATTGACGTCGCTGGAGTCGCCAACCTCGGCGTCGCATACCTCCTCGGACTCCGCCGAGCGCACCGGCGCGCCGCTGAAATTCCAGCGCTCCAGCAACGCCTTGGCCTCACCCAACGACACATCTCGCCCGATGGTTTGCACCGGCGAACTCATCAGGTCCGAGACGCGGGTCGGCGATAGATCCGAAGCGTTCAGCGCCTCCTTTATCTCGGCGATCACCGACGCTTCGTCTCGCCCCTTAAAGGACGCAGCCCCCGCCCCGGCGTGGCCGCCGCCGCCCATCCCGGCCAGGATCTTACCGACGTTGATATAGGGCACGCGGCTGCGCCCGACGACCTGCACGCGCTTGCCCTGGTCGAAGCCTATGACGCCAAAGATCGCGTCGTGGCCGCCCAGGCGCATCACGTCTTCGACCACGCCGGCGGCCGACTGGACGAATTTGGCCGCGTGCCCGGTGCTGATCGCGATCTCAACGGCGTCGACGCTGACCTCTTCGAGCTGCCCCATCATCTGCGTCAATAATTGGAATTGCTCGGGCGTAAAGCGCTGGCGCATATAGCGGTTGACCACCGCCAGGCGCGCGCCCATGCGCAGGAGGTAGGCCGCGGCGTCGATATCGCGCGGGGTGGTCCCGTCAAAGGACAGGCTGCCGGTGTCGGAGTAAATCCCCAACAGCGCCAGGGTCGCCTCCCACTCATTGAGCTCGATGCCGGCCTCTTGCAGGCGCTCGCACAGTAAGGTCGCACACGAGCCCACGGGCTCGACGTTGACCTCGTCGGCCTCAATATCGTCGGCGCTTGCGGGGTGATGGTCGTAGACGATGACGCGTTTGGCGGTCTTAAAGAACTCGGTGTATTCGCGAAGTCGGCGCCCATTTCGCACGTCGACCACCACGATCTCGTCGACCGAAGCCGCGTCGACCTCGGGCACGCGCAGCAAGCCCGCGCGGTCTTTGTGCAGGGCGAGGTAGCGCTGCGTCGACAGGCTCACCGCGCGCGGGCGCACGCAGACCGCGTCGCCGTAGAGCTTTCGCGCGCACACCAGACTCGCCACCGCATCTAAATCAGCATTCGCGTGGGTGATAATGACGCGCATAATTCAGTCTCCGACACAATAATTGGGTGGCCCTCAAGGGCGATTCTTAAAATTTATAGCCGTTTCTTCCTAGCTCAGGATGCCGCCCAAGGTCTACCCCAGATTGCGCCAAAGGCCCACGCCTGCCCGCGTCGCTCGCTATAAAAGGCGCCCGACCTTTGCTAGAAAGTTATACTCGCAATCACCGCCCTCCTTCGAACGCAGCGAGCCTTTTATGAAAGCCATCCAGATTAAAGAAAACGCCGAGCGAAACATGGTCCTTGCCGAGGTCCCGCGCCCCTCACCGGGTCCCGGCGAGGTGCTGATCAAAGCGGTCGCGACCGCGGTGAACCGCGCGGATCTATTGCAACGCACGGGTCGCTATCCGGTGCCCGAAGGGGCCAGTGAGATCCTGGGGCTCGAGGTCTCCGGCACCATCGCCGAGGTCGGCGAGGGTGTGCAGGGTTGGCAGCGCGGCGACCGCGTGTGCTGCCTGCTGTCGGGCGGCGGCTACGCCGAATATGTGGTGGCCCCGGCGCCCCTTCTCCTCGCGGTCCCCGACGAGATGGACCTGGTCGAGGCGGCCGGCATTCCGGAGGTCTTTTTCACCGCCTACCTCAATGTCTTCTTGGAGGCGAACCTCGCCGAGGGCGAGCGCGTGCTGGTCCACGCCGGGGCCTCCGGGGTTGGCAGCGCGGCGATTCAACTCTGCAATCTCTTCGACTCCCCGGTGTACGCGACCGCGAGCGCGGCCAAGCTCGGCTTCTTGCGCGAGTTGGGCGTCGAGGCGGCCATCGACCGCCATCGCGAAGACTTCGCCGAGCAGATCAAGGAGCTCACCGACGGCGAGGGCGTCGACATCATCCTCGACCCGGTGGGCGCGGATTACCTGCAGAAGAATATCAGCGTGCTGAAGTTGCGCGGGCGGCTGGTGCTCATCGGGCTGCTGTCGGGTGCTAACACCGAGCTGTCGCTCACCCCGATCTTGATGCGCCGATTACGGGTCATCGGCTCGGTCTTGCGAAGCCGCACGCTGGCCGAGAAGACCGAGATCGCCGAGCGCTTCCGCCAGGAGATCTGGCCCTGGTTCCAGCGCGGCGAGCTTCGCCCCATCATCGACCGGACATTGCCCATCGCCCAGGCCGAACAGGCTCACGCCGTGCTTCGAAATAACGAGAATATCGGCAAAGTGCTGCTGACATTCTGAGCGCGCTAAACGGGCCTTGGGAGCGCAGAAAAAGATATATTTCGACTCCCCCGGTGGCATTTCGAAGGGGTTTTGTATATAGACGTGTGGAAACCCAAGACCTAAGGATTTTGACGTATGGGAACTTCGAATATTTCGGACACTTCAGTCCATTCAAATACAGGCAGACATTACGATTATTCCCCCGGACACCGCGCGCTCGAGATCGTGGCGATCGCGCTCTGCCTGGCCATGCTTGGAGAGCTGAGCTGGCGGTTGATTATGGCCATCGTGGCGGCGCCGGGGCTCGCGTCGATGGGCTGGTTGGTGGGCGCTGCGCTGGTGGGCTACCTCTGCGCAGACCTCGCCTCGGGCATCGTGCATTGGCTGGCCGACCGCTTCGGCTCGCCCGAGACGCCCATTTTGGGCCAGGCATTTGTGCATCCGTTTCGCGAGCACCATACCTTCCCCAAGAAGATCTTGGAGCACGATTTTGTCGAGGTAAACGGCAATAACTGCGTGGCGATGCTGCTGTTTTTGGTGCCGATGCAATTCGTATTGCCCGCGGCGCTCAGCGGCGCGTACGTCGGCCTGGCAAGCTTCACGGTGACCTTCTCGCTGGGCATCTTTTTGACCAACCAATTCCACCAATGGGCCCACGCGAGCGAAGTCGGCCCGGTGGTCAAGGTGCTCCAACGCTCGCGTCTGGTCCTGTCGCCGGAGGCCCACGACCGCCATCACACGCTTCCCTATGAGAGTGATTATTGCATCACCTCGGGCTGGATGAACCCGCTCTTGGAGCGCATCAACCTCTTTGGAAATATCGAGAAATTGCTCAACCATAAGGGACCCGAGCCGTATGTCCCGCCGACGGCCGAGGAGCAGCCCAGCGCTGAATAACCTCGCCGAAGTCATCGACTAAATAGAAAACCCGGGCTGGCCTAAATGGCCGCCCGGGCTTTATTATGCGCGCGCCCGCTCGTTAAACCCCGCGGGGCGCCGCGTCGGGCTCCGCGCCGAGCAGGTGATAGATTCCGACCGCGGTCAGGCTTATCAGATGGGTGAGCGGAAAGATCCACGGGGCATACGCCGGCCAGACCATCGCAGCGACCGCCCCCAACACATAGCCGGGCACCCCGAAGAGCAGGCGAGAGTCGATATTGATGACGATGTAGATGCCGAGCAACGCCACCATCGTCAGGTCGGCGGCCAGGGCGAAGGCGATGGTGCCGGCGCCGAAATACACCCCGACGCGCATCATCAAGGCGAGTAAAATCGGCATCCAGACCGAGGTGACGAGCAGTCGATTGAGGCGGGTGGTGAAGAGGCGTTTTCGAAACACAAAGCAGATGGCGGCCAGCAGAACGACCAACGCGACCTGCCCGCCCACAAGACTCAGCGCGGTCACCTGAACCCCGAGCAGTTGCGGCAAAAGTTGCGGCACGGCGACCGCCAGGGCGATGCCGAACCAGAACTTTGCCTTCGCGCGCCCGGCGACCTTCGGGTCCATCTCGCGGCGCAGCTCCTCAACCTCTTGTTGGCCGCGCTGAAAGCTCTCAAAAGCCGGCTCGACGCGGGCGGCCAGGGCCGGGTTTGGGCGGGGAAGGTCTTCGAGCAAGCGCATCGCGGCGCCGGGGTTGTCGCGCTCGAGCTCGAACTCGATCAACAACTCAAGCGCCTCCTGCAGGGTATTTCGGGCGGTGGGGCCGTCGGGCCACTGGCGAATCGACTCCTCAAGGGCCTGGCGCGCGGCGCCAAAGACCGAATAGACCTGGGCGTTGTCGAGGATGCCGGCGGCGAGCAGGCGGCGAAGCTCGGCGGTTCGCTCCCAGCCGCGCTCGGCCAGGTCCTGGGCGGCCTCGCGCTCGCGAAACGAAATAATCGCCTGGCGAAACGCCTCGATGGACGCATATCGGTCCGCCGGATAGCGGGCCATCGCGCGATTACAAATCTCACCCAATTCGGCCGGCACCGAGGAATCGAAGATCTTCGGCTCGGACTGACTCGCCAAAAAGAACGCCGCCATCGGCGAGTCCTTGCCGTCGTGGGGGACTTCGCCGGTGAGCATAAAATAGAGCAGCCCGCCCATCAAATAGATGTCCGTTTTGGGGCCCGGCGGGTGCGAGAGATTGACCATCTCAGGCGCCATAAACGCCGGCGTGCCCACGACCTCTTCGGCGTTGGCGCGCGGGATGCTCCGGGGGACGCCGTCCTTAAAGGCCACCGCGATGCCCCAGTCGAGCAAATAGACCTCGCCGAAGGCCCCGGTCATGACATTGGCGGGCTTGATATCGCGGTGCACGATGCCCCGGCTGTGGGCGTAGGCGAGGGCCTGGCAGACGTCGATGATGACCTCGAGGTTCGCGTTGCGCTGGGCGGCCCGGGCCTGGCGGTCCAGCCCGTTGAGGCGCTCCTCCAGGGTCTCGCCCTCGATGCGCTTCATCACGACGAAGGGGTTGCCATTGCCGTCGCGCCCGACCAGGTGGATGGGAACGATACCCGGATGCTCCAGGTACCCCATGATGCGCGCCTCGCGCAGCAGCAGGTTGAGCTCGGCCTCGCCGCGCTCCACACTCGTCGGGGTCGCGGCCTGCCCTGCCACGCTCAGCGGCGATTTAAGGGCGACGTCGCGGTGCAGGGTGGTCTGCTCGGCCAGATACACCGCCCCGGCGCCGCCCTCCCCGAGCTGGCGACTCACCCGAAAGAGCGCGCGCGTATCGCCGGGGTCTTTGGTGACGGTGATCAGCGGAAACGGCGTCTCCTTAAGCCAATCGGTGGCGCCAGCGTCCGGGACCTCTCCGCGGATCGTGGACTGAATCGTCGGCGCCTTAGCCACCGCGCGTTTTGAGAGCGCCTCCCGAAAGGCGAGGATTTCAGCAGATGGTGCGTCTTGTGTCATAGCGCTTCTCCGTCGGTCATTGCGCAAGCCCCAGGAGTTGCGGCGACCTATCGACGCCCACCCTTCGCACAGGAGCCGGGGAGGCTATCCCCAAAAATAGATAATCGTCACGATCAACGCCACACAGATGCCCAGTGAGAGCACCGCCAGGAGCAGGCGATTGCGCAGGTGGCTGGACTCAAGAATCGCGGCGGCCGAGGCCTTCTTTTTGCCCGAGACCGTGGCGCGGGTTCCCGCGCTCGTCGGGAGCGAAACGCGCCGGCCTCCGGGGCTATCCAGCGTGTCGGATGAGGGGGCCGCGGGGGTGTCCGCGGGAGGAAGGGTCGCGATGGCCGACGAGAGCCCTTGAGCCCCGACAGGCCGAGGCGCGACGGGCTCGACCGCGCCGGCGTTGCCGACCGGGTTGAGCGCATGACCCCCGACGTGATTTCCGGGCAAGACCACCCCGCGGGCGCCGCGCGAAATCCCGGGGCGCGCGCGCACGCCGGAATCGGTCGCGGTCAACTCAAGCAGCCCGGTTTCGGTGGGTCCGACGCCCTCCATCACCTTCTCGAACGCCGCGATGGCGGCGTCGGCGTCGCTGAATCGATCGTTTCGATCTTTAGCCAGGCAGGTTTGAACAAAGCCCTGCAAGCCCGGGGGGACCTCGAATTTTCGCCGAAGGTTCAGCGCGGGAATCGGCGCCACCTGATGCAGCCGCACCATCTGCTGGGGAATGTGGGTGACATAGGGGAGCTGGCCGCAGAGCATCTCGTAGAGGATGCAGCCGAGCGCGTAGATGTCGACCTGCGGGCCGATGCCCCCAAGCTCGCCGCGGCATTGCTCGGGGCTCATATAGGCGGGCGTGCCAAAGAGCGCGCCGGCACGGGTCAACTGATCTTCGTCATTCTGCAGCAACTTCGCGATCCCGAAGTCCAGGACCTTCACGATCTGCTCGCCGGTGTGAAAACGGTAGGAGAGCACGATATTCTCGGGCTTGAGGTCGCGGTGCACGATGCCCAGCGTGTGCGCCTCGCGCAGTGCCGCCAGGATCTGGCGGGTAATCTCGACAATCGCGTCGAATTTCAGGCCGCGGTGGATGGCTTTATGCAGCGAGAGCCCGGCCACGTATTCCATGGCCATATACATAAACTCACCGTCGGCTCCCATGCCGAAGTCGTAGACGGTGACGCAATTGGGGTGGGAGAGCTTGCCCAGGACGCGCGCCTCCTGGACGAAGCGGGCCTGGGCGGCCTCGCGCTCCTGGAGCGAGCCGCTTCGCCCCAGCGCGTTCTGCAGCAGCGTCTCGGAGCGAAATATCTTAATGGCCACGTCGCGGTCCACCTGCTCCTGGCGCGCCCGATAGACCGTGCCCATCGACCCGCGCCCCAGAATGGAGCTGATAATAAAACGCCCCGCGATACAGCGACCCAACATGGGGTCGTCTTTATCCGAGGCATAAACCGCGTCGTCGACGAGATAGAATCCGTCGCCGCTCGGGCATTTTGCGAGCAAGGTTTCGCTTTTTGTTTCGCAATGCGGACAGACTGCCATGGGACGAGGACCCGCGCTAAAAGAGACTCAAACGACGTCACTTAGTGTCGCATATCCTCGCCCAATAAAACAATACAATCCGCATCGCGAAATATATTTTGCGCCGCCAACTTTAGGCGTTCGGGCCGAACCCGAGCACGATATAGCCGCCGGACTTCTCGTCTTTCTCCAGCTCAAGCAGGTCCTGCTCCTTGGCCTCCTCGAGCAGGTGGCTGAAGTTGCGGAAGCCGTAGAAGGTCTCGGAGAAGTGGGGGCGCTTGCGCTTGAGGGTTTGCTTGACCAGCGAAGCCCAGACGTTGGAGTCGCGCTCGCGAAACAGCGCTTCGACCTGCGCCAACACGATCTCGATGGCCTCCTCTTTGGAGCCACCTTTGGAGGCCGCCGACTTCTTGGAGTCGTCCTCATTGGCGCCGGTATTGGCGGCGTTGGCCGGCGCGCTGGTGGAGCTTGCGCTGGCCTGGCTTGCTTTGCTGCTCTTGCTGGCGCGCCGGCTGCTGCCGGATTCGCTGCGCCCCGAGGACTTCGGCGAGCTGGACTTATCGCTGGACTTCGAGCGGTTCGAGGACTTCGAGCGGTGCGACGTCGAGCTCTTCTTTTTCTCGCGGACCAGGTCGTCGTAATAGATATATTCGTCGCAGTTCTCCACCAGCAGGTTGCTGGAGGTATGCTTCACGCCGATGCCGATGACGCGCTTGTTATTCTCGCGCAATTTACTGACCAGCGGCGAGAAGTCGCTGTCGCCGGTGAGGATGGCGAAGAGGTCGACGTGCTCGTTGCTATAGCAGAGGTCCAGGGCGTCGACGACCATGCGGATGTCGGCGGAGTTTTTGCCCGAATAGGACACGTGGGGCACCTCGATCAACTCGAAAGAGGCTTCGTGCAACGGCTTCTTAAGCGAGGCGTAATTGGACCACTCGCAATACGCCTTTTTGACGATGACGTTGCCCTTGTCGAGCAAGCGCTCCAGGACGAGCCCGATGTCGAGTTCGCCGTATTTTGCTTCGCGGACCCCGATGGCCACGTTTTCCAGGTCAGCAAAAATAGCGATATTGGGCGTGCGTTCATAAGGTTGGTTCATACTAATTTTCCTCGATTAATTGGGCGCCCGCTGAATTTATAAAGTGTTGGGGCGGACGCAGGGGCCGAGTCGAGCGCGAGTTCAACGGGATTGTCGAGCATTCTCGATCTAAATATTCCCTTGTATTGTCTGCGAGTTCATGCTGAAAACACGCGATTCTCATCCCAGCAGACCATCCTCCAGCATGAGGCTGAGGGGCTGCTGAGTGGGAAACGTCGTAGACAGCACATCGTTTCGGCCTCTGTGTCTCGCCTGTGCTGGGTGGAATGTCAACTATAGCCGGAAATAAACCCTCCTGCTGGCACGTTGGCAGCGCAAGCTCGGACCCACATTGGGCGTCCGAGAGTTTTAGGCAGTGTTATTTTATTACTTTTGTAGGAGTTTTGAGTAATGTTGAACAAACGGAATATTGCGTATTTTTGTGCCGCGACCCTCGCCCTTAGCCTCGTGGGCGTTGCAGACGCGGACGCATCGACCGCTCGGCGCAACTCGCTTCAGAACAACCGCCTGATGCTCGACCGCGAAGACGTCTTCGCCTTCCCGCAGTTGGCCACCCAATACGCAAATATGGTTGGCTTTGACTACGCAGCCGGCGCAGAGCAAGGAAACGCGCTGTTGATCATGGGCGACGAGCGCCTCGCCTATGGTGTGTCGATGCATCGCGGCAACCTCTTCGCCTCAGAGATGTACCCCAGCGGCCCGGGCAACGTCCTGGGCGGCCCGAACTCCCCCTTCGGCGGCGCGCTTGCCACATTTGACGCCCGCTCCGGCAATATCGTCGACGTCTTCGCCGGCTTCGATATGGGCGGCGGTCTGCTGGGCGGACGCCTGGTCCTGGGCAACGGTGGCGCCTCCATCAACCCGGCCAACGAAGCCGTGGACGACCAGTCCGCCGGCGAGTTCTACACGGTGCTGCAGGTCGGCTATTCGACCACCGGCCACCTGGCGATTGACACCGCGCTAAACCTGAACTTCTCGACGATGAGCGTCGATGTTGGCGACGAGACGCCCCTGTCGGGCACCCATATCGGCGTCGGCCTGGACACCCGCGGTATCTATGAGATGCGCGGACAGATGGACTTCGGCTTCGTCGGTGGCCTGGCATTCCAGAACACCGGCGTTGACCGTGACGTCGCGGGAACGACGACCTCCTCCGGCGAGATGGCCTTCGCCATCCAGGCAGGCGCAGGCCCCGTCTGGCAAATCGACTCCAAGCGCGCTGCGCCCGTCGAGGGCGAGACGACCGCCGCGGTGAGCGAAGGTCTTGGAACGACCATCGCAGCCTACGGTATCCTCGGCTATGAGATGACCAGCACCGACCCGGACGACAGCCAGGACAACGACGGAAGCGGCACCTATGGCGTCCTGCTGCCGGGCGTCCAGCTCGCCGCCGACATCGAACTCTTCGATTGGCTCTACTTCCGCAGTGGCGCTCAGTATCGCTGGGCCATCGCCGGAAATAGCAGCGAGACCACCGACGGCGACGACACCAGCTCGCTGCGTGGCCCGGGCGCAACCCCGGCAGGCTATGGCGACGGCTTCGGCTGGAGCACCGGTCTGGGCGTGAAAGTCGGCGACTTCACCTTCGACGGAACGCTGGCCAATAGCTTCGTGCTCAACGGCCCGAACTTCATCGGCGGCGGAAGCGGATTCCTGACCACCGCGTCGGCTGAGTATACCTGGTAATCGCCTGGCGATGACCGACGTATAAGATGAACAAAAGAAGCGCCGCTCGACATCGAGCGGCGCTTCTTTTTTTACCTCAAACCTACGCCCATTTGGGCCAGGCGCTCAGTCGGGCGACCCGTCGTTTTTGACGGCCTCGATGCGCGCGTAGATCTCGGATTTACGCACCTCGAAGAGCTCAGCCAGCACGGCCTTGATGCCGCGCGGGCGCATGCCCTCGGCGAGCAACTCGCGGATCTTTGCGTCGATCTGCGCCTCGATATCGGCGTCCTCATCGGCCGGCACGAAGGGGGCGAGGATGACGACGAATTCGCCGTAGATCTCGGGGCGATCGGCCAGGTCGGCGCGCACCTCGGCGCAGCTTCCGCGCAGGTACTCCTCGTGCATCTTCGTCAACTCGCGCGCCGCGCAGACCTCGTGCGCGGGGCCGTAGACCGCCTCGACATCGGCCAGCAAGCCGAGGACGCGCCGCGGTGATTCATAGAGGATGACGGTGACGCCGAGGGCGCGCAGCGCGCCGAGGCGCTCGGTGCGCGCGCGCGTTTTGCTGGGCAAAAAGCCCTCGAAAAAGAAGCGGTTGGTCGGCAGGCCCGCCGCGCTCAGCGCCACCATCGCCGCCACCGGTCCGGGGAGCGCGCTGACCGGGTGTCCCGCCTGCGCGGCGGCGCGCACGAGGCGGTAGCCCGGGTCCGAGATGGTCGGCGTCCCGGCGTCCGACACGAGCACCACGGTGTCACCGGCGGCCAAATTCCCGAGCAATTCGGGGATGCGCTCGGCGGCGTTATGCTCGTGATAGCTCACGAGCCGGGGCACCCCATCGACGCGCGCGATGCCGAGTAATCCCAGCAACTTCCCGCTATGGCGGGTGTCCTCACAGGCGATGATATCGGCGCCGGCCAGCGCCTGGCGCTGGCGCGCGGTGGCGTCTTCAAGGTTTCCGATCGGCGTCGGGCATACGATGAGCATAACGGTCTCTTCCTACAAATCGGTGTTCATTCAGGTTTCGGCGCCGGCGGCGGCGCTCCGGGCTGCGGTCAGCGCCGCAACAAAAAAGGACGTCCCCGATACAGGCGGGACGTCCTTTTTTCAAACTCAGCGCGACTCGATTAGCCGATGGTCAGGCCAAGGGACTCACGAATCTGGAAGTACTCATCGCTGATGGCGAAGAGGACCAGCTCCTGGACGCGCTCTTTGACCGTGGCCTTGCCGATCGGGTTGATGTCGTTGCTGATGCAGCTGACGGCCTCGTGCAAATCGCCGCACATCACCAGACCCATGCGGATCGAGGTATGCTCGACCTGGGTGAGCCAATCGGACAGGTCCGGGTTCACCTTCAGCGCGAGGAATTGCTTCATATTCTTCTGCATCATCGAAATCATCTGCGGCGGCATGGCCTGCAGCTCACGGATGATCTCGGCGCCGGGCTGGCCGATCTGGGCGCCCAAGCCCAGGCTCGGGTCGGTCATATGCATCGCGGCCATGAACATCAGCTTGAGGTTCTCGGTCGGGTAGCCGACCGACCCCAGATAATGCTCCGGGCGCATCCAGCACAGGCGCTTGGCGATCATGAATGCCAACTCACGGTCGCCCTTACCCTGGGTCATATCGGCGCCGATGATGACCGTCGGCACCTCTGCGTTCGCGTTACGAATACCCAGGGCGGCGTCACGCTTGAGGTAGACCTCGGGAGCGGGGACGAGCGCCTGGGTGCGCGCGGCGTATTTGTAGATCTTGCAGAACGGCATCTGCTGGTCCAGGTCGAGCTTATCCTTGCGCGGATGCACGCCCCAGGTGGCCTTGAGTTTGCGCGAATAATAGCCGCGCAAGCCCTGCCCGATGATGCTCATGATATAGGTGATCAGGATATTCTGCTCGTTGCGATACAGCAGACGATAGGTCTCCTGCTTGAATTGCCCACGCGCGGCGGGCAGATTCTGGCCGAGGTATTGGCGGTAGAATTTCTCCTCCTGCTCGTTGGCGCGCTTCAGGTAGCTCAACGCCGCCGACATGCACCAGGCCTTGTCGTATTCCTTGCCCTGGATATAGGCGCGGAACAGGGCACGGTAGCTCTCGGTGCGGAAGGGGTCGTGCTTGATGAGCTCTTTGTGCTGCTCGGCCGCCCCCTGCGGGTCGTCGGCCTTCTTCTCGTAGAGCTCCGCCAAGATCAGGCGCATCTTGGTGTCGGCCGGGTTGATCTTCAGGGCGGCGTCGTACGCGCCGATGGCGCTCTGAACGTGCCCCAGTCGGCTTCGGTAGATCTCGCCAAGACCGCTCCACAGCAGCACCTTAACGTTCTCCATGGTGCCGTCGTCGTTGTCCCGGATACGGGCCAACATGCGGCGATAGGCGCGCTCGAGCTCTTTCCACTCGCGCGCGGCGGTCAGAAGTCGGTCGATGCCCTCGAAGGCCTTGAAGAGCTTGACGTTGCTGTTGAGCGCCTCGTCGAAATACTTCACTGCCTCCATTGGGTCGCCAATCTGGTCGCGGAAGAGCACGCCGACGGCGTAATTCATCTGCGCAACCTTGGCCGGCTGGGTCTGCAGCTCGATGAGTCGGTTGAGAATATCGACCGCCTCGATCCACTGCTGCGACTGGGTATACAGCTTGAGCAGCTTGTCCAGGACGAGCATGCTCTTCTCGTCGATGGCCAGCGCCTCGTTATAGACGCCCACGGCGCGGTTGAAGTCGCTGAGCTGCTGGGTCAGCAAGTCGCCCATACGCGTCAGCATCGCGAAGCGCAGCGACGGGTCGGTCTCGGTCGCCAGCAGGCGACGCGAATACTCGACGACCTGCTCCCAATTTTGCTGCTCGTCGTACAATTCCACCAGCGCGGTGAGCACCGAGCGGTCCTGGCCGTCGATATCGAGCGCCTTGATATAATACTCGATGGCGCGACGGTTCTCGCCGAAGCTGCGGCGGATGTCACCGCAGCGACGGTAGAGCTCGACCTGAGCGTCGTCGTCGAGCTTGTCGAGGTGGTGGAACTCGAGGTTATCAAAGACCGCAGCGGCCTTCTGGTAATCCTCGCGCATAAACAGCAGGTGCCCGAGGCCCTTGAGGGTCTCGAAGTCAGCGGAGTCAATCTCGTAGGCTTCACGATAATTGAACAGCGCCTTCTCCTGCATCTCCAGGCGCATGAAGGTCTGCCCGGCGCTCAGATACAGCGCGTGCAACTTCTCGGGGTCTGCGTCGGCGCGATTCGCCTCCTCGATGACGATCTCGAGCAGCGGCACCGCGCGCTCCCATTTTTGCTCACGGATATACATCTCAATGAGCGGCTCGGCGGCGGCGACGGTGCGCGAGTTATTCTCCAGCGCTGCCTCATAATAGTTGAGGGCGCTGACCTGGTCGTCGAGTTCGCGGTCATATAGCGTACCGATCTCGGCCAGGTAATCGGCCTTCTCGTCGAGGTCGCGCGAGGCATCTTCGGCCAGCTTAAGCACCCGAATAAAGGGCTGCCACTCGTGCTTGCGCCCCGAGATGCGACGCATCGCGCCAATGGACTCGGCGTGGCCGGGGACCAACTCAAGCGCCGACAGATACCCGTCTTCGGCGCGGGCGTCGTCCATGAGTTGGTGCTCGAGGATCTCGCCGATACGCGCGTAGATCTCGGCGCGCTCGGCGTTGTCGCCGACCAGATTCACCAGGCGACCGTAGGAGTCAACCGCGGCCTCATAGGCTTCGGTCTGCTCCTGGAGCGTGGCCAATTCCATATAGGCGTTGGCCTGGCGCGGGTCGAGCTGGACCGACTGGTCGAAGGCTTCGATGGCGCCGTGCGGGTCGTCGAGGTTATCGCGGCGCACGCGCGCCAACTCATTGAGCAGTTCGACCCGCTCGGCGTCGACGCGCTCGAACTCGGCGTGACGCGCCAGCACCTCGGCCAGGTCGAACCAACGCGCCTCGTTGCGATACAGGCGTTGCAGGTTCGACACGGCGCCGACGTTCTCCGGCTGGACCACCAGGATATTGTGGTAGGCCTCGACCGCGGCGTCGACGTTCTCGAATTGCTCCTCGTTAATGGCGGCCAATTTGCCGTAGATCGCGACCTGTTCTTCCGGGTCGTGCGACAGGCCGAGCGACTGCTCATTGATGTCGAGCAATTCGTTCCACTGCTCGGTCTGCAGGTACAGGCGCTCAAGGGCCTTGAGCGACGGCGCGTGCGCCTGGTCGACGGTGAGCACCTCGCGGTACGCGTCGATGGCCGAGTAGGGATCCTGCAAGGACTGCTCGTAGATCTCGGCGATGCGCACCCGGATCTCGACGATGGCGTCGGGGTCATAGGTCGACTCGCATTTCTGCGCGAGGATATCGATGAGCTCTTGCGAGCGATCGTAGGCCTCGAAGAGTCGCTCAAGACTCTCCATGGCGAGGATGTCGGTGTCGTCGATCATGAGGATCTGACGGTAGGCATCGACCGCCTGGTCGATGTCGCCCATCTGCATCTCGCACAGCTCACCGAGGCGGCGCCACAGGTCGATCTGCTCGTCGGCCATGCCGGTGAGCTCGATGCGCTTGCGGATGATGTCGGCCATCTCGGGCCACGCCGCGAGTTGCTGGTACAGCGCCTCGAGCTTCTCAAGAATCTGGACGTTATCCGGCGTGATGCCCATCGCGCGACGCAGGTGATAGACGGCGTCGTCGGGCTGGTTGAGCTTGTCGGCGTACCAATAACCCACCTTGCGGCGAAGGTCGGCGGCGTCGAGCCCCTCGTCCATCTCACCCAGGATGCCATTGGCGCGCTCGACCAACTCGCCCCACTGGTTGGTCTCTTCGGCGAGGCGCTCAAGGTCGGCCCCAAGCTGCTCGTCGTCGAGCGTGGCCGGACCGTATGCGGACAGAAGCACCAGCAGTGCGTTGTCGGGCTGACCGAGGTGCTGCTCGAAGACGCGCGCGGCGTTTCGCAGCGTTTCAGTACGCTCGAAGGGGTCGCTGTCGACCATCTCGGCGCGCGTCAGATACAGCTCGACCAGACCCTGGAACGCGGCCGGATCGCCCTGGCTGGTGTAGATGCTCTCCAGCGCGCGACCCGCGTGCATATGAGTCGGGTCGATGTCGAGGATCTGCTGATAGAACGTGATCGCGCGGGTCGGCTCCACCAATTTGTGTTCCCAGATATCGGCAATCTGGGTCAAAATATCAATGCGCTCGTCCTCGTCTTCGACGCGGTCGACCTTGATCTCAAGGACCTGCGCGGCTTCAAGCCACATGCCCTCTTGCAGGTACAGGCGCTCGAGGTTCTCCAGCGCGAGCTCGTTGCCCGGCTCGATCGCCATGACGTTCTTCCACGCGTTAATCGCATCTTGCGAGTCCATGAGCATGTCGCCCTGGACCTCGGCCAGCTCGATCCACAGCGACAGCTTGCGCTCGCCGGGGACGTCTTCGTGCTCGATGAGCCGGCCGAGCATCTCGGCCAACTCGGGGTAGTCGGCCTGGCGGGTATAAATTCCGCGCAGCGACTCCAGCGCCGGCAGGTGCATCGGGTCGATGGCCAGCGTATTTCGCCACGCGTCCTGCGCCTGCACTTCGTTGTCGAGCTTGTCCTGCCAGATGACGCCGAGGGACTCGTGCAACACGAGCTTCTCGCGCGGATTCTCGGTAAGATCAACCTGCTGCTCGAGCACGCGCACCAGGTCATCGAAGCGCTCTTCGTTGAGGTAGAGGCGCTGCAACTCGCTCAGGGCGTCGAGGTCGGTCGGGTCGATCTTGAGGATCTCATTCCACAGGTCGATGGCGTCGTTGGGGCGCCCGAGCATCTCTTCGGCGAGGTTCGCCATGCGCGAGAAGAGCTCGATTTTAATCTCCGGCTCGTTCGTGTTCTCAACGCGACGCTGCAGAATATCAAAGAGCTCCTGCCATTGCTGGTGCTCCAGGTGGA
Source organism: Bradymonas sediminis (assembly GCF_003258315.1). Classification (GTDB taxonomy): domain Bacteria; phylum Myxococcota_A; class Bradymonadia; order Bradymonadales; family Bradymonadaceae; genus Bradymonas; species Bradymonas sediminis. The sequence goes on from NZ_CP030032.1 coordinate 3,653,393, forward strand.
TCCGCTCAAGGCGCAGCAGCGACTCTTCGTGCGTCGGACGCACGTCGAGCACCTTGCGGTAGGTGTCGACCGCGTTGCGCGGGTCATCGAGATTATTCTGATAAATCGTGGCCAGACGGAAGCTCAGCTCGACGATCGCCTCTTCATCGTAGACGCCGTCGATGCGGCGCTGGAGGATGACCGCCAGGTCGGCGTAACGACGGTTATCTTCATAGATGCGGTCGAGCGCTTCGAGCGCCTGCGGCTCGCTGGGGTCGGTCTCAAGCGCCTGCAAATAGGCGTTCTCGGCTTCCTGCGAGTTATGCAACTTCTCGTCGAGCACCCGGGCAAGATTGAGCCACAGCGCCAGGGCGTCCTCGGGGTCGAGGTCCTCTCGGCCAAGCGCGTCCACGTAAAACCCGGCGGCTTCGGGCCAGGCATTGGTCGTCACGGCGAGCTCGTCGATCAGCGCCAGCACCTCGGGGTCGTCGGGCTTCTCAAAGAGCGCGGCGCCGTAGGCGCTGAGCGCGCGCGGCTTATCCTCAAGCTCGTGCAAGAGAATGCGCCCCACGTGCATCAACATCTCGTGGCGCTGCAGGTGGTCGCTGACCATCTCCAGGCGCTGCAGGTAGATCTCGACCAGCTTCTCGTGCTGGCCCTTCTCCAGATAATGCGGCTCAAGGATATCCGAGATGCGCTGAACGGCCTGGCCGGACATAAACATCTGCTCAAGCGACTGAATCGCCTGCGGATTATCGGGGTCCTCCATCAACACGGTCTGATAGACGTCGATGGCGTCATCGGGCTGGTCCAACGCTTCCTGGTGCAACATACCCAGGCGCAGGCGCAGCTCGAGGGCGTCCTGCGGCTCCTTGCTGGCGTAGATGCGCGTGCTCAGGATGCCGGCGAGGTTCTCCCACTGGCCTTCGCGCTGATAGAGGCGGTCAAGGGCCAGCACCGCGGTCTCGTTATCGGGCTCAGCGTCGACGACCGCGAGGAAGCGCTCAATCGCCATCTCGCTATCATTGAGTTCTTCCTCATAGATGCGCGCGATTCTGAGCTGAAGCTCGGTGATGGCGTCCGGAGACGTGGTCTCATAGAGCGCGTCATCCAGGCGAACAATCAAGACTTCCCAGGCGTGCATCTCGCGCGCCAGGCGCTCGAGATTCTCAAGCACATCGCGGCGTCCCGAGTCCACGCTCAACGCGCTGACGTGAGTGCCGAAGGCGTTCTGCGGGTCTTGCAATTCCTGCTCGTAGATACGCGCGACTTCGGCGTAAAGCGCGAGTTTGCGCTCCGGCTCAAGGCTCGCGTCGATGAGCAATTTATACACATGGACGAGCTTCTCCCACTCACCGGCGGCCTCGTAAATCGGCTGCAGAACCTCACCGGCTTCGACCTCCTGCTCACCACGGGTGATCAGGCCTTCGAGGGCCTCGGTGGACTCCTGGTGGGTCGGGTCGTCGGCCAGAATATCGCGGTAGACTTCGATGGCGCGAATGGTGTCGCCCAGCTCAAGCTCCCACAGTCGACCGACGCGGAAGCGCAGGTCGAGCTTGTCGGCGTCGAGCGCGACCAGTCCAATCTCGCTCTCGAGGGTCTCGAGGAGCTCGGTCCACTGCTCGGTCTCAGCGTATAGCTCGTCGAGTTTCTCCCAGGCGGCGAGTTCACTCGAGTCGATCTCGAGGATCCCGCGGTAGGTCTCGATGGCCTCAAACGGCGCGTCCAGGTGCTCGCGATAGATCGGGCCCATCGCGTAGAGCAGGTCTTTTTTGGACTCATCATTCTCGGCGAGGTCGAGCTTGATGCGGTAGATTTCAAGCAGATCGTTCCAGCGCTCAAGGTCGGTGAAGATCACCTCAAGGCGGTCGATCGCGTGGGCGTCGGCGGCGTCCACCTCGAGCACGGCGCGGTAGACATCCACCGCGTCGGCGGGACGGTCGAGGACGTCCTCAAAGATCGTCGCGGCCTGGTAGAGCAGGTTCTTCTTATCTTGCTCTGCTTCGACAAGTTCGGCCTTCGCCACCAGAATATCGACGAGCTCTTCGTAGTCGCCGAGCTCCCGGTATTGAGCCTCGAGCGCTTCAACCGCCTCAAGGTCATCGGGGAAGAGTTGCTGAACCTGGCGCAACAAAAGGCTCGCCTCGGCCGGCTGCTTAAGCGGGTCGATCGAGATGCGCGCGGCGCGCCACAGAAGGTCGCTCTTGGTCCTGGGGTCGGGCTGAGCGTCGGCCTCGCGCTCGAATTGAGTCGCCAGCGGCTGCCAGAAATCCTCGGCTTCGGCGAGGCGGTAAAGATTCTCAAGCGTGCTCTCGTTCTCGACGTCGTCGCTCAGCGCCTTGGTATAGGTGGCGAAAGCGTCGTCGGCGCGACCGGCCTGAACCTCGTGAAGCTCAGCGACGCGATGGCGAAGCGCCACACGCTGCGCAGGGTCGTCGCTATCGGCGACCTGCACGTCGAGCGCGCGGATGAGTTTCTCGTGGTTACCCTGCTCGATATGCAGCGGCTCAAGGATGCGGCTGGCGCGCCCGGCGGGGGCGTCGTCAAGCTCCAACATCTGCTCAAGCGCGTCGAGGGCGTCGGCGTTGGTCGGCTCGTTTTGCAAGACCTCTTCGTAGAGATCGACGGCCTGGTCGACCTCTCCAAGGTGGTCGTAGCTAAGCGCGGCGAGGCGATTCTTGACGCCGTTTTTGGCGTCTTCGTCGACCAACTCAAGCTCCGCGCGCAGGTTATCTGCGAGCGCGTCCCACTCTTCTTGCCCGCGGTACAGATCACCAAGGATCTCAAGGGCGCGAAGGTTGTGAGGGCGCTGCTCGACCATGGCCTGAAGCACCGAAATCGCCTGCTGCGGGTCGTCGAGCAGACGCTCCCAAACCAGGGCAATCTTGAACTGCAGGGCTTCGGATTCATCTTGACCGTCGGCGAGTTTTAGCTCCATCTCGTAGACGTCAAGCAAGGCACGCCATTGCTCGGTGTCGGCGTAGAGGCCCTCCAACTCGCTCAGCGCGCGGGTCGAATCGGCGCGAATCTCGAGCACTTCGTGATAATATTTCTGCGCGGTGTCGCTGTCTTCGAGGCGCTCGTAATAGGTCTCGCCAAGGTCGAAGAGATACGCGATACGAAGCTCATCGGATTCGATCTTCGGCAGTTGAGCCTCGAGCAATTCGATCAGCTCTTCCCAACGGTCGACCGGACCAGCGATGCGACGCAATTGGGTGCGCGCAAGTTCGTTCTCGGGCTGCAAACTCAGCAGTCGCGCGTAGGTATTGAAGGCGTCGTCGTGGGCCGCGAGCTCCTCCACCTGAATGGTCGCGATGCGCTCATAGAGCACCACGCGCTGGGCATCGTCGGCTTCCTCGACCTGGATCTCGAGCACGTCAATGAGGTGATTCCACTGTCCCTGGACCTCATAGACCGGGGCGAGGGACTGAGCGGCCTGATTGCGATAGGCGTCAGCGCTCAGATACTCCTCGATCGCGCGCGCAGCGCCTGAATGCAGGGGACGCCACGAGAGCGCCAAGCCGAGCACTTCGAGCGCCTCGGCGTCCTCGCCGAGGTGATTCTGGCAAACCTCGCCAAGCTCGAAGCGAAGCGCCACGAGCTGCTCGATTTCGGATTCAAGGTAGACCTTTCCGTCGCGCACGACTTCGTCCGCGGCGAACTCTCCCTCGGTATCTTCGACCGTCGAAATCGCGTCGAGCGCGACTTCGCTGGCCTCATTCAGAAGTCCGGATTCGCTGAGGTCACCGTTGGGCGCGTCGAAGTCCGAACCGTCGATGTCAGCGGCCTCGAGTTCGCCCGAGAGCACCTCGGCCTCGACCTCGACCTCTTCGGCCTTCGAGCCGCCGTCGGCGAGCGCCGTCGGTCCAGCCAGGAAGGTGCGGGTGTCGAGCAACGCCGGGCGCGAGGCCTGACGGGCTTCGGCGCGCGCTTCGATAAGCTCAATCTCACGACGGATAATGCCGGCGAGGTCATCAAAAGACTCCTCGGCCGCATAAAGTCGGTGCAATTCAGCGAGCGTATTCTCGTTCTCCCCGTCGAGCTCAAGCGCTTCGCAGAGCCGCTCGATCGCGGTGTCGGTATCACCTGCCTGGACTTCGGCGATATTCGCCATCCCCTGCAAAATGCCCACCTTATCGCTGACCGAATCGGTGAGTCCGAGGCGACGGCGATACACGCTCATCAACTCGTCCCAACGCTCGGCGCGTCGGTAGATCGACTCCACAGCCGCCAGGGCCTCGAGGCTATCCTCTTCTTCGTCGAGCACCGCGTTGAATTGCACCAACGCAGCGTCCAGGTCGTTAAGTTGCTCCGAGAGCACGGTGCCCAGGCGCATCCGAAGGTGCAGACGCGCCTCGTCGGACAGCTCGGTCTCGAGCGCGCGCGAGTAGGTATCGCTAAGCGCCTCATAGACGTCGGCCTTGGCAGCGGCGCCCTCCAACGAAACGATCACATCCTGGGCCGAAGGGTCATCTTTGAAGGCCTCGGCGTACCAGCGGAATGCGCCGGGCGCGTCGTCAAGATTCTCGCCGTGCAGCGCGGCCAGCTTAAGCTGATACTCGCGGCGCTCTTCGGCGGTCTCGCGGTTCTCGAGGATGATCTCGTAGCAATCTTTGAGGCGGGCGAAGTCTTCTTTTTCGCGCGCGATCGGCTCCAATTGCAGGGCCGCGTTCTCGTTGCGCGGGTCCGCTTCAAGCACGCGCTCCAGGTCGCGCTCCGCGCGGCCGGTATCCTCGAGCACATCGCGCCAGATACGCGCAGCGCGCAGCAGCAACTCGATCTTGGTCTCGTCTTCTTTCGACGTGCCGGCCAGCGTTTCGAGCACGCGGACCAGGTCCTGATGGGCGTCGTAGTCGGCGTAGAATGCCTCGAGCGCATCCCAATCCTGATTCTCGATATACAGACGCTCAAGCGCCTTGCGGGCCTTGAGGTCATCGCGGTCAATCTCCAGGGAGTTCTTCCATGCGGAGATCGCGCGCTCCGGGTCCTCGAGGCGGTCCGAGCAGAGCATCCCAAGCTTCTGGAATAGCTTCATTTTCTCGTCATCGCTGTCGAGGTACTCGACCTTTTTCTCGAGCACTTCGGCGAGTTTCTCGTAGTCGCGGCTCTTCTCGTAGAGCGTCTCAAGCGCGTCGAGCGCGCCCGGGTCGTTGGGAGCAAAGCTGCGAACCTCGAGCCACAGTTCGGTCGCGACCTCGGGGTTGCGCAATTTATCCGCGGCCAACTCGGCCACTTCGCGGAAGCCTTCGGCCTTCTGAGCGTCGGTCTCGAAGGTCTCGATCTCTTGCTTGTGCACCTCGATCAGCTTCTCCCAATCGCGACGCTTCTCATACATCTCCTTGAGGAACGCGATGGCGCCAGGGTGGTGCGGGCGAAGCTCAAGGATCGCCTCGTAGGCGTTAATCGCCTCAGCCTGGTTCTTGAACTCCTCCAAGAAGAGCGCGGCGACCTTCTCGTGGATCGCGACGCGCTTGTCATCGGACTTCACCAGAAGCGCCTTGTCCTGCAGCATATTAATCAGCTTGGACCAGCGCTTCTTCTCCTCGTAGATTTCGATCAACGCATCGATCGCCTCGAAATTCTCGGGCTCAATGTCGAGGATTTGGCGATAGGCATTCTCAACCATGGTGTCGCGCTGCATCTTGTCGCGATAAACCATGATCGACTCATAGATGAGATCGAGCTTGTCGGCCTTGCGGTCGTCGCCGAGCTCATCGATCTCTTTCTTGAGCATATCCGCGTACTTGGGCCATTTCTCGTCACGCTTGTAGAGCAACTTGAGACGGTCGCTCACCAGCGGATTCTCGACCTGGCGCTCAAGGCGACGAAGCGCGTCGACCTCTTTGTCGAGGTCATCGAATTTGGCGGCCATATCGGCCATATACCAATAGCTCTCGAAGGCTTTCTCGGCATCACCGAGGCCGTCAAAGTGGTCTTCGGCGGCGCGCTGAAATTTACGCCAGTTCTCACCGGCGATCTCGAGGTCTTCGAGGCCGGCGACCGTGTTGGCGTCGCCGCTTGCCTCGGCGAGCGCGGCAGCCTCGTCATTCTTGTCGAGCTTAAAGAAGGCGATGCGCGCCTGGAGACCCTCGTCGTCGACGACCTCAAAGACGGGCTGCCAGAAGTCGGCGCCCTTCCAGGTATAGCTGGTGTGACGATAGAACTCGGTCGCGATGCCGAGCATGACGGCCGTTTCGAAGAGGTGAAGACCGTCTGCGTTGCCTTCGCGGTGGCGCTCTTCGATACGCGCGGCGCCGACGAGGTCGCAAAGCGCGACGCTGGAGTCGCCGGCCTCGCTGGCCGACGCGACCAGCTCGTCAAAGCGGTCCCGCCAATTGGTTCCGGTTGATTCGGAGAGCTCTTCGAGCTCCACGACCTCTTCGAGTTCAGCGATCTCCTCGACTTCCGCGTCTTCTTCGACCTCGGAAACTTCCGAAACTTCGGAATCTTCAGACACCTCCGAATCCTCTTCGACGTCGGACACCTCAGAAATCTCAGAGACTTCCGAATCCTCTTCGACGTCGGACACCTCAGAAATCTCAGAGACTTCCGAATCCTCTTCGACGTCGGACACCTCCGAGATCTCAGAGACCTCGGACACCTCCGAAGATTCCGCGAGCACATACTCTTCGGGCTCATCTAATTCATCGTCTTCCATCTCGACCGGCACCGCGGGCGGCCCCGCTGCGGGTGCATCTTCGACGAGTTCGTCGTCCAGCACGAGCATATCGTCCAGCTCGAGGGTACCCGGATCATGGCTCGACTCGGCCGCGACGGCAGCGATATCCTCTGCGGCCGATGACTCGTCGGCGTCGAACTCGAACTCTTCTTCGAGCGAGGGCGGCTCGTTGGTGGTCGGAATCTCCTCCAGGAGCATCGCCTCATCCAACTCCATCGTCCCCGGGTTGTCGACGACCGGCCGCGCGTCTTGGGCCGCTTCCTCGACGAATAATTCCTCTTCGACGACCTCGCCGCCCAGCTCGGCGCGCGCGTCCGCATTCTCAGGGTCCAGCGCAATCGCCATCTCAAAGCACTGGGCTGCGCCATCGGCGTCGCCAAGCTGATCGCGATATATTCGCCCAAGCGCCACGGATGCCACCGCCTGGTCGGCAGGGTTATCCGAGGTCTCGACTTCGACATAGAGAAGGCCGGCCAGGGTGGTCCAGTCCTCCTGAGCGCGCGCCATATCCTGGTGCGCCCAGCGCGCCGCGACGTTGGCCGGGTCGAGCTCGAGCGCGTAGCCATATGCATCGCTCGCCTGGTCGGTATCACTGAGGATCCACCCAAGAATGGTGCCCATGCGCAGATACAGTCGGCTCTGATGGCTGGCGTCAGCCGCGTGCTCGAGCGCCTCCGTGAAGAACTCGACCAGCGCCGCATCCTCGCCGCGAAGCGCGAGGTTGAAAAGATGCGCCTCCACCGACACCAGGGTATTCTCGCCGACGTCCAACGCCGCGGCGATATACTCCAAGCTCGCGTCCAGCTCGCCCAGATGTATCGCCGTCAAGCGACCCGCCTCCAGGAGCAGTCGCGCCATCGAGTCAGCATCTTGGCTGCTCTGCGCTTGCTCGTGGAAAACAGAAATCAGGGCCCCCATCTGGTCTGCATACAGCCGTTCAAGTCGTTTGAGCGGCCCCAGATTATAAGGGTTGGCTAGAAGTCGCGAAAGAAGTTCCTGCATCTGTGTCTCACGATTCATGAGCTGTCGTCTTACCTTAGCAAGTCAGTTAAAAGCCCGGTTGGCATTTGGTGCCTCAAAGGGCCTATGCGGCTGGCGCGGATTGCGTTGGAGGATGTATAGCACAGCCCCACCAATACGGGCAATCAATGCCAGGTGGAATAATAGGCGAATATTTTATTTCATGCTTGAATCTACGGGGCAAACGCGAAGCCCGAGATTCAAAAAAAGACGCGTCGCCCGAAATGAATTTCGGGCGACGCGTCTCTAATTTTGCGTGCGAGTCGAAGACGCTTTGATCACTGCTGAGCGACCTCGCTATCGGTGGTTCGAAGGCTTTGAAGCAACCCCTGCGCCGCCTGCCGGCGCGCCGGGTCACTGGCGCGGTTCAGGAAATTCTCCAGCACCTTTATCGCGCCGTCCTTCTGCCCCAGCGAATGCTTGGCGACGGCCAGGTTGAAGGTCGCCGCGACATTCTGCGGGTCCATCTCCAATGCCTTCTCCAGGCTCTTCTCGGCGTCGGCCGGCCGCTTAAGGCTCTGCTCGGCCATGCCGCGGCCCGCGTACAGCTGCGAGGACTCCTGATTATTCAGGATGCCATTCTCATACACGGCCAATGACTTATCGTAGAAGCTAAAGCGCGCGTAGAGGTCGCCGAGCGCGTGATACGCGGCCCCGCCCGGGTCGTCCTTGTCAATCTTCATGCGCGGGTTGGCGCGAATCGACTTCATATAGCTCTCGACCGCTTCGGGATAAGAGCCAATCGCCGCCTGACTCAGGCCCATGCGAAACCAGGCCTTCGCGTGGGTCTCGTCCTTCTGGACGACCTGCTGAAAAGCAGCGACCGCCTGCGAAGCGTCCCCCTTATCAAAGAGCACCGCGCCGAGCTTATAATAGGCGTCGATATTCTCCGGGTCTCGCTTAATCGCCTCGCGATACGAGGCCTCGGCCTCCACCAGGTTATTCACCCGCTGGTAGTATATATCGCCGAGGAATAGCGCCGGTTCGGCATAGGTCGGGTCCTGGTCGCGCGCCAGCTTAAGCTCCTTAATCGCCGTCATCGACTCGCCGGCCTGATAACTCTGCACGCCCTTATTCAGGTGGTCGACCGCGATGGCCCGGTCCTGGTTGCACCCCACCGACACCATCGCAAGGGCAAGCAAGCCCGGGAGGACGAATTTGATCGGAAGACTCATCAGATTTGCGCCAATTACTTTTCTCATATCGCCCTATGCTCGCTTCAATGGTTCGAGAAATCAAACGGGTACTCAACCTCGACGCCGTCACCATCCTCAGTGGTCGGGAAGACCCAAAGTTGAACTTCCTTGAGGATACACGTCTCGACGTCGTCATTCTTGAGCGTCGAATTCGTGAGCAATGCAGCCTGCACACCCCCGGTCGGCGCGATGGACAAGCGAATATTCACCTGCCCGCTGAGCGCGCGATCGTCGGCCAACCCCATCTGGTAGCAGCGGGTCAAGTCGCGGCGATTCTCTCCGGCCACCTGACGCACAACGGCGTCGTCGAGCGATCCATTGATCAATGGATCGCCAAGGGTCGCGGTGGCGCTACTTTCGCCGGCCCGCGCGCCCACCTGGGTGCTGCACCCAGATGAGACAAGCGCTAGAAACAGAATAAGAAGGCTAAAGATGTGTCGCTCTCTGAGCTCAAGCTTCATAGATACGCAGACCATTTCTAAGTTCGTTTGCCTCATTTTCAACATAAGAAGCCGCTGAGTTCAAGAGGTAAGTGAGCGACACCCTAACATTAACGCTGGACTCCGGGAAGGTCCGCAGGTTGAATTTAGTCGCCACTCACGCCCTCCCAGTGACGCTACGAAGCTCGAGATAAGACAAGTGTGCTGCATCGCAGCGGCTTGCGTTCACACCGAGCGGCGCCCACAACGATAAAAGAACCCGCTCCTCACAAATAAGGCTGCTTGATCCGAAACGCGAAGGTTTTGGTCGCCACGACGTCACCGTCGGCCGACGGCGGAAAACGCCAGGTCAGCATCGTATAGGTGATACACGACTCCACCTCGCTGCTTTGAAGGGTCGAGCTCATGACCACCGCGTCAGTGACCGCCCCGGAATTTTCGATGGTAAACTTAACCGCCACGTCTCCGGCAAGCGACGGATGTTTTTCGAGCGTCTCCTGATAGCATTTTTGAAGTTGAGGCTCGTTCGCCTTAACGATGTTGCTAATGGTCGCGGCATCCAAAACCGGGGCGCCTTTTTTTGCCTTGGCATCTTTACCCTCACCGCCCCTGGAGAAATTGAAGGGGTAGTTCACCACCACAATCCCATCCCCCTCCGGCTCGGGGAACCGCCACCGTGCGATATTTGCCACGATGCAGGATTCCACGATCGGGTTATCTAGCGTCGAGCGAGAGACGCTCACGGAGTCCACATCGCCAGAGTTGGCGATCCTAAACCTAACATTCACCTGACCGGCTAGCGTCGGATCGCGCCGCAATTCCGCTTCATAGCAGGCGACGAGTTCGGACGTGTTCTCGGTGACGACGCGAAGGATTACCGAGCGGGGAAGCGAGCCTTTCGGTGGGGCACCTTCGTCTGACGAGCCCGCGCGCGTATCGTCCGCGCCTTCAGGCCCAGCGGTCGCGCCCACCTTGTCGTCGGCTCGCACCTGCGCCGGCACGCTCGCATCTTCGGCGACAACCTGCGATTGGGTGCTACAAGCCGAGAGGGCGAGCGCCACAGACCAGGCAAGCAGGCTCATTAAGTGGCGCGTCCCGAGACCAACCCTTGTCGCTGCCCAGATCCTTAGCGGCATACGCTCGCCTCCTTTCTCCGCACGGCGTGGTCTCGTGCAAGTAATCCTGATTAGGTACGCAAATATTCGCGCGTGACTCCCGGTTCCCGGCCTTAACAGATCACACAACCAGTGAACACGGGCAAAGACAATGTTGGTGCTCACGCACGCGCAGGCACCCCGTTATACGGCTATAACTCACCGTGTCCGTAGGGCTCGCCAAGGCGCACGGCTGTGGTTCGAAATAGAATGCATCACAGATCAGTACGGGGTCACGGCAACCTACTAACACGCCGCAAATTAACAAGAAAGCAGCAAGGGCGAGCTTTTAAGAGGCGCTCGCCCTCGCAATTTGAGTCCCACTCAACACTGGGCCGATTCTCAACTTATTGCTTCGAGAAGTTGAAGGGGTAGTTGACCACGACGATGCCGCCGCCCTTGGGCTCCGGGAAGATCCAACGCTGAATCTTACCGGTGATGCAGGACTCGACCGTGCGGTTCTTCATCGTTGAGCTCGACACCACGGCGGCGATGACGCTGCCGCTGCCGGCGATGGTGAACTTGACCTTGACCTGACCGGCCAGGTTTTTGTTCTTCTGCAGCTCCATCTGATAGCAGTTGGTCAACTCACGGCGATGCTTGCGCACGACACGGCGAATGATCTCTTTGTCCAGCGAGCCGGTGATCTGAGGCTTACCCGGAACGATGGTCGGAAGCTTATCGTCTTTCTCACCGAGGTTGCTGGCGCCCTTCCCGTAGCCAGTTCCGCCGCCTCCGCCGCCACCACCGCGACCTGCGGTGCCAACGTTCGCCATGCCGATGCCGCTCTCGGAGACGCCGCCGCCGCCGCGACCCGCGCCACGCACGCCGAGTCCGCCGAAGCCTTTGGATGCGCCGAATTCAGCGCCCTTATCCAGGCTGCCAATGGCGTGAACCGCGTCCGAGCCAATCGAGCTCTCGCCGCTGCCCCACATGCTGCTGATCTGGTTGTCATTGAAGACCTTCATGACACCGGCGTTCATCGCGATATTGGTGTCCTCGGCCTTCTTGATCTCCATATCGGTATTATCCGGCGGCCCTTTAACCGCCATGCGGTTATCCTCGTCAGGCGCGTCCTCTTCACCCGCCTGGCCCTCGTCACCCTTATGCTTGGCGGCCTCTTCGTTATCGTCGCCCGCGCCCAGCCAGTCGGGCTCGACCTCTTCTTCCTGCTCGGGCTTCATCAACATCTCAACGAAGCGGTCTTGCGCGCTGAACCCGTCGAGGTCCAGGCTATCGGCGCTGCTCGGGACGTTGAGCACGAGGAGGATGAACAAAATATGAGCGACGGCACTGACCGCAAGATAGGGCAGCGGCGCGGTATCGATCGCGAAGCCACCACCGATCACCGCCGGCATATCGGTAAAGTGGATCAAAAAGGTCGTCTCGCCGACGTCCACGCGTGCGCTGGTGCGGGCGCCAAGGCGGACTTCGAAGGCGCCGGACACCGTCGAACTCGGACGCGCGATATTCTGCGCGACCGCCTCTTCGAGGGTATATTGGGTGTCCTGGTCCCTGATAACGCCGTTCATGCCGGGCAGGAAAACCACAGCATAAGAGTTGGCCTCATAGGAGACCAGCGGGAAGGACTCGCTCTGCGCGATGCCCTCTTCGTGAACGATAAAGTCGTTCTTGGTATCCGGACCGATAGAGACGGTGCGGGCGGTATTGTAGCTATTGACCGACAAAACGTGGTCGGACCAGAGCATCGCGACCTCGAGCGTGTCGCCGCCCGAGCTTTCAAAGAATTCGTCCTGATAGATCTCGCTGTCGGGAGTGCGCGCATAAGCCGGCTCGCTGGGGGCGCCGCCGCCAAACCCGATGGGTGACTCCGTCGCGATCCACTCGCCTTCGGGGTCGTAATACCCGTAGACGACCTGCCAAGCCCCTTGCTCGTCATAATAACCGTAGCCGGGGTTCGACTGACCGCTCTCGTCGTACCAGAATGGAATATAGTTGCTATTTTCGTCGTAATACCCCTGCTGAGCGAAAGCCTCTACGACGCTTCCGTCCTCGAGGGTGACCATGGTCGGGCCGGTCGGCTCTGGGGCAACTTCAGCCTGAGCCTGCTGGGTGACACCGGCGTTGACGGTCGCGCTCGCTGCCGGCGCCGCGGCCTGCGCCGTGGCGTCGACAAACTCAACGCGAACCACCGTGTCGCCGAAGGTCAGCTCGTCGCCCGACTTCAGCTCGTCTTTGGTGATCTTCTCACCATTGAGGAAGCTGCCGCTCGCGCTCCCGAGATCGATGACACTATAGGCTCCGCCCGACCCCTTCTCGATCACCGCATGGATGCGAGACACGTTTGGATCGTCGAGACGCAGATGCGAGCTGGCAAGCTTGCCAACTTTAATCACGTCCTGGTCAAGCTCTTCCGTCCGAATTACTTCCCCATTCTGGACGATTTCAAAGCGAAGTCTTCGGCTGTTTTGACTCATCGCTCTCTTATCCCTCAAAAGTCGGGCATCTGTGGAAGCGCTGGCTCCCGCTGGAATGCCCTTTTGTTTTGCTTAGCAAATTCATCGTAAACCGGAGCATCTCATTGCTCCAAACCCCTCGGCCGGCGCGGCGACTTGCACCGCCGCGCGCCATCGTGGGGTTAAATATCCTCGACAGACTCAAGCATCTCCGGGATGAAGTCCGCCCGGATATTGATCAAGCTGCTGGTCTTACCGTGCGTCTCGCCGGTGATATTCTCGCCGTCGGGTTTGATCAGGCTACCCGTGACGTCATCGCCTTCGAAGTCGTACTCGGTGCGTTCTTTATATTGGACATCGGAGCCTGTTTGCTCGGCGCCAACTTCAGCCACCGGCCCGCCCTGGGCGAAGGCCGAGGCGGGAATGAGAAACAGCGCGAGCGCGGCGATCAAGATGAAATGTTTAGACATTTTTGCTTCTCGTTTTATGAGGGGCGACTCTATCGAGACCAAATAACGGGTTCTTGGTACTTAGACACCGTATCCCGCGGGGGGTTCCAAAGAATCTTGCGCAGAACTGCTAAGGGTCGAACACGTTCAATAAAGCTATCATAGCAACGCGAACGGTCAAAGAGAAACCCGATTGGCGGCGGCGCGCATCGCGCGCCGTGCTCCGCCATCGACATCAGGCGCCATCGCCGCCGGCGTTGGCCTCCACCGGCGCCTCCTCAGCGTCGGCGTCCGGGGCCTCCTGTTCGGCTTCTTGCGCCGCGGCGGCCTCTTCACGCGCGAACTCTTCGGCCTGCTGTCGAAGTTCCTCAGCGGTCGACTCCAGCGAGGGAATCTGCTCGCGCGTCGCGCCGATCAACTCCGAGACCTGACCGATGCGCTTATTCGCCTCGGCGCGCCGCGCCTCGTTGCCGCTTTTGTCGTAGGCAAGAAAGCTGCGATAATGCTCGATGGATGCCTGGTAATGCTCGACGGCGCTCTTGATATTGGCGACGTTCCACTCAATCTGCTCGGCGCTGGCGCGCATCTGAGCCGACGCGGTTTGCTCCTCGGCGGGCTTCGGCGGCTCGCGGTCTGCGCCGATCATCGCCTGCTGCGCCTTGTGCTCATGCTCGAGCACGCCCAGGTTAAACTGAACCACGGCGTTCTCGGGGTCCTTTGTAAGAATCTCCTGGTAGATCTTGTCCGCCGCAGCCAGGTCTCCCATGCCGCGCTTGGCGACCGCGATCGAGATCTCGGCGGTGATGCTGTCGGGCTCAAGCGCCAGGACGCGCTCAAAGAGCTCCAACGCGCGCGGGTAGTCACGAACGTTAAGCACGACCGCCCCGAGGTTAAGCAACGCCGGCACATGTTTGGGCGCCAACTCAACCGCTTTCTCAAACTGACGGATGCCCTCGGTGACGTCGTTTCGCTCGATCTCGACCAACCCCAGGATATTATGAAGGTCCGGGTTATTCGGCCCGTCGGGCATCTTAAGCGCGTTGAGGATAACGAGCTTGGCCACGTCGAAGTTGCCGCGGCGATAATAGATGCGCGCGAGGTTTGAGTACGCCTCGATATTGCTCGCGTCACCGGCCAGCGACAGGCGCGCGTGGCGCACGGCGGCCGGGAAGTCGCGGTCCTGGCGATAGAAAACGCTCAGGTTATTATGCGCCGCGGCGTTATAGCTCTCAGCCTCCAACGCCCGGTCGAAATAGCGGCGAGCCTCATCGGGCTTGCCGTCATCGAGGGCCAACATGCCCAGGTTCACAAAGGAATCACCGAGCTTAACCGACGCCTCGGACGCCTTCGTATACGCCTTGACGGCTTCGCCCTTCTCGCCCTTCTTCTCGTAGAGCACGCCCAGGTTAAACCAGGCCTTGCCAAAGGCCGGGTCCACGTCGACCGCGTCTTCGAGCTTCGAGATGGCATCATCCAATCCGGCGTCGCCCCGCTTCTCGTAAACCTCCACCGCTTCGGTGAATTTCTCGATCGCGTCCTGACTCGCCGTGCCGCCTTCGGCTGCGGTGACGGGGTCCGTTTTAACCGTCGAGGAGCTGCTCGAGCAGCCCGTCGCGGCCAAAAGGAGCGCGGCGCTCAGCGAAAGTAGAATGCGCCGGAAGGTGCGTGCGGAGTTCGTTTTTGATGGCTTCATATTGAATTCGTTCATCACGGGTTCAAGCCTCGTGGGCCAGTGCTGACTGTGGGCGGCTGGCAATCAGCCGCCCGTCCTCTCGTTCAAAGACCGTTCTCAGGAGGCCTCGGCTCCCTCGGCGCCCTGCTCCTCGGCCCCGCCAACCTCGGCCTCGTCCTCGTCGCCGCCGAGATCCTGCAGGCGGTCCTCGTCTTTGAGGCGCTCGATAAAGCCGGCGCGCATAAACCCAGGGGTCAAGTTCTCAGGCTCGGCGCGCAACTCCGAGGGGCTTCGGTACTCACGCGGACGAAGCTGCGCGAGCTGAACCTCCGCCTGACGGCTATATTCGTTGAACCAGCTCTCGCTGAGCGCGACCTCGAGCGCCTTCTTATAGGCATCGACCGCCTGGACCTCGACCTTGCTGGCCTGGTCCTCAAGAAGACCGCGGTAGATCTCCTTCTGGTCGTAGGTAAGTCGCTTGGGAATCGGGCTGTTTCGCACCGTGTTGGCGAAGTCCTGATATTGCGCGCCGATTCGATACAGCGCAGCAATCGCCCAGTCGGGACGCTTAAAGAGGATGACCTCTTCGAAGATCTTCTGCGCCTTGGTGGCAACTTCCATCTTCTTGGTGATGCGCTTCTGCAGGTCCTTCTCGTTGGCAGCCTCGACAGTAATCGCGGTCATCTGCTCGAAGACGTCCTGGCCAATCATGAACTTGGCGCGCGCCGCGGCGTCGCGACCAGTGCTAAGCTCGGACTTCTTGGCGTCCGGAATCTTGTCGTAATAGGCCAGCGTCTGCTTGAACTCCTTCAGCGCGCGCCTGCGATTGCGCGGCCCCTCGATATTCCAATAATACATGCCAATGGCAGTGCGAGCTTCCAGGATACGGTCGTAATTCGACGGGTCCTTAAACTCCTTAAGGAAACGCTCGTACTGCTCCTTCGCCTTCTTGGGCTGGTCCTGAATCTCGTAGACACGCGCGATCTGGAAATACGAAATCGCGGCGCGCTCGGGCTCAGACTTGCCGAAGGTCTTGATATAATATTCGTAGTCCTGAATGGCGCGGGTGTAGTCGCCCAGGCCGTAGCGGAACTCCGAGGCGTTGGCCAACGCGGACTCCGCGTTCTCGTGCTCGGGGAAGTTCGCCACGAAAAGCTCGTAGTACTTGGCCGCCTGACTATAGGTCGCCAGGGCGTGGTAGTTACCCGCGATATTATAGAGCGTGATCGGCGCCAGCGGCGAGCTGGGCGCCGCCTGGAGCAAGAATTTACGGACCCGAATGGCCTTGCCGAGGTCGCGCATCCGCTCGAAGTCGAGCGCCGCGTTATACAACGCCTTATCGACGTATTCCTCGTTATCCTGGTAGTCGCGGAAGAAGTCGACGAAGCAGGTTGCGGCGTCCTTCCAGCGCTCTTGCTCGTCGAAGATCGTACATTTTTTGAAGCGAATCTGCACGTCCAACTCGGCGACGGTCTCCAGGAATTCGGGGTCCTTGATCGGCTCTTTCTCCAGATAATCGACGACCGCGACGTGCAGTCCGTCGAAGTCCTGGAGCAGGTTGAGCGTGTCGAGGTGAAGGTTCGCCGAGATCACCGCCAGGCGGTGGTCGCTGTGCTTGTAGGCGATGTCCTTGAAGATCTCGAGCGACTCACCGAAGTGGTTGAAGTCGTAATAGGTACGCGCCAGGCTATACTTTACGTCGACAATCCGCTTGCCGTCCGGGGCGAATTTAATATAGCGCTTAAGCGCGTTGATGAACTTGGCGTGCAGCTCCGAAATCTCCTTTTCTTTCGGGATTTCGACCGGCGCTTTCTCGCCCTTCTCTTTGGCGTCGCTCTCGTCTTCGACCTTGGCGATGCTGTTCTCGTTGAGGTTCGCCTGCTCCTCGGAGGTGTCAACGACCTTGAAATACGCGAGCACCGCGGCGTGCACCGCGTTCTCGGTATATTTGCCCTCGCCGTCGATCTCGAGCACGCGCTCGTAAGCGGCGGCGGCGTCTTCCCACTGCTGCAGTTTGTAGAGCAACTCACCGTAGAAGAACGTCATGGTGTAGACGTCTTTGGACTTCGGGTAAGTCTCGAGATAATTCTTATAGAGGAAGAACGCCATCGCGTAGATGTCGTCGTTCTTGGTCTTCTGCGCCTCGCGGTGATATTGGGTCGTCCACTCACGCACCAGCGAGTCGACGCGCGCGCGCGTGGTCGGATAATCCTGCTCGGCGGTGTCCTCGAACTTATCCTGATCGGCGTATTGCACCAACTTCAGCAGACGCACCAACTCCTGAATCGTCTTCTCATTATAGGCGTTTGAGATCGTCTGGTTTCGCACGATCTCGTATTGATAATCGATCGTCTTCACGCTCGTTGTATTCAGCTTGATGAGCTGGCGGTACATGCGCGTGGAGTCGGTCGTATTACCCATATCGCTATAGTGAATCGCCAGGCGCTCGGCCAGGCCGATCCAGGTCTCGCGGTCATCGTTGCTGATCTCCTTAAGGAAGGGGATCGCCTTATCGGGGTTACCGATATGCGAGTAGGTGCGCACGATATCTTTGCGGGTCTGGGCGATCAGCGACTTGCTGGTGGGCTGCTCGGGGTGCTTCTCGGCGTATTTAAGCACGTCGATAAAGATCGCCAAGGCTTTATCTTTGCGGTCCAGGTTGAAATAGGACCAGCCCTCTTTATAGCGGGCGTAGGAGTAGATATCCGAATTCTTAAATTGCGTGGCCTTCTGATAGGCCCGAAGCGCCTGCTCGGCGTCGTCATTATTGAAATAATACTCACCGAAGGATAGCAGCACGTTCGGGACGTATTTGGTGTTCGGGAAGTCACGAATCAGGCGCTTAAAGATCTCGCGGGCCTCATCGCCCCGGCCAAGCTCATTGAGGTTTGAGCCCAGATAGAAGAGGACCTTATCGAGCTCCTCGAAGTTCGGATAATTCTGATAAATCTCGACATAGAGTTGCACCGCTTCGCCCTTGAGGCGCTCGGATTCGTCGAGCATGCGCTGCATCGACTTGCGGCAATTCTCGGCCTTTTTCGTCTCTTTGGCGTCGTCGAGGTCGTAGCATTCGTCCTGCTTCTGGAACGCCTGCTGCTGGTAATAGGTCGACTTATCCCAATGCATCTCGGACAAGTTGAACATATATTCGGCGCGCCGGGGGTTGTCGGCGGCGCTATTTTTAATCAGTCGTTTCAGCTGGACGATCTGCTCGTCGAGGCGACGCACGTTGTCGACCTTTTTGGAGCGAAGCGCGGCTGCCTCGACGTCATCGGACGGGCCAAGCTCACCTTCACGGTTGAGCGTGGGCGCCTCGATTTGGTCTTCGGCTTTCTGGACCGCGACGGCCTCTTCTTCTTTCTCTTCCTCTTCGGCAGCCGCGGGCGCCGCGACCTCCTCGGCGTCGTCCTGGGCGTACGCGGTTGCCGGAACCGAGGCCCCCGCAAGAAGCAGGCAACATCCCAAAATAAGCACCGGAGAAACTACACGGCGCTCCGGTTTCGACCTCTCTGAGTCCGAGGCAATTTGTTCGCGGGAAAAGGCCATCAGGTGCTCCTTGATACGGTTCAATGATGCTGAATTCTGAAGTACGACAACTGCTCTTGCTACTTTAGCGACTGCACTCGGAGTTCATATTGAAGACATAGAATCCGAGTTCGTCGCGCCAATATTCGCCGTCAAAAGTCCAGTAAAGCTCCTCATCGCTCACCTGGACTCGGTCGGAAGCGGTGACGTTGCCGCCGACGCTCATGCCGGCGCGAATGTCGGCCTGAATGACGCCCTGCTCTGCGCGGGCGACCTCAAATTGGATCTCATCTTTTTGTTGGATAAGCTCTTCGAGTTCGCGCACCACGCGCTCAAGTCGCGCCCCCGCCAGTGTACCGGCGTTGTTGCGCGCAAAGCTCAGGGCGAGCTCCGACTCCTGGACCAGCGAAGACCCGAGCTCACTGGAAACCCACGCCTCCGGCATCGTCCCGATCTTCTCGGTCTCGCTCTCGATGGTGTCGACCAGGTCAAAGGTACGGGTCACCTCGGCGTCGCTTAGCGCGGCGCTCAGGATACGATAAACCTGCGGGTCGAAGTCGACCTCGCCCTTCTGCAGCGAGCGGATCCAGTCGAAGATCTCGGTGGGGTCTTCGTACTGAAGAATCACCGACTGCACCTCGTCTTTGAGCGGCGCATAATAATAGTCGAAGTCCGACAACACCGAGCGCACGCGCGGGTATTTGCAGTTATAGAAATAGATCACCGCCGACAGAATCGGTCCCTCGGGGAAGTAGGCGTCGGCGAAGAACGGGGAGTTCAGGCTGTGCAGGTTACCGAGCGCCTTATTATAGTCGTCGGTCTGGAAGAACGCCCAGCTCGACTCGAAGAGGGCCTTGGGCCACTTGTCCGAGCGACGCTTGATCTTGGAATAATACTTCAGGCTCGTCTGGTAATCGCCGGTTGAGTAGAAGGTTCGCGCCATGCCGAGCGTGGTCGTCTCAAGCAGCTCGCGCTCCTTCGCGCTCAATTCCCCGTCGTCGTCCTTCTGTTGCAGGTAGCGCAGCGCTTCTTTGAACTCCTCGATCGCCGGCTCGGCCTTATAGGCGGAGACGTTGGCGATGGCCGCGATATAGCGCGAACGCGCATAGTACGGGCTGCGCGGGCTCACCGCGGTGAGCAGCCGCAGCGCCTCGTCGGTGTTCATCTCCTGGTAGAGATATCGCCCGACCAGATAGGCGAATTGGTCGCGGTATTTCTCGGGGACATTCTCGGGGAAATAGCTCGCGAATTGCGCCAGACGCTCCATCAGCGAGGGGTCACCGGGGATCGCGTCGGTCAGCAGAATCAGCCCGCGCAGCGACGGAAGATAGTAGGGATGCATCTCCCCTTCGTCGACGATGGCGCCGAAATAGCTCAGCGCGCCCTGGTACAGCTCCATGCGCAGCAGCGCCTTGCCCAGCTCGTACTCGGCCTCGGGACGCACAACCTCCGCCGCGGCGTCGGTCGCGCTGGTCACCTTATAGAACATCAGGCTGGCTTCGTCGTATTTCTCGGCTTCGTAGAGCTTTTTGCCCTCGTCCATAAACTCTTGGTAGGGACCGGCATCGACGGGCGCAGCCGCGTCGGCAGCATCCTCGGCCCCAAAGTCCATGGTCTCGTCAGCCCCAAAATCCATCGAGTCTTGGGCCTGACTCATCTGTACAAAACCAAATTGAACGGCGGCGATCACTACCAAATATTTCAAGACGCGCTGGGGCATGGCAACTGGCTCGATGAAAAGATTCAATAAACTCAACCGGGGACAACCGGCGCATTATCCTAACCGCCGCGTCGTTTGAGTGGCCGATATGTTTTGAATGGCCAAACGCGGCGTTTCCACTGCTGACAGACGCGCCCGAGGCAGACGCGCTGGCAGCACTAAGACCTAGGCGTCGGACTCTTCGACGCAATACCCGGTGCTCGACCCGAAGGGCGAGAAGATCCGGCAAACCCCCGCGGTGCAGTCATCGTCGACTTCGCAGGTGGTGGTGCAATACGGGTCGCTGCCTTCGTAGCGCGCGCAGACCTGGGTCTCACACTGAAGGTTTTGCTCTTCAACACAGCTAATATTTGTTTGAGAGGGATCCTCACACCGGCTGCCGGCCTCAAGCGAGCAACTCGCGTAGAGGTCGTCTGTGCAGGCACTCGCCCCCAAAAGTAGCGCGAGCGCTGCGCCCACGAGCAGCGAGCTTCCCCAATTTCGACGCAATCGTTGCATCTGCTTCACCTCGGTACAAAAAATAGAGTGTTCAGTCAGGTATCAGAAATCATCTTCGCTGAAGGATGCACTCGACAGCCTATCGGCGTCAAGGTCGCTCTGGCCTCGCTTTGCTCAAACAATTTAGCCTTCCACATCAAAGTTGCCCTCGCACAAACAAATGCAAAAAAAAAGCTCAAAACCAGCGGCTTGAACCGCTGATTCTGAGCTTTTTCTCGACCCGTTCAGGTCTTATTCAGCGGCTTCGACCGCTGCACCTTCTTCAGCAACCACTTCTTCTTCGGCTGCTTCTTCCTCTACGCCTTCTTCTTCGACCACTTCTTCTTCAACAGCCTCTTCTTCGACCGGTGCTTCTTCGACAACTTCTTCTTCTTCAGCTTCCGGCTGCGCCAGTTCTTGCTGAGCGGTTTCGGTGTCGGGTTTCGGCTCACTGCTGCCGCAAGCGGTAGCGAAAGCGAAGGAAACTGCAACGAGAGCGATCAAGATATTTCTGAGTTTCATGGTGCGACTCCTTTCGGCATTAACCAATTACAAATGGTTCTTTATTCTCATTAAAAACCAGCCCAATTTAATACCACTCGACGCCATGCCGAAGGTATTTTGACTGACCCTAATCAACACGCCGCGTACTTGCTCGAACAGACTCATCGACATCAACGCCGGGAGTGCCCGAGTGCGCGGTGTTGGCGTATTAGCACGCGGCGCACCATTCTCAAGAAATTTTATTCCCTGTCTAGCGTCATTTGACCAATTTCCGGGGATATTAAGGTTATTTTGGGAATAATTCGATTAATATCTAAGATTCTCCGGGGATATGGGTATAGTTGTGCGCGAATTTCGTCGCAATTTCACGCTCGCCCGAACGCGACTTGGAGTGACTTGTTGGCTGGGCTATAACTGAGCGCTGGCAGCTAACCATAATTTTGATGGCCAGGAACAGACCCGAATGATGCCCTCCTCCCGTTGTTTTCACCGCCCGCTTCTCACCCTTCTTCCACTCGGCTTCGCCCTCCTTATTGGGGGCACGCCCGCGACCGTTGGCGCCCAACAAAATGCAGAAAGCGGCGCGGAAGTTGCTAAGAAGACGTCGAACCCCGACCCCAGCGGCCTGCAATTACTCCAGGAGGCCACCACGATCGCCGAGAAGGTCGGCCAATTTCGCGGCCTGGCGCTGGAGACCGAGATCCACAAGGGACTGCGCAACCGCGACCAACTCCGCCAGATCCTCATCGAGCGCCTCGCCGAAGAGGTCAGCGATGAGGATGTCGAGAACGAGGCGAAGGTCTTCAAAAAGCTGGGACTCCTCCCCCAGGACCTCGACTACCGGCAGGTTTTGCTCGACGTATTAACCGAGCAAATCGCCGGGTTTTACGACCAGCAGGCCAAAGAATTGTATATCATGGAGGGCATTCCGCTGGACCTGCAGCGCCCGGCGATGGCCCACGAGATATTCCACGCCATCCAGGACCAACACTTCGACATTAAGCGCATGATTGAGCCGGTCAGCGACCGCGAGAACGGGGACTTCGCCCTGGCGCGCTCGGCCTTTATCGAGGGCGACGCGAGCATGGTCATGATCGACTTTTCGCTCTACGAAGAAGGCGTACTGCCGCACGGCCCGATTCGCAGCGTCATCGACATCCCGATGATGGCCAATATGCTCAACCAATTGACCCGCCAGGATATCGGGGCGCTGCAGCAACTCCTCCCCGACGACGCCGAGGGGGACCCTCTGGCGGTGGACCCGAACGCGGTCGCCAAGACCGCCCTGGGCGAGGCACCGCGGATGCTGCGAAAGATGCTCACCTTCCCGTATTTCGCGGGCATGCAGTTCGTCATCGAGGCGCGCAAGGGCCACGATTGGGAGCGCGTCAACGCGATCTATGAGAACGCGCCGGTGTCCAGTGAGCAAATCCTGCACCCCGAGCGCTATTTTGCCGGCGACGAGCCGACGCTGCTGGACTTTCGCACCTCGCCGGTGCTCCCGGCGGAGACGCTCATCTATGACACCACGCTCGGCGAGTACCAGATGCGCCTGCTCCTCGAGGAGCACCTGCAGGATGCCAAGAGCCAGCGGGCCTACGACGCGATCATCGATCGCGCGATGCTTGGCTGGGGCGGCGACCGGCTTCGCGCCTATGAGCCGAGCCCAGGCAAGATCCTACTGACTCACCTGAGCGCCTGGGATAGCCAGCTCGACGCCGCCGAGTATTTCGACGCACTGGCCAAGGTCACGGCCATGCGCTTCCCCAAAGCCACGATCCTGCGCAACCAGGGCCGCTTCGGGCGCTCGCTATGCATCCTGACCGCAGGCGAGCGCATCTATCTGGAGCAATGGGGCGACCTGGTGCTCCACCTGGAGGGCATGCCGAGCGCGCTGGACGCCAAGGGCAACGAAACCGACCCGACCAGCGCGATGCTGCGCGATCAGATCATGCACACCGTCCAGCGCACCCCTTTCGCCCAGGTCTACCGGGAGAAGCTCGACGCCTACGACGCCGCGGCACAGGCAGCGGCTGTCGAGGCCGCGCCCGCTGGCGAATAACCCGCGCGTCAACGAATCTCGGCGTCCGCGTCAAAGGCGCCGGGAAAATGCGTGATCGTCGGCTCCTCGGTGCTCAGGTCCACGGCGATCACGTCGAAGCGAATATTGACCCGGCGGATCTTCTGGCGCTCCATAAATACGCACGCGAGGCGCACCAAACGCTTGCGTTTTGCGTGAGTGACCGAGGCCTCCGGAGGCGGCCCACGCCGGTCCCGCTTGGTCTTCACCTCCACGATCGCCAGGGTATCCTCGCGGCGCCCGTAGACCTCTTCACTGCGGCGCACCACCAGGTCAATCTCACCGATATTGAGCTGATAATTGCGCGCGACGACGTCCCAGCCCTGCTCAACCATAAAGTCAGCCGCGATATCCTCGCCCCGAAACCCAACCTCTCGCCGAAGATCCGGGGCGACCTCCTCGTCACCTCCCGCCGCTACAACTCGCTTCCCTTCCTCGTGTCCCATCTCGCCTCCTGCTCTTAGATTGTCGAAAAATGCGGCCGCCAACAGCGGCGCCACCCCGCACCCTATTGTCTTCGACAGATCAGCTACAAATGTTGCGGGATTTCGAAAATAAGATGCAAAAACCGCCTCTCCTGAGCGCGAGAGCGCGGCCAGGCCGAGGCGGCTGTGATCTGGAGAGCCGGCTATCGCGGGACAAGCCATGCCCGAGCAACGCTATTTAATAAATTCGCGCACGCCCCGAAACGAGCGCCGATGAATGGGGCACGGGCCGAACTCCTCGACCGCCGCCCGATGCGCGCGCGTCGGGTAGCCCTTATGAGAGCCAAATCCGTAGACAGGCCATTTTTCGTGGTAGGACTGCATCACCCGGTCACGCGAGACCTTCGCCAAAATACTCGCCGCCGCGATGGCGCGGCTTCGAGCATCCCCCTTGACCACCGCCCGCTGCGGAAGTTGCAAATTAACCGTCTTATTGCCGTCGATGAAGACACAGTCGATCCGCTCCTCGAAGCCGTCCAACGCCGCGTGGACTGCGGCTTCCATCGCGCGAAATGTCGCCTGGAGAATATTGATCTCGTCGATGACCTGATGGTCCATCTGGGCGATGCCGAAGCTCAGAGCCGCGCGCTGAATCTCATCAAAAGCCTCGTCGCGAAGCGCATCATTGAGCTTCTTGGAGTCGTCGAGCTTCGCCAACCAATCGGCATCCAGCGCCTGGAGATCGAGCACGACGGCCGCGGCGTGCACAGGCCCAGCCAGCGGGCCCCGGCCAGCCTCATCGACCCCAATAATATAGCGATGCCCTCGCCCCACACACCACTGCTCGAGCTCGCCGATCGCGGGAGGGCCAGCGCCGAATTCGGCGGCGATATCAAATAATTTTTGCTGAGACATAGATAACGATTGGGGGGTTAGCTGCACAAAATAATATGACTCTTCTTCGCCGCGCTGGCGAAAACGTCATCAAAGGCGGCGGCGGCGTTGACGCCAAAATCATCGCGGGGATCACGCACCCAGATGGTTTCGATAAATCCAGCGCTGCGCTCGGCCGCGCTGACGTGCAGGGCGAGCGCGAGGGCGGCGCCAACGATGCGCTCCTCGGAGGAGCGGGTGCGTCGCCACATGCCGAGCTGCTCCGGGCTCATCTCGGCGATCGCCAACTCGCCGTCTTCGCCGAGATCGACGCCCTTAAACCGGTCATTAAGCACATGACCGCAGATCTTTCCCCACATCTTACGCACGCGCTCGTCGAGCTTTCCGTCGACATATTGCCCGGTATTCTGCGCGGCCAGGATTAGCCGGCCAAAGGAGGTCGTCGGCATCTCGGCGGCCTGCGCGGGCTCATCGCGCAACGCCGCTTCGGGCTGGACGCCCAGGGAGCGAAGGTCCTCCTCCATCTGGTAGCTCGAGATAACGTCGGAGGGCAAATTCGCGCGCTCGTTGACGCGCTCTTCGAGCTCGGCGCGTAACCCATCAAGCTCCGCCTTGGCCCGCTTATGCGCGGGATTGCGGCGCACCTCGGCCGCCTTCGCCTCAAGCTGGGCAACGATAACCTTGAGCTGCTCGCTCTTCTCAACGCGCTGAAGCAGCTCGTCTTCATCGTCGACGCGCGCGTGGATCAACATATGATTAACCTTCTCTCGGAAGCTCAAATCATCGTCGCGCACCTGATTCATCCGGCGCTTAATGGACTCCAGGCGCGCCTGGTGCACGCCTGCGCGCTCCATGCCGGTGAAATACTTGAGCAAGACCCAGGCGACCATGCCGAAACCCACGATATTCAGCGCCGCGATGGGCCGCCACGCGCCACCCAGCGCGATCGACGCGCCCAGCGACACAATACCGATGGCGATACCCGCCCAGAAGATGCCAACGCGCCAGGGCTTCTGGGGCAATTTCTCCTCAATATCGCGGCGCTCAACCTCTTCCTCGCCCAGCAGGCGCTCCAATAGCTGCTCGAACTCGGCGAGGCGCTCTTCCTTCTGGCGCAGCAAAGCGATCTCTTCCTCAGCCAACCCACTCACCCGCAACTCGTCGAGCTTGGCGCGGGCTTGTTCGAGCTTCTCCTCGATCTTTGCCCCCATGCCAAGTGCGCTTCGTTGCTCGGCGATCTCAACCTCAAGGGTTTGGATGCGATGATCGATCTCCTCGACCTGGAGCGCGACCTTATATTGCTCGATGAGCGAGCGCAGGCGCTTGTCTTCGTCGATGCTTTCGGCGGGCGGCTGAAAGAGGTGTTCATCGTCAAAACCCCACAGATTCAGGGCGACGAAGGTCTCGAAAGAAGGCGGGCCGGCGGTTTCGGCGAGGCGCTGCTGAACCTCGGCGGCCCCAGAGGCCAGGGTCTGAAACCCGCCGCCCTGCTTGGTCTGCAGTCGAAGCGAGCTCAGCTCGCCGCGGCGCAGCGCGCGGTACACCTGCCCGTCGCGCTCGAAGACAATGGCCATTTTAACCGCGGCGCCGCTGTCTAACTCCGCCTGCAAGCTGGCCGGGGTGCGCGCCGGAAAGAACACCGCGATGAGCAACGCGTGGATATCACTGACGCGCAGACCGCGCGGCAAGGTCATGCGATCGACGCCTGGGGCGGTCGCGAGCCGTACCGGCGAATTGCATCCCAAAATACCCTGAAAAATTATCTCTCGAATACGCATGAGGTCTAGCCTAACCCGCCCTTAGCAGCCATGTCCACCTGGTTCTTTCAACGGAAGGTTTTCCTATCTTCAGATACCAAAAAAGCCGACATCCACGCAATCGTGGATGTCGGCCAATCTCATCAGGCACTGAGGTTAAATCAGTTGCCTTTGCGCTCGCGCTTGCTGCGGATACGCGCGGATTTACCGCTGAGCTCACGCAGGTAATACAGTTTCGCGCGACGCACGCGGCCAATCTTGGCCACTTCGATCTGATCGATACGCGGGCTGTGGACCGGGAAGACACGCTCAACGCCGATGCCGCCGGCGGAGATTTTGCGCACGGTTACGGTCTCTTTGAGGCCGGCGCCGCTTCGCGCCAAGACGACGCCTTCGAAGACCTGAATACGCTCTTTAGCGCCTTCACGAATGCGGAAGTGGACGCGGACCGTATCACCGGCGCGGAATTCCGGAATGTCTTCACGAAGCTGCTGCTGTTCGATTCTATCAAGTAAGTTCATAATGGCTCTCCACCTATGAGGCGATCCTTCAATTAGCTTAAATTTTAACTCTCAGGCTTTCGTTGCGGCGTTCCGACGAAAGTGCGCGGCGAAACGCATTGGGCAATAACCATAAGAGGTGCGCCCCCTACTCGGCGGGCGCGCTGATATAACACCACATTTTGCCAGTTGCAAGCTATAATCGTTTTTACCGCAAAGCAACCCCGATTTAGCGCTATGCTTTGGGGTCCAGCAGGTCGGGGCGCCGCTTGCGCGTGCGCTCCAACGCCCTGTCGCGACGCCACTGGGCGATCTTGGCGTGGTCGCCGCTCAATAGGATCTCCGGCACCTCCCTGCCCCGAAAGTCGCGCGGTCGCGTATATTGAGGGTATTCGAGGCTCGGCGCCGAAAAGCTCTCTTCGCGGATCGAATCAAAATTACCCAATACGCCCGGAATAAGCCGGGTGATCGCGTCGAGCAAGACCAGGGCGCCGGGCTCACCGCCGCTGAGCACGTAGTCGCCCAGCGAGATCTCCCGGTCAATCCACCCCTCGCGCACCCGCTCATCGACCCCCTCGTAGCGCCCGCAGGTCAAGATAAGCCCTCCGGGCTGGTCCGCCAATTCCTGGGCGAGCGCCTGGGTCAGCGGCTCTCCCTGCGGGCTCATCAGGATCCGAGTCGCCCCGGGATCCTGCTCGCGCGCGTACTCCAACGCGCCGACCAGCGGCTCGGGCTTCATCAACATCCCCGCGCCGCCACCGTAGGGAAGATCGTCGGTCTTGCGATGGCGATCGGTCGCGAACTCCCGAATGTCGACCAACGCATATTCGACCAACTCTTTTTCTTGCGCGCGCCCCAAAATACTGGTCGACAAGGGCGACTCAAAGAACTCGGGGAAGATTGTCAGGAGCTGGAACTTCACAGGCTAGACCGGGCGGCAGGATTGGGGATTCTCGACGATTGATCAACGGGCTCTCAGGGGATCTCGGTATCTTCGGGCGCCCAGATTTCCAGCGGAAAGAGCAGCACGCGCGCGCCCGGGTCGACCTCAGCGACCGCGTCTTCGATCATCGGGACCAGCAGATCTGGATACCCCGGGACCGTCACGATCATGACATCATTGGCGCCGGTCTCCAGGAAGCCGTCAACCGTGCCGATGACTCGAAAGTCGTCGCCGTCTTCGGTCTCCAGCACCCCCACCTCAACGCCGATCAGATCGCGATAATAAAACTCGCCATCCTCAAGCTCCGGGAAGTCATCCGGGTCCACGAAGAGCTCCAAATTGGTCAGCGCTTCGGCCTCGTCTCGCCCCTCGACCTGGTCGAAGGCGAGGATGTCGAATTTGGCGGCGTGGCGCACCTTGGAGAGCATGAGCTCGGTTTCCTGGCCGGCGCGACGCACAAAAACCCGAAACCCCGGCTCAAGCAGCTCGGAGGTCGGGTTCAATGGGAAAAAGCGAATCTCCCCGCGCACGCCGTGCGCGCGGCCCAATGTGCCGATCTGAATGCGTTCGTTCTCTTTAATAACTCTACCTCAACGGTTTTCAGGCCCTATGGATCACGATCCGTAGGGCCTGAAAATCAAGGAAGAAGCGCCCGAGGGCGCTCATTCACTTATTCTTTTGCGTCGTCAGCGGCCGGCTCTTCAGCGGCGGCTTCGGCTGCGGGAGCCTCAGCTTCGGCCGGAGCGGCTTCTTCTTTGGCAGCTTCAGCAGCTTCGGCTTTCTTGGCCTCTTCAGCGGCTTTGGCGGCAGCGGCGGCTTCGGCTTTCTTGGCCTCTTCAGCAGCTTTGGCTTCGGCTTCTTTGGCAGCTTTAGCGGCCTTTGCAGCTTCAGCGGCTTTGGCGCGCATTTCTTTTTGGGCTTCGAGCTTGCTGGCGGCTTTGGCCTTGCGCGCAGCCTTGTCGGCTCCTTCCACGCTAAGGTCAACCACGTCGCCGCGACGCATTCTGCGCACGAGCGAACCAACGGTCTCGGAGGGTTGAGCACCCACGCCAATCCAATACTCAACGCGCTCGCTATTCATACGAACAACGGGCGGATCTTGGAGCGGGTCATAGGTGCCGAGAAGTTCAATAAAGCGACCGTCACGCGAATTGCGCTGATCGGTGGCTACAACACGGTAGTGAGGACGCTTCTTCGCGCCGTGGCGCTGCAGTCTGAGTCGTACGGACATCGTTATCCTGGGTCGTCTTTTAGAAAAGCTAAATTGGTGCACATCGCCCGCAATCATTGTGTCGGACAACGCTCTATATCGACAAATGGTAAATCGAGCCATTAATAAATTGGCTGGCCAGGATTACCATTGGCAACCCTCGCTATCGACTAACCACACTATTCAAATCTAATACGCATCAATTCTGACGCCCCGCATTTCCGGGACGTTCAAAGAGCGCGAACATTAAAGACGGGATTGCACTATGTCAAGCGCCTATTGCGATCCCGTCTGATCCAGCCAAATTACTGCGCGCTGGCCATGGCCGCGTCGATGACCTTGGCCAGGTCACCGGATTCGTGCATCTGACGCACGATATCCGAGCCACCCACCAGCTCACCGCCGACATAAAGCTGCGGGATCGTGGGCCAATCGCCGTACTCTTTGATGCCCTGGCGGATCTCAGGATCGGCCAGCACGTTTACCGCCGCGTAGGGCTTGCCGTAGCTCGAGAGCACCGCCGAAGCCGCCGCGGAGAATCCGCACATCGGCTGATCCGGCGTCCCCTTCATATAGAGCACGATCGTGTTGTCTCTGTTGATCTTGGCGATCTCGGACATGATATCGCCGCCTTCGTCGCGACTTTTGGGGGAGTCATTCTGCTCGACCGACGCCGATCCTGCGATCGGCAACGAAATACTTTTGGAATCGCTCATGGTGCTGTCTCCAACTCGAAAAGGATTTGTATGTGTTTGTGCGAGATGAACGCTCGGGGGCGCGCAACTTATTGCGCGTCCCACTCGTCGGGCGTCAAGGTCTTCAAGGCGAGGGCGTGAATTGGGCCCTTCATCTCTTCGGCCAGCGCGGCGTAGACCATGCGGTGGCGCTTGATCGGCATGAGCCCATCAAATGATGGCGAAATAACAGTCGCTTCAAAATGATCGCGGGTGCCGGTCAGATCCACAACGCGAACCTGAGCATCTGCAATAGCAGCCTGAATCTTCGACACGATCTCTTCGGGTTCCATCATCGTTTTCAACTCGCTTTTTATAATCACCATATGCGGCACAGTCGCGCCGCAAAGACACCTCAGCGGCGCCGGATCGCGACGCCAAGCATGAGGATTAACGCTGACTCAACTAACGACTTCAACGCGGTATTTCAAGTGCGAACTCCAAACCCGCGCCGGCGTGCCTCAATTCCCCTAACTCACCGCAAAATATTCACTATCGCTGCGGCAAAAGGCAAAGTTTAGCCGGCATTTATTGCGTTGACCGGTCGTGCGCGAAGATCGCCCACGATCCTCTCGCCCAAGGCGCCGCTCCACGACGCCGATGCACACCCCGATCGCCCCGCTTGGGTCGTGCACCTTCGCCCAATTCGGCCCGCACTCGCCGCCTCGGATATACTTGACCGAATCGCCCCCGAGGACGTATAAATGCGCCGATGAATGACGATTCATTTTTTGTGGCATACCGCCCGTTCATCTTAGACATTCAAGCGCTCTCGAGGCGCCTGGGTGCAAAAATTGTGCATAAATCACTTGACACTCGTCAATCGGTCCCCAGCTTTGCCCGAACTTCGCGCCCGAGCGCACGGGACGCACGAAGCCGACCCCAAAACGAGGCGTGACTCACGAGCCCATTTTAATCAATTGGCTCGCGGCGATTTCCTTCGCGAACCCACGCAGTCTATCAATGATTGAGCACCCTAATTTTAGCATTTTTATATACGCGCAATACTTAACGCTACTCTAGCAGGAAAGAGGCAAGTCTTATGGCAACCCAAGAGAATGCAGGAAAATCAACGCGGCAGATTCGCAAGGCTGTGGTCATCGGCGCCGGTGTGATGGGGCGCGGAATCGCCGCTCAACTTGCCAACGCCCGCATCCCCTGCCATCTGCTCGACATCGTGCCGCGCAGCGCAGCCGAAGGCGAAGATGAATCCAGCCCGGCGTTCCGCAATAAGATCGCGACCGGCGCGCTTGAGCTCATCAAAAAGAGCAGCCCCGCCCTTCTGCTTACCAAACGCGACCTTTCCCTGATCACCCCGGGCAATATTGAAGACCACCTCGACGCGCTGAACGACGCGGACTGGGTTGTCGAAGCGGTTCCGGAGCGGATGTCGATCAAGCAGGCGACCTTCGACAAGATCGAAGCCAACGCCGGGCCCGACACGATCATCACCTCGAACACCTCGGGCCTGTCGATCGCCGGCATGCTGGAAGGGCGCTCGGAGGCTTTCCGCCGCCGCTTCCTGGTGACGCACTTCTTCAACCCCGTGCGTTATATGAACCTGCTTGAGCTGGTCGAGGGCGCGGACACCGACCCCGAGATCACCAAGGCATTCGTCAAATTCGGCCGCGACCAGCTCGGCAAGGGCATCGTCTTCGGCAAAGACACCACCAACTTCATCGGCAACCGCATCGGCGTGCACGGCATCATGAGCATCATGCACCTGATGGGCGAGTATGACCTGACGGTGGAAGACGTCGATAATATCTTCGGCAAGCCCATGGGCCGCCCGAAATCGGCCGTCTTCCGCACCGGTGATGTCGTCGGCCTCGATACCTTTATCGACGTCGCGACCAACTGCTACGACACCCTCACCGAGGACGAAGAGCGCGACGTCTTCAAAGTCCCGGGCTTCCTCAAAGAGATGGTCGAGAAGGGATGGACCGGCTCCAAGGCTGGCCAGGGCTTCTACAAAAAGACCAAAGAGGGCATCCTCGCCCTGCGCCCCGAGTCCATGGAGTACGAGGCGCGCAACGTCACGAAATTCGAAAGCCTCAAAGGCGCCAAAGGCAAGCCCGCCAAGCGCATCGCGCACGTGATCCGCGAGGGCAAAGACAAGGCCGCCGACTTCGCACGCGCCGCCACCTTCGGCTCGCTTGCTTATACCGCGCGTCGCATGGGCGAAATCGCCGACGATATCGTCAACATCGACAACGCGATGCGTTGGGGCTTCAACTGGGACCTCGGCCCCTTCGAAATCTGGGACGCCATCGGCCTGAAATGGTCGATCGACCAATTCGCCGAAGCTGGCATTGAACTCCCGGCATGGATCCACGAGATGGTCGATGCGGGCCACGAGGTCTTCTACCAGTGGAACGGCGCGACCCTCGAGTATTACGACCCGAGCAGCAAATCCTATAAAGCCGTGCCGGCCGACGAACGCGATATCCAGATCGAGGTGCTTAAGCGCTCCGACAAAAAGGTCATGGGTAACGACGGCGCCACGCTCTATGACATCGGCGACGGTGTCGCGCTGCTCGAGTTCCACACCAAGATGAACTCCATCGATAACGAGATTATCGAGATGATGGAGAAGGCCGCCGACGAAGTCGAGAACGGCGATTGGAAAGGTCTCGTCATCGGCAACGGTTCGGCCCACTTCTCGGCCGGCGCGAACCTGATGCTCATCCTGATGTACTCGCGCCAGAAAGACTGGGCGCCCATCGAAGAGATGATCACTCGCTTCCAGAACGTCAACCAGCGCATGCATTATCTGAGCAAGCCGGTCGTCGCCGCGCCGCAGGGCATGGCGCTTGGCGGTGGTGCAGAGGTTTGCCTGGGCGCCGGACATATCCAGGCTTCGGGCGAGCTCTATATGGGCCTCGTTGAAGTCGGCGTCGGCCTTATCCCCGGCGGCGCCGGTAACGTCGCGCTGATGCGCAATATCTTCGGGCGCCACTCGGCGGACAAGGACTTCGCCGCGCTTCCGTTTTTGCAGAAAGTGTTCATGCAGATCGGCATGGGTCAGGTCTCCCCGAGCGCCGAAGGCGCGCGTGAGGCCGGCTATCTGACCGAAGCCGACGGCGTGTCGCTCAACGCCGACCTGCGCATCTACCACGCCAAGCAGCGCGTCCTCGGCCTGACCGCCAGCGGCTACCAGGCTCCGCGCAAGACCCTGTTCCGCCTGCCCGGCGAGAACGGCGCCGCGACCATCGACATGATGCTCTACGGCATGGAGAGCCAGCACCAGATCTCGGCCTACGACCGCCACGTCGGCAACGTCCTGGCCAAGGTCCTCACCGGTGGAGACACCAGCCGCGCGAACCTCGTGACCGAAGATCGCCTCATCGAGCTGGAGCGCGAAGCGTTCCTCTCGCTGTGCGGCGAAGAGAAGAGTCAGGATCGCATGCAGCATATGCTGATGAATAATAAGCCGCTTCGTAACTGATATATAGCGGTGAGCAAACCGGCAGTGGGCGCCCATACGCGCCCACTGCCGGCTAAGAGTTCCTTTCATATCAATCCATCGAGCGCGCTCTTTCGAAAAGAAGCCGCTTCGACGACATACAGAGCTTGGAGATACATCAATGGAAACACGCGACGTCGTTATCGTTTCTTACGCCCGTACGCCCTTCTGCAAGGCGAACCGTGGCCTGCTCAAAGACACCCGCCCCGACACCCTCGCCGCGCTGGCGATTGAAGCCGCTATGGAGCGCGCGCCGGGGCTTAAACCCGAAGAGGTCGAAGACGTGATCATCGGCTGCGCCATGCCCGAAGGCGAGCAAGGCATGAACGTCGCGCGCATCGCGGCCCTGATGGCCGGCCTGCCCGACAGCGTCCCCGCCATGACCGTCAACCGCTTCTGCTCCTCCGGCCTGCAGTCCGTGTCGCAGATCGCTGAGCGCATCATGCTCGGCGCCATCGACGTGGGCATCGCCGGCGGCACCGAGTCCATGAGCATGGTGCCGATGGGCGGCAATAAGCCCTCGGCCAACCCGGAACTCATGAAGGAGAACCCCGGCGTTTATATCCCCATGGGCGCCACCGCTGAGAACGTCGCCAAGCGCTTCGAGGTGAGCCGCGAAGAGCAGGACGCGTTCGCGCTGCGCAGCCACACCCGCGCCGTCGACGCCTGGGAGCGCGGCTTCATGCAGGGAGAGGTCATTCCGGTCGAAACCGAAGTCATCAATCATGACGGCGCCGTGCAGAAGATCACCGTCAGCAAAGACGACGGCCCGCGCCCCTCGACCACCCTGGAGAAGTTGGCGAGACTTCCCACCGTCTTCGACCGCAAAAACGGCTCGGTCACCCCGGGCAACTCGTCGCCGCTGACCGACGGCGCCGCCGCCATCGTCCTGATGTCCAAAGAGAAAGCCGACGAGTTGGGTCTTGAGATCCTCGGCTATTATCGCGGATTCCAGGTCGCCGGCGTGGACCCCGAGATCATGGGCATCGGCCCGGTCGCGGCCGTCGAGAAGCTTCTCAAGAAGCACGACATGACCGTGGACGATATCGACCTCTACGAGGTCAACGAAGCCTTCAGCAGCCAGTCGGTCTACTCGGCCAAAAAGCTCGGCCTGGACATGGACAAGGTCAACGTCAACGGCGGCGCCCTCGCCCTGGGTCACCCCCTGGGCGTCTCGGGCACGCGCATGACCGGCACGCTCTTGCGCGCCCTCGAGGAGCAGGACGGCCGCTTCGGCGTCGTCACGATGTGCATCGGCGGCGGCATGGGCGCAGCCGGCCTGTTTGAGCGCGTCAAGAAGTAATTCGCACGCGCTTGCGCGCACATAAAAAAAGCCGCGCGGTTCAATGAAAGAGCCGCGCGGCTTTTTTATGTGCAGCAACTGCATGCAGGAGGTTTTCTAAAACGTTTGTACCCGCTGGGCGCTCGGCTCGCACTCGAGCGGACGTATTGGATTGCCCGTGCTTTGCGAAAGACCCCAGCACCAGATATCGCCGCCTTCGGTGAGTACGCACTGCCCGGCCAGCGACTCCCAATCTTCGGGAATATTCTGTATCGCGGCCTGTGGCACCTCATAATATTGACTTTCTGAGTTCGGCACCCACGCCCGCTGGCCGACAGTGCAGGGCGAGAGCTGGCCCCAACACTGAATCTGTCGCTCCGGTGTCGCGCTACAAAACCCCAGGCCCAATGGACTGATATCGACCATTTCATCGCTCCAGGGCTTGCGCTGCGGTACGCTGCCCACCCCTCCCCCCCAGCACCAAATATGAAGTTGTTCGTCGATACCACAGATACCATCACGAACCGCAGCCCCATTTTTGGCAGCAATTTCCAAAAATATGCCAGGTTCACCTATCGCGAGGAGTTCATCCTGGTCGTCGAGGCTGCCGTTGCCCAGGTACCCATATTCGCCCGAGCCCATACAGTGCCACCGTTTTGTTTTCGTTTCCTCTGCGCATAACGCATTGCGCGTCATGAAGATTCGTGCAAACGGTCCTGAATCAATAAGCACCGGCTCGTATGAATGGGTTTCGAGCAAATTAGTGGCCCGTTCTTCGTAATTGCCGCTGATTAATAGATCGCCCCAACAATAGATCGAACCTTCCGCGCTAAGCCCGCATGTTGAATGCGCGCCCATCGCCAATGATTCAAAGCGAAGCGCTGTTTCGAGTAATGTGGGTGACTCAAGCTGCGGGGTCTGAAAATCTGCGCCGAGTTTTCCCAAGGTATTTTGTCCCCAGCAATAAACACGCCCGTCCGTAGATAACGCGCAATTCGCAGAACCGTCCTGTGTCGTCATCGACTTAAAATGGACGTCGCCATCGACCTCAATCTGCTCAAACTTTGGAATCCATAATGCATCGCTATTCTCAACGGAGTCATTAAATTTGACCCAATAAATCTGACCTCCGGTGCTGATCGCATAATGCGCGCCCTGGTCGCCAAACGCCTTAAACTTCAACTCAACCCGAAAATTTGCCCGAGCTTGTAGCCCACCTACCGTCGCCTTGACTTCCACCTCGCCGCGTTCAATGCCGCTGAGCAGGCCGTTCGGGTCGATGGTCGCGCGCTCGGGTGTATCGCTATGCCAATCAACGGGCAGATTCAGATTCACAATTTCGGTGCCGTCAGCCCGGTAGGCCTCGACCTCCAAGGCGAGGCTCTCTCCCACCCCGACCTCACGCTGCGCGGGGATGATCTCGATGCGCTCAAGCTCATCAAACGGGCGTACGATAACTTCGAGCGAAGCCTGAGCGTCCCCACTTGTTGCGCTGAGGGTCGTTTGCCCGGCCTCCAACCCGAGGAGAAGGCCCGACTCATCCACCGTCGCAACCTGCGCGTTCTCAACCCGCCACGTGACATCCGCATCATCTAACTGTATTCCATGATCGTTATACGCCCGGAAATTTATCTGGACGGTCTGCGTGACGAATGCTTCAACCGGATCGGGTGAGAGGATCAACTGAGCGACGTGCGCCGAGTCATCGACATCGGCCACATCTTCGGGCACATCCTGTCGAATATCGGTTGCTTCCTCCTCGGATTTCGCCGCGTCCTGCCCTGTATCCGAAGAGCAGGCTGCTGTGAGACAGGTCATGCAGAGGATGGAAAACACGATAAACACGGACGGAGAATAATGAACGCGCGTTTTGAACATATGGCGGAGGGTATTCATACTTTTCACCGAGTAGTCTGACAGATCATAAAGATTTGTTAGACTTCCTTATTTCAGGGCGTTGAGCGTTTACATACCATCATGCATTAATAGATGCAAAATTCGAAGAGTGCGCGACGTGATCCGCGGGCCCCCTACGCTTCGCTCCGGTCACCGCGCGGCTACAAGGCCCATGCTACGCATGGTGGAGAGGCCTTCGAACAATGGAGCGAATTCACCGGGCGAACCACCGACCACGCGACGCCTCCCCCACGGACGAAGCGTAGCGGAGTCCGGATTGATAGCCGTGGGTGAGTCCACGAAAGAAAAGAAGTCCCCGGACACCACAAAATACCGAAATCCCACGATACCCCGCGCCGCAAGGAGCCCTCGGGAGGCGTCATGAACCCGAACCACGTTTAATCATTACAATATCGTGCGTCGCGAACCCGAATCATACCTTATTCATCGCGTTCATCGCGCCCGCGCACATCCGCGGGTTCCCTACGCTCCGCTCCGGTCACCGCGCGGCTACAAGGCCCATGCTACGCATGGTGGAGAGGCATTCGATTGGTGGGGCGAATTCACGGCGCGAACCGCGCCTCTGAGTAAAACACAAAAAAACCGGGCCGCCCCAAAGGGCAGCCCGGCTCTTTAAATCCATCACGCCGAAAATCCTATCAGGACTCGGTGACGCGCCCGCCGGTGCGGAGCACCGCGCGCACATAATCGCGGCGCATCCGCGAGATATTGTTGATGCTGATGCCTTTGGGGCACACAGCCTCACACTCGCCGATATTGGAGCAGTTGCCGAAGCCCTCGTCGTCCATGGTGGTGACCATGCGGATGGTGCGGATGTCGCGCTCGGGCTGGCCCTGCGGGAGCTTCGCAAATTGCGTGAGCTTCGCGCTGGTGAAGAGCGAGGCCGAGGAGTTCGGGCACGCGGCGACGCAGGCGCCGCAGCCGATGCAGGTAAGCGCACATAATAAGGCCACGCGGTTCAATGAAAGAACCGCGCGGCTTTTTTATGTGCAGCAACTGCATGCAGGAGGTTTTCTAAAACGTTTGTACCCGCTGGGCGCTCGGCTCGCACTCGAGTGGACGTATTGGATTGCCCGTGCTCTGCGAAAGACCCCAGCACCAGATATCGCCGCCTTCGGTGAGTACGCATCGACCGGCTAGCGACTCCCAGTCGGGTGGCAGGCCTTCAATGGGCGCCTGTGGCACCTCATAATATGCGGTTTCGGAGTTCGGCACCCATGCCCGTCGACCGACCGCGCAGGGCGATAAGCGTCCCCAACATTGAATATGTCGATCGGGTGTCACGCTACAAAAACCCAAGCCCTGGGGCTGAATATCAACCATCTCATCCGTCCAACTTACCGGTTGAGGTATACTGCCTGACGCGCGTCCCCAGCACCAGACCTGGAACTGCGCGTCGATTCCACAAATGCCTTCACCTACCGTCGTCCCATTGCGGCTGGCCAGTTTCAGGAATACGCGGGGTTCGCCGATGGCAACCAATTCATCCTGATCATCAAGGCTTCCGTTGCCCAATGTTCCATATTCACCAGAGCCCATGCAATACCATGCGTTCGTTTTGATTTCCTGCGCGCATAGCGTATTGCGTGTCATCATTATCCGTTCATATCGACCCGCATCAATAAGTGCCGGCTCGTAGGATTGTCCTACAAGAAAATCAGGATATCTGTCTTCGAAATTGCCACTTATCAAAAGGTCCCCCCAACAGTAAATCGAGCCGCTTCCCGTAAGCCCGCAGGTTGAATACTGACCCATCGCCAGCGATTCGAAGCGAAGCTCCGTTTCGAGTAGTGTGGGTGATTCAAGCACGGTCGTCACAAAATCAACACCCAAATTGCCTAATACATTTTGCCCCCAACAATAGACACGACCGTCGCGAGTGAGCGCGCATCTTCCCCCATTTTGGTTGTTCCCTATTGATATAAAATGCGCGTCATCATTGATTCGGATCTGATTAAATTCAGGCATCCATAATCCGTCACTGTTTTCAGTGACTTCATCAAAGTACATCGTATATATTTGCCCCCCGGTGCTGATCACATAACCTCCACCGTTGTTACCAAATGCC
Organism: Bradymonas sediminis; assembly: GCF_003258315.1. Classification (GTDB taxonomy): domain Bacteria; phylum Myxococcota_A; class Bradymonadia; order Bradymonadales; family Bradymonadaceae; genus Bradymonas; species Bradymonas sediminis. Next base: position 3,691,901 of record NZ_CP030032.1, read on the forward strand.
TTAAACTTTAACTCCACCCTAAAACCGGCCTCTGCCCGAAGCTCTCCAACACTCGCCTGAATATTTACCCATCCACGTGCAATCCCGCGGAGAAGACCGCTTGCGTCGACACTCGCGCGCTCAGGGGCATCGCTATGCCAGTCCACCGGCAGACTCAACGGTGTGACTTTCGTGCCGTCGGCTCGAAAGGCCTCGACCTCCAAGGCGAGGCTCTCTCCCACCCCGACCTCACGCTGCGCGGGGATGATCTCGATGCGCTCAAGCTCATCAAACGGGCGTACGATAACTTCGAGCGAAGCCTGAGCGTCCCCACTTGTTGCGCTGAGGGTCGTTTGCCCGGCCTCCAACCCGAGGAGAAGGCCCGACTCATCCACCGTCGCAACCTGCGTGTTCTCAACTCGCCACGTGACATCCGCATCATCTAACTGTATTCCATGATCGTTATACGCCCGGAAATTTATCTGGACGGTCTGCGTGACGAATGCTTCAACCGGATCGGGTGAGAGGATCAACTGAGCGACGTGCGCCGACTCATCGACATCGGCCACATCTTCGGGCACATCCTGTCGAATATCGGTTGCTTCCTCCTCGGATTTCGCCGCGTCCTGCCCTGTATCCGAAGAGCAGGCTGCTGTGAGACAGGTCATGCAGAGGATGGAAAACACGATAAACACGGACGGAGAATAATGAACGCGCGTTTTGAACATATGGCGGAGGGTATTCATACTTTTCACCGAGTAGTCTGACAGATCATAAAGATTTGTTAGACTTCCTTATTTCAGGGCGTTGAGCGTTTACATACCATCATGCATTAATAGATGCAAAATTCGAAGAGTGCGCGACGTGATCCGCGGGCCCCCTACGCTTCGCTCCGGTCACCGCGCGGCTACAAGGCCCATGCTACGCATGGTGGAGAGGCCTTCGAACAATGGAGCGAATTCACCGGGCGAACCACCGACCACGCGACGCCTCCCCCACGGACGAAGCGTAGCGGAGTCCGGATTGATAGCCGTGGGTGAGTCCACGAAAGAAAAGAAGTCCCCGGACACCACAAAATACCGAAATCCCACGATACCCCGCGCCGCAAGGAGCCCTCGGGAGGCGTCATGAACCCGAACCACGTTTAATCATTACAATATCGTGCGTCGCGAACCCGAATCATACCTTATTCATCGCGTTCATCGCGCCCGCGCACATCCGCGGGTTCCCTACGCTCCGCTCCGGTCACCGCGCGGCTACAAGGCCCATGCTTCGCATGGTGGAGAGGCCTTCGATTGGTGGGGCGAATTCACGGCGCGAACGGCGCCTCTCAGTAAAACAAAAAAAAACCGGGCCGCCCCAAAGGGCAGCCCGGCTCTTCAAATCCATCACGCCGAAAATCCTATCAGGACTCGGTGACGCGCCCGCCGGTGCGGAGCACCGCGCGCACATAGTCGCGGCGCATGCGCGAGATATTGTTGATGCTGATGCCTTTGGGGCACACAGCCTCACACTCGCCGATATTCGAGCAGTTGCCGAAGCCCTCGTCATCCATGGTGGTGACCATGCGGATGGTGCGGATGTCGCGCTCGGGCTGGCCCTGCGGGAGCTTCGCAAATTGCGTGAGCTTCGCGCTGGTGAAGAGCGAGGCCGAGGAGTTCGGGCACGCGGCGACGCAGGCGCCGCAGCCGATGCAGGTGGCGGCCTCGAAGGCGGCGTCGGCGTCGGGCTTCGAGATAAGCGTGGCGTTGGCGTCGGCGTGCGGGCCGGTGGTCACCGAGTTATAGCCGCCGGCCTGGATGATGCGGTCGAGCGCGGCGCGGTCGACGACCAGGTCCTTGACGACCGGGAAGGCGCGCGCGCGGAACGGCTCGATGACGATGGTGTCGCCGTCGGAGAAGCTGCGCATATGCAGCTGGCAGACCGCCGTGCCCAGGTCCGGCCCGTGGGCCTTGCCGTTAATGGTAAGACTGCAGGTCCCGCAGATTCCCTCGCGGCAATCGCTGTCGAATTCAATCGGCAATTTGCCGTCATGAACCAGACGCTCATTGACCAGGTCGAGCATCTCCAGGAACGACATCTCAGGCGAGATACCGTGGGCGACCACCGCCTCAAGGGAGCCGGCGGAGTCCGCGCCTGATTGACGCCAGACCTTCAAATTAAGGGTCATCTCTTTGGAAGCCATCGTGGGTACTCCTTGCATTGTGTGCGCGATTGAGGCGCGCACAACCTAAAAATCGATGCCGCAGCGTAACGCCGACAGGGCCCACAAAGGGCCCAATCACCGAGTATGCGGCGTATTATTCGTAGCTACGCTGCTTCAGTTCCACAAATTCGAATTCCAATTCTTCTTTGTGCAAAACTGGCTTCTCGCCGCGTCCCTTATACTCCCAGGCCGCGACGTACGCGAAGTCCTCGTCGTTTCGCAGCGCCTCGCCCTTGGGGGTCTGGTGGTCGGCGCGGAAATGACAACCGCAGGACTCATCGCGGTCCAGCGCGTCGCGCGCCATCAGCTCACCGACTTCCAGGAAGTCAGCGACGCGCCCGGCGATCTCGAGGTACTTATTGAAGGTATCGTCGGAGCCCGGGATCAGCACGCCGGAGTAGAACTCCTCGCGCAGCCTCGGGATCGCCTCAAGAGCGTGCTCCAGGCCTTCGGCGGTGCGCTCAATGCCCACGTCATCCCACAGGATTTTGCCGAGTTCGCTATAGATGTCGATGACGGTGCGCCGCTCTTCGGCGGGCTTTTTGAGCGCCAGCTCGTTGAGCTTAAGCAGCTCGTCGATATTGGCGCGCACGTCTTTCTCGACCGCCTTGAACTCGGCCTGGTCGTCTTTGACCGGCGTGAGGTTGAAGCGCTCGGTGGCCAGGTAGTTGCTGACCGAAGCCGGCACAATGAAATAGCCGTCGGCCAGACCCTGCATCAGCGCGCTCGCGCCCAGGCGGTTGGCGCCGTGGTCGCTGAAGTTCGCCTCGCCGGCCACGAAGAGCCCGGGCAGGTTGCTCATCAGGTCGTAGTCAACCCACAGACCACCCATCACATAGTGAACCGCCGGGAAGATGCGCATCGGCTGCTCATAGGGATTCTCGTCGGTGATCTTCTGGTACATATCGAAGAGGTTGCCGTATTTGGCCTCAATCGCGGCTTTGCCCTTCTCTTTGATCGCCGTGGAGAAGTCCAGATAGACAGCGTTTCGCAGCGGGCCGACACCGTAACCCTGCTTGACCATATAATGGGCGTTACGCGAGGCCACGTCGCGCGGCACCAGGTTTCCGAAGGCGGGGTATTTGCGCTCCAGATAATAGTCGCGGTCTTCGGGCGGGATCGAGTTCGGCGGCTTGCCGACGTCCTCTTTATTCTTGGGCACCCAGATGCGTCCGTCGTTTCGCAGACTCTCACTCATGAGCGTGCGCTTGGACTGATACTCGGTCGAGGCCGGGATGCAGGTCGGGTGAATCTGGACGTAGGACGGGTTCGCCATCAGCGCGCCGCGCTTGTGGCAGCGCCAGGCGGCGGTCGCGTTCGAGTTCACCGCGTTGGTCGACAGGAAGTACGCGCGACCATAACCGCCGGTGCAAAGGACCACGGCGTCAGCGGCGTGGCGCTCCAGCGCGCCGGTGAAGAGGTTGCGCGTGATGATGCCGCGGGCGCGCCCGTCGACCATCACCAGGTCCAGCATCTCGCGGTGAGCGAACATCTCACAATTGCCGCCGTCGACCTGGCGCATCAGCGCGCCGTAGGCGCCCAGCAGCAATTGCTGGCCCGTCTGGCCGCGTGCATAGAAGGTTCGCGAAACCAGCGCGCCACCGAAGGAGCGCGTCGCCAGCTCGCCGCCGTACTCACGCGCGAACGGCACGCCCTGGGCGACCGCCTGGTCGATGATATTCGAGCTAAGCTGGGCGAGCCGGTAGGTGTTGGCCTCGCGCGAGCGATAGTCGCCGCCTTTGATCGTGTCATAAAAAAGACCCCAGGTGCTGTCACCGTCGTTGGGGTAGTTTTTATTGGCGTTGATACCGCCCTGAGCCGCGATGGAGTGCGCACGCCGGGGCGAATCCGAGATGCAAAAGTTCTTAACCTTATAGCCCATCTCCGCCAGCGAGGCCGCCGAGGACGCCCCCGCCAGACCGGTTCCGACCACAATAATGGTGTGCTTTTTCTTATTATTGGGGGAAACCAGCCCGTAATGGTGCTTGCGGTTATCCCACTTCTCGTGAAGCGGACCTTCTGGGACTTTCGATTCCAACTTCGTCATGGCAACGACTCGTTCACTTAGATATTAACATGCTACGCGAGCCCGACGGGCTCGCAGGCGGGTGCCCAAAAAACTTAGAGGCTTCCGACGTACAAATAGATCGGCAGGACGAAGAACCCCAGGGCGAGCAGCAGGCCGATAACGGCGGCGACTGCGTAGGAGGTCTTTCCACCACCGCGGTTCATCGACCCGATGCTGTGCACCATGCTCCACACGCCGTGGCGAAGGTGCCAGCCGAGGAACAGGATCGCGCCGCAGTAGAAGGCCACCCAGCCCGGGTTGCTGAAGACATCGGCGACCAGCGCGTAGAGGTCGAGCCCGCCGCCTTCCAGCGCGTATTGCTCGACGTCCGAGGTGAATAATTGGAAGCGAAATTGGGCCACGTGAATGATCACAAAGGCTGCGATCGCAATGCCCGAAATCGCCATCTTGGTCGACGACAGGTTATAGTGGCTCGGGCCATTCTTGGACTTCTGGCCGGCGACGTATTTCTGCGGGCGCGCGGCGCGATTCTGGCGCCACATCGTGATGCCGGAGTAGATGTGGAAGACGAAGAGGAGCAGAAGCCCGATCTCGATCAGGTAGAACGCCGGCCCCAGGCTGTGCAGCGCCGCGGCGTACGCGTTGAATGCCGTGCCGTCATCATTGGCGAAGAGCGTGAGATTGCCGAGCAAATGCATGACGACAAAACCGAACAAACCGACGGCCGTAGCCCAGTTGATCAGTTTGCGTCCAATGCCCGAGGTCAATAAGGTTTTTAATGAATACATTTTCTGGCTCCGGCCAATCCCTTATCTTGATAAGGATGACCCAGTTGGAGAGTGACAGGACTTTCAATGGAAACACACGCGCAGCCGAAATCCTTGCCGACTCGGCCTCCTCAATCCATATTTGCATGGAAGATGCCCAGCTTGGCGCGGCTGCAGGCGGGACTCATAGCACACTATGCGGGTGTCCTAAAGATCATTTTTTCAATTAAACTGAGCGTTCGGTTTTGACGAGCGAAATCCGCGAAAACACAGGTGAATTCGCGCCGCTGGGCCCTCACGGCCCGATATTCACGGCGCTCGGGCGGCGAGCCGAGCATCCCATCGTGCGGGTCGTGGCGCTGGTCTTCGCCTTCGCGTCGCTGTGCCACCTGTGGTTGCTCGACGCCGCCCATCCCGATTGGTACCCGGCCAACGCCATCTACCTCGCCGGCCTCCTCGCCCTCTGCTGGCCTCGCCATATTGGCAACGCGGCGGGTTGGCTGCTCAGCGCAGTGGGCGTGGGCATCCCGCTCTTTTTTCACCGAGACCCGCTGACGCAGTCGATGATTCTGCTCTTCTTCTCGACAAGCGCGGGCGGGTCATTGCTCATCAGCAACCTCTTGCATCTTCGAAAGCGCGACGCCCAAGCCGGCGCCTCATGGCTTATCCTGCGCGTCTTCCAGGGCATCACCGTCTGCACCTATTTGCTGGCGGCGCTGCACAAATTGAACCGGGAGTTCTTTGCCCCGGACTATAGCTGCGCGGTCTACGGGGTCGATAAGCTTTTCAATTATTGGCACCTCAACCTGGCGCTGCTGCCGGCCGGGTGGCGTGGGCTGGCGCCCTGGTCGGTGCTGGTGGGTGAGCTGGGTATCGCTCTTTTATATCTGGTCGGGAAGCGTCGGTGGGCGTGGGCCTGGGCGGTCGTGTTTCATATCCCGCTGACCCTCACCATGGCGCCGGCGTTTGCGTTCGTGATGTTCGCCGGGCACGCCGCGTTCCTTCGCCCCGCGGACCTCGCCCATCTTCGGCGGACGCTCCAGCGCAATCTTTTGCCGACGCTTATCGGCGCGACCGCGCTCACCGCGGCGAGCCTCTGGATGCACCGGGCGCTGCCCGAGTGGACGATGATTCCGCGCGAGTGGCTGCTCTGGGCGATGCTTATTACCCTGGTCGGCGCCCTCCTCTCGCCGAGCGCGCAGACCGACTCAGAAGTCGCGCCATGCGAGAAGCCTAGTCGATGGCTTCGGGCCCTCACAGCCTGCATCGTCGGGCTGTTTTTGCTCAACGGACTCACGCCCTATCTGGGCGTGCAATACCAGCACGCGGGCGCGATGGTCAGTGGGCTTCGCGTCGACAAAGGTTGCTGGAATAGCCTGGTCTTCCCGGAGTCGGTGCGCCTTCGCGACGACTATATCCGCGTCGACGCGGTCTATTTTCACACCCCCGGGCACCTGCCCGAATATGAAAAGAAGGTGCGCACCACACTCTGGAGCCCGCCGCAGCTTCGCCAGATGCGGCGCAATTGGTGCCGCGAAGATCTTCGCCCCCTCTACCTGAGCGGGACGTTCCACGCGCGCCGCTTTGAGATTGACGACCTCTGCGCGGACACCCCGCTGCCGTTTGGGGACGCGGGCGCCTTCGGCGTCGAGCTCTTCGGCGGCTATCTACGCTTTCAGAAAAACCTCAAACGCGCGTGCCCGCAGACCTGCATTCATTGAACCCGCGTTGGCCTCAGCGAGCTTCGACGATGAGCGGGTTCGACTTGGGTTCCGGGGCATCGCGCACGCCTTCGAGCAACCAGAGTTCGAGCTCGACGCTGGCGTCGGCGCTATGGAGCACCGAAATATCGCCGGTGGTCTCAAAGACAACCGCCCGCACCTGTGAGAGCTCGAGCACATTCGCCTCCCGAAGCTTTGAGCGCAGGTCATCCAGGGTCACCCGCGAGCGCTCCATATTATCAAGCAACAACTCGCCGCCTTTCATCAGGAGCACCGGCTCGTTGTCGACAACCTGCTGAAACCATCGGTACTGACGCAGAATATTGGTCACCTTCTGGAGCACGAAGATAATCGACAGCGCCACCGCGCCCTGCAAAATAACCGGCTCCTTGGTGGTCAGCGTGGACGCGATAATTGAGCCCACCGCGATGGTCATCGCGAAATCAAAGCTCGACATCTTCGAGAAGCTTCGAAGCCCGGCGATGCGGGTCAATAAAATGATCCCGGCGAACATGATGATCGCCGAAATGACGACCATCAAAAGATCCGAAAATGACGTTAAAAACCAGTCTTCTATCATGGGTCCCCCCTTTTTATATGTTCCGATAACGGGTCGGCCAGCGCCGGCTCAGGCCGCCATCTCGGGTATATCTTCGACGGCGCCAGCTTCGTCGGACTCCTTGGCGCGGCGCGGCAAGAGCCGCGCGGCGTTGAGCAAAAGGAAGAACTCCGAGCCCACGTGAATGCCGGCGGCCATCAGCGGATTGAGAAAGCCCATGGCGGCCAAGGCCACGCCGATCACGTCGACGATGAGCGTCCCCGCGAAGTTCTGCCAGATGACGCCGCGGGTCTTCTGGGCGACCTTGAGCGTATCGACGAAGCGCTCCAGATCGTTTCCGAGCAGCACGATATCGGCGCTCTCCTGGGCGACGTCGGTGCCCGAGCCCATCGCCACGCCCACGTTGGCCTCGGCGAGCGCGGGAGCGTCGTTGACCCCATCTCCGACCATAGCCACGACGCGCCCTTTTGCGAGCAGCGCCTGGACGCGGTCGAGCTTATCCTCGGGCAGCATATGCGCCTCGATCTCGTCGATGCCGAGCGCCTCGCCCACCGCGCTCGCCACGCGCTGGGCGTCGCCGGTCAACAAAACCGTGCGGATCTTCAACTCGCGCAGCGCCTCGATGGCGCGCATGGCCTCGGGGCGGATCGGGTCGGCAACCTCGACCGAGCCCAAAAAGCGCCCGTCGCGCGCCACATAGATCTCGGAGCCGGTCGAATTCTCGTGGCGCGCGAGGTCCTCAATGGTGACGTCATGGTCGGCCATCAACGCGCGATTGCCGACAAAAACGGTCGACTCACCGACCCGCGCGCGGATGCCCTTGCCCAGAATATATTTGAACTCATCGGGCTCAATGACCGGCTCATTTCGCTCATGCGCCAGCGAAATAATCGCGGTGGCCAGCGGGTGCTCGGAGCGAACCTCAGCGGTGGCGGCGGCCGAGAGGAGCTCAGATTGCTCCACCCCATCCGCGCAAATTAACTGCTGCACCACGGGCTTGCCGTAGGTGAGCGTGCCGGTTTTATCGAGCACGACCGTGTCGACGGTGCTCAGCGTTTCGAGGTGAACGCCACCCTTGATAATCGCGCCGAGCCGCGCGGAGCGCCCGATGCCGCCAAGAATCGCCAGCGGCGTGCCGGCCGCGATGCCGCAGGCGCCGGCGACGATGACCACCGAGATCGTGGCGTAAATATCGCGGGTGATAATATAGGTGAGGATCGCCGCAACAATCGCGAATTGGACCAGGTAGCCGGCGAGTCGATCGGCCAGGCGCTGCACGGGCGCACGGGATTTTTCGGCGTGCTCGACGGCCTCGATAATCTTGCCGTAGCTGGTGTCGCGCCCGACGCGCTCGACGATGATCTCGAGCGCTCCGGTTTGGTTGATCGAGCCGGCGAAGACGTGTGCTTCGGCGCGCTTCTCGACCGGCATCGACTCGCCGGTGATGCGCGACTCATCGACATAGGAATGCCCCGCGGCGACGACGCCGTCGACCGGGATTCGGCCGCCCGGAGACACCAGCACCGCGTCGCCCGGCTGCACCGCGTCGCTGGACACGCTGGCGATCGCACCGGCGCGGCGCACCGCCACCTCGTCGGGCAAAAACTCAAGCAAATCCCCGATGGCCTTGCGCCCGCGCCCGATGGTCATCCCCTCCAGGACCTCGGCCACCAGCACGAAGACCATGATCACCAGAGCGGTAAAGAACTCCCCGATCGCCGCCGCCGCGATGATCGCGATCGACATCGACAGCTCCATGGTCATGCGACGCGCGAAGATATTCTGGATCGCCTCTTTGGCGATCCGCCAGCCGCCAAAGGCCAGGCCGAAGACGCCAATGACGCTCACCGTCGGGAAGGGCTCCCACACCTCAAACCACACCAACGCCGCCGCGATTGCGCTGACCGCGATTTGAAGGCCATCGCTGCGCAAAAACCCGCCGGACTCCTCGTCATCGGGCTGACAATGCGCCTCCTCTTGCTGCCGAGCGCGCTTGCGCAACTCGACGGCGGTCGACGCCGCGCCATCATTGGGTCGCGGCTTCGCCGAAGCGCCGTTTTTTACGTCAACCTCAACTTGGGCATCTTGCTCGCTCATCACTTTCGTCCCGGTCACATTTATATACGCAATATTCTACAAATTTCGCGGCGAATCGATGCATATCAACCCGCCCTTCCCCTTACTCCGGTGAACCGCTTTACGCGAGAATCATTCCACGACGCCAACCGCTTGTGACCTTGCCCATACGATGCACCGGCCGCTCCCTATCCTTCACATATCACCATCGAACCCGCCAGTTGCACAAGCGCGCGTCCCCTACTATTAGATCGGGGCAGAAATACGCAAATTATTCCCCCTCCCGAGACGAGCAAAAGATGAGCGGCAGCTACAAAAAAGCAGGTCAAATCGCCAGCGAACCGATCGCGCTTAAAAACCACGTGCGTTTTGTCACCGCCGCGAGCCTCTTCGACGGCCACGACGCCGCGATCAACGTGATGCGCCGCATCATCCAGGACAGCGGCGCCGAGGTCATCCACCTCGGGCATAACCGCTCGGTGGTCGATATCGTCGAGGCGGCGATCCAGGAGGACGCGCAGGGCATCGCGATTTCGAGCTATCAGGGCGGTCATATCGAATTCTTCAAATATATGCACGACCTGCTCGAAGAGCGCGGCGCCGGGCATATCCAGATCTTCGCCGGCGGCGGCGGCGTCATCGTCCCCGAAGAGATCAAAGAGCTCGAAGACTACGGAATCGTAAAGATTTTCAGCCCCGATGACGGCCGCTCGATGGGCCTGCAGGGCATGATCAATTTTATGCTCGAGAAGACCGATTATGATGTCACCGAGCAGGGTTCGACGCCGAGCGCGGAGCTGATCGCCCAGAAGAATACGCTCGCCATCAGCCGGGCGATTAGCTTTGCCGAGCACGCGAAATTCGACGCGCTCGCGCTGCCCAAACCGACAAACCCCGCCCCGGTGGTCGGCATCACGGGCACCGGCGGCGCCGGCAAATCGAGCCTCACCGACGAGTTCGTGCGCCGCTATGTGCATGATTTCGAAGACAAAACCGTCGCGATTATCTCCATCGACCCGACCCGGCGCCGCAGCGGCGGCGCCCTTTTGGGCGACCGCATCCGCATGAACTCGCTGACGCCCGAGCGCACGTTTATGCGCTCGATGGCCACCCGCCAGAGCAAGGGTGAGCTGGCCGCGGCCATCGACGAGGCGGTCCATATCGCCCAATGCGCGGGCTTCGACCTCATCGTCGTCGAGACCAGCGGCATCGGCCAGGGCGACGCCGATATCGTCGACCACTGCGACCACTCGATCTACGTGATGACCAGCGAATTCGGGGCGAGCAGCCAGCTCGAGAAGATCGATATGCTGGACCTGTCGGACTTCGTCGTCATCAATAAATACGAGAAGGCCGGCAGCCTGGACTCGCTGCGCGCGGTGCGAAAACAGGTGCGCCGAAACCGCAAATTATGGGACGCCGAGGACGATGACCTGCCCGTATTTGCCACCATCGCCAGCCAATTCGGCGACAGCGGCGTCACCGCCCTTTATCAGGCGGTGATCAAGAAGGCGTTCGGCGAAGTGCCCCCGTCGAAATGGAAGGCCGACGGACCGGTCACCCAAAAACAAAACGAGATCATCCCGCCGGCCCGCGAGCGCTACCTGGCCGAGCTCGCCGAGACCTGCCGCGACTACCGCGCCCAGGTCGAGGCCCAGGCCGAGCTTGCCAGCCGCCTCTACCGCATCGAGGGCGCGCGCGCCGAGTTGGCCGACGCGGACGCCGACGATTTGACCCAGGCTCTGGAGGCGCGCCACACCGCCATCGAGGCCGACCTCACCCGCGAAACCCAGAAGCTCCTGGAGGGTTGGGAAGACCTCAAAGCGGCCTATGACGGCGACGAGACGATCATCGAAATCCGCGGCAAAGGCGTCCCCTTTGAGCTGGTGACCGAGTCGCTCTCGGGCACCAAGATCCGCAAGGTCGCGCTGCCTAAATACCGCGATTGGGGCGACCAGATCCGCTGGCAGATGCTCGAAAACGTCCCGGGACGCTTCCCCTACACCGCCGGCGTCTTCCCCTTTAAGCGCGTCGACGAGCACCCCGCGCGCATGTTCGCCGGCGAGGGCACGCCCGAGCGCACCAACCAGCGCTTCCATTATTTGAGCCAGGGCGAGAAGGCCAAGCGCCTGTCCACCGCGTTTGACTCGGTGACGCTCTACGGCGAGGACCCGGCGCTTCGCCCCGATATCTACGGCAAGATCGGCAACTCAGGGGTGAGCATCTGCTCGCTCGACGATATGAAAAAGCTGTACGCAGGCTTTGATTTGGCCGACCCCTACACCAGCGTGTCGATGACGATTAACGGCCCCGCGCCGATCATCCTGGCGATGTTTTTGAACACCGCCATCGACCAGCAGGTCGAGGCCTACCGCACAGAAAATGGGCATGTGCCCGAGGGCGAAGCCTACGAAAAACTCTACGACGACACGCTTCGCGCAGTGCGCGGCACCGTGCAGGCCGACATCCTCAAAGAGGACCAGGCCCAGAATACCTGCATCTTCTCGACCGACTTCGCGCTGAAGATGATGGGCGATATCCAGGCGTATTTTATCGACAAAAAGGTGCGCAATTATTATTCGGTCTCGATCAGCGGCTATCATATCGCCGAGGCCGGCGCGAACCCGATCACCCAGCTCGCCTTCACGCTGGCCAACGGCTTTACCTACGTCGAATATTATCTGTCACGCGGCATGCATATCGACGACTTCGCCCCGAACCTGTCGTTCTTTTTCTCCAACGGTATGGACCCCGAATACACGGTGCTCGGGCGCGTCGCCCGGCGCATCTGGTCGGTCGTGATGCGCGAGAAATACGGCGCAAACGCGCGCTCGCAGCGGCTCAAATACCATATCCAGACCTCCGGGCGCTCCCTGCACGCCCAGGAAGTTCAGTTCAACGATATCCGCACCACCCTGCAGGCGCTCCTCGCCCTCTTCGACAATTGCAATAGCCTGCACACCAACGCCTATGACGAGGCCATCACCACGCCCACCGAGGCGAGCGTGCGCCGCGCCCTGGCCATCCAGCTCATCATCAATAAGGAGTTCGGCCTGGCCAAAAACGAGAACCCCAATCAGGGCTCGTTTATCGTCGAGGAGCTCACCGACCTGGTCGAAGAGGCGGTGCTCCAGGAGTTCGAGAATATCAGCAACCGCGGCGGCGTCCTCGGCGCGATGGAGCGCCAATACCAGCGCAGCCAGATCCAAGAAGAGTCGATCTATTACGAGCGCAAAAAGCACTCGGGCGCCCTGCCGATCATCGGCGTGAACACCTTCTTGTCCGACGCCGACGAGGACGAGCACGACCTGGAGCTTATCCGCTCCACCGAAGCCGAAAAGAAGGCCCAGATCGCCAACCTCGCCGCGTTCCAGCAGGCCCGCGCCGACCAGGCCGAAGCCGCGCTCGAGCGGCTCAAGCAGGCCGCGCTCAACCACGGCAATATTTTTGCTGAGTTGATGCACACGGTGCGCTACGCGAGCCTTGGGCAGATCACCCACGCGCTTTATGAGGTGGGTGGGCAGTATCGGCGGGCGATGTGAGTAGGACGGAGCCCGGACGGCCCTGGCTTCAATGCTCTTGCTATTGTGGGTCACACTCTTGGGCTTCGCCCAATGCGGGCCGGGAGGCCCGCACTCCGATAAATCAAACGGACGGCCAAGCAAGGAACTCAACAGATGACTCAAGAAAACCCCACATACGATCTCTATATTGAACCACTGTTGGCTCTACTTGCCGAATACCCGTCAGGGCTCAAAACATCGCAAATCTACGAAGACCTCGCCACACGCATGAGCCTTTCGCAGGCGCAACGCGCCGCCCTACTGCCCAGTGGTACCCAACCGGTCTATCACAACCGAATTGGCTGGGCGCACGACCGCCTAAAGCGCGCGGGGCTTTCGCGGAGCATCAAACGCGGCACCTGGGCGTTGACTCAACGCGGCAGGGCGGCTGCCGAACTATACGCCGCCGGAATGCCGGCCGAACTCCATCAGGCGATTGCCAGGCCACGAGATAAAGGCGTCCCGGATGAATTAATCAAGCTCGACCCATATGAGTTTGACGGCGGCGAAATGCTCCCGCCAAACCTCGAGGTACAAATTGACGCGTTCGACGCTGAGACATTCACCGCAGTCGAAGCCGCCAAAATCGTGCTCGCCGAGGTCGACGGGCCGCTCCATTATGGCGAAATTACCCGGCGTATATTGGAGCGCGGCTTGTGGACGACCAGCGGCGCCACGCCCGATGCCACCATCGGCGCGAAGCTAGCCGTGGACATCAAAAACAAAGGCGACGCGTCGGATTTTATACGAATAAAACCGGGCATTTATGACCTAAATCGAGACGGGCTCGAGACTGCATCAGAGGCCGAAATCGAGTGTATCCCCGAAGACCCAGACACGTCAGCACCTGAATATATATCGACGCTTGAGCCGCTGTCCTTTACCGACGCCGCCGAGCGCATCCTGCAGGTCTTCGCCGAGCGCGAGCCGATGCATTACGCAGAGATCACGGACCGCGCGCTCGATCTGGGGCTGCTCGTTAGCGAGAGCAAAAACCCGTCGACCACCCTCAACGCGTCCATCCTTCAGGAGACCAAACGACGCAAAGAGCGCGGCGACACGCAGCGCTTTGAGATGCTCGGCGACGGCATGATCGGGCTTACACGGTGGAACCAGACCGGGCTGACCGCCTATATTGAGGCTCACAACGAAAGCGTACGTCGCAGGCTTCACGAGCAACTTCACGAGATGGACCCCACCGAGTTTGAGGAGTTAGCCGGGCAATTGCTCGTCGCGCTCGGGTTCACCGACGTGGCCGTCACGACGCGTCATAACGACGGCGGAATCGATGTGCGTGGCACCCTGGTCGTCGGCGATGTCATTCGCACCAAGATGGCCGTCCAGGTCAAACGCTGGAAGAGCAATATTCAAACGCCCATCGTCCAACAGGTCCGCGGAAGCCTTGGCTCTCATGAGCAAGGCCTGATCATCACCACCAGCGACTTTAGCGCGGGTGCCCGCGCAGAGGCCGAGCGCTCCGACGCCGTGCCGGTCGGGCTGATGGACGGTCAGCAATTGGTGCGGCTGCTCGTCGAATATGGTCTGGGCGTCGAGAAGGACGCGTTGAATCTGCTGCGCCTTAGTTAAGCTGGGCGCCTCGCGCAGGCCGCCCCCCTCGACGATCACTCCCATACCGCGTCTGACCCGCCCTCACCCCTCAAAAAACGTCGGCCTTAGCCTAAAATCGAGGGCTATCGCCTCAAAAACCGGCCCTTTGCCCCATTTTTTGAGCCCCAAGCCCTCAAAAATCGTCACTGTCGACGCAAATTTGTCGGGCCAAGCCCTCAAAAATGAGGCAGGTGGCTCATTTTTGAGGGCAAAGGCCTTCTAAGTTACGGTTGAGGTTCCGAATTTGTCGGGCGCAGCCCTCCCGGCGCGGGGTGCCGGGCGGGTGCATCAGGCCGAGAGCCCGGACTCCTTCGTTTGCGCCGCTCGCACCAACGACAAAACGCCCCGCCCCATTCGATGGGGCGGGGCGTTTTTATGTGCGCCTGGGCTTCAACCGCCCTGACCCACGTAATTTTAACAAAAATTTAACGCCATTCGCCTCCATACACACCGCTCCAATCCTTGCCACCCAAATAAACAGGTGACATTCTAAAGGCACATCTTTGTAAAATATTACTATGGACGGGAGCCACACATGGCGAAGAGAACGTATGCGTTTCTATTCTTGCTATTCTTTGTATTTGCTTGCGGCGATGACGCGCCAAGCGCGAAAGAAGAAATCGATTCTAGTTTAGCCGATCTAGAAGAGAGCAGCGAAGAGTACAGCAAGGAGTTTTGTGTTTGCTATGCAGATATTACCAATAATGGCGATATGAACCAGTGTATCATGGAGCAAGGGACCACCAACCCGCTCCCCACGGCATGTGAGCGCGATGTTGCCGAGTGCTATGCCGAAGATTATACCGTATTTATCCGCTGCGCCACGAACGCGATCGACGAGTTTCGCCGCTGCATCTCCTCATGCCCAACCTCCAGCTCTCAGATCGACAGTTGCGTCAACACGCTCAACATGCGCCAGTCGACCTGCGACAAAAATTTACCGGCGGATGTGAAAATCCATATGGATGCGTGTACTTCCGGTCAAAAATTCACCTGCGATAACTAATCGCACCAACGACAAAATGCCCCGCCCCATTCGATGGGGCGGGGCGTCTGTGTGTCAGCTTCCGAACAATACTCTCACTCCGCCGATGCCGGCATCGCCTCGGCCTGGCCGCGGGCGGCCAGGCGGCGCACGCTGAGCACCACAAAGACCACGACCGTGGCCGCAAACCCGCTGCGGATCATCGGGGCGCCGAGCTGCTCGCCGAGGATCAACGTGCCGGCGATGAGCACGAAATAGGCGAAGCCGATGCGCAGACGGCTGGCGTCGATGCGTTTGTTGACCTCGGCGCCCACAAACGAGCCGATGATGGAGGCGACCAGGAAGGCGACCGCCAACTTATAGTCGATGGTGACGTGGCTGATATGGCCGAGGAAGCCGGCGTAGGAGTTCATCGTGACGACCAGCAGGGAGGTGCCGATGGCGCGGCGGATCGGCAGGCCGGCGACGACGACCAGGGTCGGCACGACGATAAATCCGCCGCCTGCGCCGACCAATCCGGTCAGAAGGCCGACGCCAATCCCCAGCGGGATGAGCTTTCGAAACGGGACGCGCCTCGGCTTGGGGGCGTCGTGGGTGACCGCGGCGGCGGCGGGGGTTTTGCGCCCCCGAAGCATCATCACCGCGGCGAGCAACATGATCAGCGAGAAGCCGGCGAGCAACATTTCACCGGGGAAGAGGCTGGCGAGGTTGCCGCCCACGAAGGCGCCTGCCATGGCGCAGATGCCGAAGACCACCCCGGCCCGCCAGGCCACATTGCCGGCGCGCGCGTGCGAGACCACCGCGACCGCGCTGGTCGTCCCGATGACGAAGAGGCTCGTCGCGATGGCCGACTTTTCGCTGAGTTCGACCAGATAGACCAGGGTCGGCACGGCCATAATCGAGCCGCCCCCGCCCAACAAACCCACGACAAAACCCACGATGAGCGCTGCGATGATTGCGATCGTCGACATGCGATTTCCGGCAAGAAAAACACGATACCAGGCGTCGACGACCTCGCGCGCGCTGCGCGAAGTCGCCGGGTCGAACGCCTGATTTTAGATGCTGCGATTCAGAGGTGATGAGGAGGAGACGCGGGCGCCTGACTCAGAGCACTACCGCCTCGTAACCCGCCGCCTGGAGACGGGCAAGCTCGATAAACCCGTTGGGGACCACCTCGACGCTCGGGGCGAGCGCGGCGGGGTCGATATTCATGGCCTCCAGGGTGATGCCGCAGGCGACCACGCGCACGTCGCCCTCTTTTTCGGTGCGCTCGATCTCGGCCTGAATATCGGTGTCGGCGAGCAAAAACTCCACCGCCGGACCGCAGACCACGATCGTGACCTGGTCGGCCTGGTAGCCGCCGACTCCCTGGAACATCTGGCGCGCGGTGAGCAGGCCGACCTGCAGGTGGCGCTCGGTGCGCACCCCGATGGCGGCCTTATGGGGTTGCTCGGCTTGCTGCGCGTTGGCGCCGAGCGCCTGCGGCTGCGACTCGGCGCCCGCCGTCGCGCAGCCCGAGGCGAGCGCGGTCAGACCGACCAGTAAAATCATCAGCGACAGCAGCTTCTTCGTCGTACTCAACAACATATTAGGCTCCGTAAAAGACATGCTCCAAGAGACGCCCGGGCGTGGGGGCTCAGACCTCGTTAAGCTCGGTCTCGCCCTCGTCGCGGCTCGGCTTAAAGACGTTGACCGGGATGCGCAGGTAGCGCACTTCGTTGCCGCTGGGCTGCGGCAGATGCCCGGCGTCGACGTTGACCTGCACGCTCTGGAACAGCAGGCGCGGAGCCTCGAGACCGGCGTCGCGCTCGTCGCGGAATTTGATGAACTCCTCTTTGCTGCGCCCGGCCGGGATCTGAATATTATTGGCCTTTTGCTCGCCGATGGTCGTCTCCCACGCCAGCTCGCGCCCCCCGGGCTGATAGTCGTGGCCGACGAAGACGCGGGTGTCATCGGGCAGCGCGTAGAGCTTTTGCACCGACTCGTAGAGGTCGGCGGAGCTGCCGCCGGGGAAGTCGCAACGCCCGGTGCCCATATCGGGCATAAAGAGCGCGTCGCCGGTGAAGATCGCGTCCTCTACCTTATAGGTCACGCACGCCGGGGTGTGCCCCGGGGTGAAGATGGTCTCAATGGTGAGCGTTCCCACCTGGAGCGGCTCATCCTCATTGAGGAGCAGGTCGAATTGACGCCCGTCGGTGGGGAAATCAGCCGGCAGGTCGAAGACGTTTTTAAAGACCTTCTGCACCTCGGTGATGCGCTCGCCGACGGCGAGTTTCGCCTGCGGGAAGGCCTGTTGGACGATCTGCGAGCCCGACAGATGGTCGGCGTGGGCGTGGGTCTCCAGGATATATTGGAGCTTGAGGTCGTTGTCCTTGACGAAGGCGATCAGCGCGTCGGCCGACTCGGTCCAGGTCTTCGAGGACTTCGGCTCATAGTCGAGCACCGGGTCGATCACCACGGCGTCGCGGGTGTCGACGTCGTAGACAACATAGGAGAGCGTGGACGTACGAGTGTCATAAAACGATTTAATTTCCATGGTGCAACCTCCTAGTTTGGGTGGATTATGACTTCTTCAACTGTTTATCGAAGGCCGTGAAGAGGAACATCCCTGCGGCCATGGCAATAACAAAAATAAACGCGGGCGCCTGCAATGAGACCAGCGAGGTGATCCCGGGGCCGGGGCAAAAGCCCGCGATACCCCAACCGATGCCGAAGAGCGCGCCGCCGGTCACCAGTCGCCAGTCGATATCCTTGCTGGTGGGCAGGTGGAATTTCTCGGCAAAGAGCGGACGCTGGCGCTTAAAGATGAAGCGAAAGAGCACCAGGTTGACCAGCACCGCGCCGCCCATGACAAAAGCGAGGCTGGGGTCCCAATTGCCAAAGAAGTCCAAAAACCCGATGACCTTGCTCGGCTGAGTCATGCCCGACAAGACCAGCCCGATGCCGAAGAGAATACCTGAAATTAACACGATAGAGCGGTTCATTATGCACCTCCAAGGAGCAGATTCATCACGAAGACGGTGATCGCGCCGGTGGCCATAAAGGACACCGTCGCGACCAGCGAGCGGGCCGAGAAGCGCGGCAGGCCGCACACGCCGTGGCCGCTGGTGCAGCCGCTGCCGAGGCGGGTGCCAAAGCCCACCAGCAGCCCGGCGAGCGCGACCATCCAGGGCGCGCGCTCCACCGTGATGGCGAAGGACTCGGGGGTAAAGAGCATCATGAACGCTCCGCCCACCAGGAGTCCGCCGATGAACAGCGCGCGCCAGCCGAACTCGCCTTTTTGGGGCTGAATCACCCCGTTGAAGATCCCGCTGATGCCCGCGATGCGCCCGTTTGCGCCGAGCATAATCGCGGCGGACAGCCCGATGAGAATGCCCCCGATGGTTGATGCGAATGGCGTGAAGTTTTCCATAACTATTATCCTACTGCGTTGATATATAACGTGAATTCGTTGCGAAAGCGTTCGAGACTTGAGTTCAGGGTGTGGCCACCGATTTCTTGGCGGCGCGCCGGGTGCCTAAATAGCGCAGGCCGAAGGCGACCGCCGCGATCACCACGGCGAGT
Organism: Bradymonas sediminis; assembly: GCF_003258315.1. Taxonomy (GTDB): domain Bacteria; phylum Myxococcota_A; class Bradymonadia; order Bradymonadales; family Bradymonadaceae; genus Bradymonas; species Bradymonas sediminis. The sequence goes on from NZ_CP030032.1 coordinate 3,710,958, forward strand.
ATCATATTGAGAATCAGAGGCGATTCGAGCTGCTCGCCGAGGATGAGCGTGCCGGCGATGAGGACGAAATAGGCGAAGCCGGTGCGCAAGCGGGCGGCGTTGATGCGCTGGCTGACCGCCGCGCCGGCAAAAGTGCCGATGACCGAGGCGACCGCGAAGCCGCCCGCCAGGAGGAAGTCGATCTCCACGTGACCGAGATAACCGGCGAAGCCTGCGAAAGATTTCAGCGCGATGATCGCCAGCGAGGTCCCAATGGCCAGGCGCATCGAAATGCCACCGAATATCACCAGGGCAGGCACGATGACAAACCCGCCACCGGCGCCGACAAGGCCGGACAAAAGCCCGACCGCCCCGCCCAGGGCGAGCAACTTCGCGGCCGAGACCCGGGGCTCGGCGCCCGGCTGGGCCGCGACCGGCACCTTCGCCCCGCCGCGAAGCATCAGCGTCGCCGACAGCAACATGATGGCCGCGAAGCCCCCGATCAACAACTGACCGGGGATCAATTTGGCAAAACTGCCGCCCAGGTAGGCGGCGGCCATCGCGGCGCCGCCGAAGATGCCGCCGGTGCGCCAGTCGACGTTGCCGGCGCGGGCGTGTGAGATCACGGCCCCCAGGCCGGTCGCGCCGACCACCAGGAGGCTGGTCGCGATGGCGACCTTATCCTCCAGACCGATTAAATACATCAGGATTGGCACCGCGAGGATCGAGCCGCCCCCGCCCAATAGGCCAAGTACGAATCCCATCGCGAGCGCGGCGATGATTGCTGTGATTGTCATAATATCTCCTTGGCAACGGTGCACCAAATAAGTCAATAGCTACTTCCGCCAGCCTATAGTGCATTTGGCGTGCCAACATTGAAAAAGCCCGCGCTGCGCCGGCCAAATGCGGCCATCACGCCGTTGTGGAGGCGATCGCTGAGCTTAACCTTACCGAAGCTCGCTATTGCATGAGATGCTAAAACGGGCATAATGTTTCAAATTGTTTCGACAACGCCCAATAAAACGAAACCCCCTTAATAATCTCGAACGTGACATCGCAGCAGCGCGGGACCACCGAACCCTATGCACTATCCTCCACAAACCGACGCGACCTCCTTTTATGGCATGCTCACCGTCTCCGAGAAGATGCTCGAGTTTTTTGAGCTCGTGCGGCGCGTGGCGCGCACAGATGCGCCGGCGCTGATCCGAGGGCAGACGGGCACCGGAAAAGAGTTGGTGGCCAGCGCGATTCAGCAGCTCAGCCAACGGGCCGACAAGCCCTTCGAGGTGCTCAACTGCGCGACGCTGACCCGCGACCTGCTCGAGTCGCGGCTCTTCGGGCATAAGAAGGGGTCGTTTACCGGCGCGATTCGCGACCAGGAGGGACTCTTCGCGCGGGCCGACGGGGGGACGATCTTCTTGGATGAGATCGCCGAGGTCCCGCTGGATTTACAGGCGAAGCTGTTGCGGGTGCTCGAGGAGCGCACCTACACGCCGGTGGGTGGCACCGAATCGGTGAAGGTGGACATCCGGCTCATCTCGGCGACCCACGTGTCGCTGCGCGAGGCGGTCAATCAGGGGCGATTTCGCGAAGATCTTATGTACCGAATTCGGGTGGTGCCGCTCTTCTTGCCGCCGCTCAACGAGCGCGCGGGCGATATCGAGCTGTTGACCTGGCATTTTGTCGAGCGATTCTCCCGGGAGTCGGGCCGCGATATCACGGGCATCGAGGGCCCCGCGATGCGCGCGATCCTCGAGTATCCCTGGCCGGGCAATGTACGGGAGCTAAGAAATGTGGTGCGCCGCGCGCTGATTATTGGCAGCGGCCCGACGATTCAACTCAAAGACCTCACGCCCGAGCTGCGTGGGGAGACGGTGCCCGGAGACACCGAGCAGGAGGCGCCGGCGTTGACCGAGCGGCAGCTTGAATATCAGCGGCTGGTCGCCGCGCTGCAGGAGAGTGGCGGCAAAAAACAGGAGGCGGCCGCGCTGCTGGGCATCAGCCGCACGACCTTGTGGAGAAAGCTGCGGGAGCATGGGATCGCGCAGCCCTGATCGGGGTGATTCGGGCTGCGCGCCACGCCGAGCCCAGGTCAGGGCTTCTCGATCTCGACGTCGACCCAGACCAGGTGGTGGTCCGAGATCTTGATGAGGTCGGCGTGCTCAGCGTCGCTGGCCGGCCAGAAGACGCCTTTGTCGACGACGGTCAGATCTGCGGAGGCCAAGGCGTAATCGACCCGCAGATTCCCGACGCTATTGTCGTTGAAGTCGGCGGTGTCGAGCGCGGGGTCGCCCGTATGAGCGGTATTAACTCGACCGTCGCGCTCGTTCGCCTCGACTGCCCCGTCGCTGGTCGGCTTGGGGTCCTGGACACGCGGATGGGAGAGCAATCCGAGCAGCGCTTCGCGCCGGCTATTGCCGTCGTTCGGGTCGCTATTGAGGTCGCCGAGCAGCACAAATGCCTCGTCGCCGAGCCCGCCGCTGACGCCCGAATCGTCGGTCAGGTACGCGCTCTGCTCGGCGCCCGAGATATAGTCGACCCACACACGAATCTCGTCGTGGTTTCGCCGGCCGTTGCGGTCCTCGGGGCCGTCGAAGCTCGGCGGCGTCGGGTGACTGATGAGAAGATGCAGCGGCGTGCCGCCCACGTCGATCGCGACATCAGCGTGGTTCTTCGACGACAGGCGCATTACGTCGACGGCCTCGGCCGAATACCAGTCGGTGGGCTGCAGGTTATCGGGCATATCGCGCCATAAGAAATTCTGAAATGTGCGCACCTGGTCGGCCTTAATCGGGAAGCGCGACAGCACGACCATGCCGTATTGGCCGGGGAATTGGCCGAATCCGAAGGCGTCGTCGCCGTAGCCGCGCGAGCCGGGCGTCATCACGACGCCGTCCTTATTATTGAGGTCGACGCCGCTGGGGATGCCCGTGTTGGTGGTCGGGATATAGTGATGGGCGTACTCGATCGCCCCGGCGCCGTTCTGGTCGACGCTGAGGTAGTCGCGCATAAAGATCTTCGCGCTCTCGCCGTCGGCGTCCCAGTCGAATTCGTTGAGCAGGACGATATCGGGGCGCACCCGCTGAATGAGCTCGGCGACCTTGCGCGCCTGGGCGTCCTCGCCGCCGGTAAGCCCCTGGAGCAATCCACCGTCGGTGCTGCGAAACAGCGAGGTATTATAGGTCGCCACGCGGATCTGCTGAACTTCGACGGGGGTGGTGTCGGCCCCCTCACCGTCGGCTTGCTGGACGTCCCCGGTCGCCGCATCGGCGCCGGTGTGGTCATCGACCGTTTCGGGCGAGGAGCACCCACCCAGCATCATCGTCAGGCCGACGCAAAGCGCGCCTAATAGACCAACCTTCGGGAGGTGAGCGAATCGTGGAGAGTGCAGCGAGGCGGGTTGAGCGGTCATATTTAAATCCCTAATAAACGCGAAGATAAGTCGTCCGAGACGAGCAATCGCATAGCAGTCGTTCTCGCGCGATGCCATAGCATATTCGTATAACGTTAAAAACGCCCCGAGGCGCGAGCGCTCGGGGCGTGGGAGACAACGCATCGCATCTTCAAATTATTCAGGGAGATTCGAAGACGTGGACCTGGGTTTCGCCGCCCATACCGCTGGGATAGGCGACCACCGTGGCGAATTTGCCGTCCTTATTAAAGGAGACCGTGCGGGCCGCGCTCGGCGGGATCACGCCTTGCTCAGCAAGTCGGCGCAAAATAATCGACGCCGTTGCGGGCTTCCACCCACGGTTTTGCATGGCGCGGTCATAAAATTGGATGGTCTCATCGACGTGCTGGTAGCCGACGAAGACATTGGTGCCGTAATTCGCCTCTTTACCGGTGCCGCCAAAGCTCATGATGCGGCGGCACCCAAGACACGCGGGCGCCTCGGAAGACACGGCGAGGTCGGAGCGCTTGGAGTCCGGGGCAAATTTGTCCATCTCCAATTTATCGTCACTCCAGACCGCGGAGATCATCGTCTTTGCCTCGTCGGGCGCGCGACGCGCCTCGACATAGCGCATAATCTTGACGCTATCCTCAAGCGAGCGTTTCGCCGCGATCTGCTCTTTGAAGAAATCGACCGCGTTGTCGGCCTCGCCTTTGGAGGTCGCGCCCGCCATGGCCACATAGCCCGGGCGGATCGTTATGGGGACCAGGCCACCGGCGAAAAAATCATCGAGCTGCGCCCGCTTGCTCTCGCTCCATCGCTCGACCTTCTTACTCTCACTCTTCTTGCCCAGCGCCTCGAAGGAATCGACGCGCGGGAAGCTGGGCAAAATGCGCGTGTGCATCTTTTTGTTTACGCCGTTTTGCACCAACTCTTGCTGAAAAGCGTGCAGCACTTCCATAGGCGAGGCGTCGGTGGTGGCCATCGAAAAATAGACGGTGTTGCCGTTCCAATCGTAGGCCCGGGGCTCCTCCATGTCGAAGGCCTCCAGGGTATCGGCGAAGCGCTTGCTTTTGGAGGCGGGCGCGAACATATCCATCGAGAGGATGGTCGCCTCGGCCGGCTCGACCTCGCCGCCGGGCGAACTGAAGGTGACGACCGCCCACGCGATGGCGCAGATCAGCGCGCCGCTGGCGCCCAGCTTTAAACCGCTGATCAACAGTTTATTAAAATCTATCGTCATCATCGTCTCCAATACGCTCGGGATTCATCAACCAACAAACAGGACGCTACGTGTGAAGCAGCCAGGGGCGCGGCTCAACCGCCCCCTTCCGCATTCTGCTCTTTGATCTCGTCGGCTTTGTCGTTAATCGTGTCCGCATCTAGTTCATCGGCGTCAAAATCCCCGGTGTCCGGGCTGCCCTCGGCGTCCCAGCTGGGGTCGCCGCCAAAACGCATCATCTTGGAGTAATTCTCCTCGCCTCCGGCGAGCAGACGGTTCATCAAGAAGGGGCGCCACTTCGCGTCATTGCCCGTCATCGGCTTGGGGGCCACCAGAATATTTGCGTGGGCCGAGGCCGGAATGGTGACATTGAACATCACGTCGGTGTCGTAATTCGACTCGGTATAGACCTCGCCGTAGCGGATGCCCGCGCCAAGCGAGCCCACCATACCTGCCGAGGCCACCACATTGCCGATGGCGTTTGTGACCGTCGATAGCCAACCGCCGCCGGTATTATAGTCGGTGCTGGAGTTGAGCACGCCGTCGTAGGTGACCTTCTTGGGATAAGGGCTGCCGACCTGCAAGACATCATCGGGATCGGTGGTGACGTCAGGCATCGTATGGCCCGGCACAACCTGCAGCGGCAGGGTCCTGCCGTAGGACTCACCGAGCGTACCAGTGACCGCCATCGCGCCCATCGTGGCCGAGTTAACGCCATCGATAATCTGGTTGGGGTTTTGGCTCATCCCGGCCAATGTACCGCTCTCATATGCAGCCGCGGCGCCGCCAGAGATGGGCGTAAAATGAACCCATTGCGGGTCGCTGGAGCTATCACCACTGCCTGGCGAATCGTCGGTCGCGCTGACCTCGAAGACCCCGTCCCACAGGCCGGTCTGGACATCGAGTTGGTTGGACGTGGTGTTCATCCCGAGTCGCCCCAGCGAGATGATCCCGCCGAGCATCAGAATCCAGATGGGCAACGTCATGACCATCTCGGTGAGCGCGGCGCCGTCTTCATCGCGCTGGAACCCGATGAATAATGGACGCAAAACCTTGTTTCGAATCGTACCAATATTCATTTGGAGAGCCCCTCAATTTTTTCGTTATCGAATGTCTGGGTCGCCATGATGAGGCGCGCCAAATCATTAATCCAACCGGTGCCGTCGACGCCCTGGCCGTCGGTCAGGTCGCCTAGCTTCTCGCCTGCGGCCAGTATAATCGACACGTCATTATAGGCGGCGCCCAGGGTCACGCCGCTATTGCTCCACTCGTCCGGCAACGCGACGGGCCGCATACGAGCCGTCCAAGAGGGATGCCAGAGGTCGGGCATGCCGGAGTCCTGGTAGGTGATCTCCGAGCGACTCATGGCCAAATAGCCGCCGGACTTGTAGATATGTTTTTTGAGCGTGCCGAATTTCACATCGTCGCCCATCAGGTCAAGGCGGTTTCGCCCCTGATTCATGCGCTCGGCGTCCGCCCGGTAGGCGAAGGTCAGCGTCGACGCGTTGAGCATCCATTCGGCGGGGTTGTCATATTTCGGGATGCGCCAGGGGCGTCCTGGCTCCTTATAAACGTTGTTCATCTGACTTTTGCACATCATCTTCATCTGCGCCGCCGCCAGGCCGCCGGTGACCAGATAGATGATGATCGACTTCCAGTTGGTGTCCGAATTGATGAGGTTTTGGAGCTCATAATCGGCAAAGTGGGTGATATAATCGACGGTGGACCCGACGCGCCCGCACATGATGTCGGTACCGTCGTCCTCGGAGGCCCGCTCGACCGGCAGCTTCGCGTCGATCCCGGAGCCGTTCATATTGAGGCCGTTGATCGAGATCGGCAGGTTAATTCCAGGGAAGTCATTCTCGGGCACCGGGAAGCTCGCCGACATATGGGCGCCGTTGCGGATACCGCGCTGGATGCCCTCGGCAAATGCCCACCAGGGGGTGAGCTCGGCCATATACTTCTGGTAATTGTCCAGCGCGATCACGTCGTCCTTGAAATACCCCCCGTTTAGACTCGACTTAAACGTGCCGCCGTCCTGCGCCTCGTCGAGCACAATCTCGACGAGCTCCGCGGCAAACTCGATCATCTTTTCGCATATCGTCGCCAGAGACCCAAACGACACAACCGCCAGCACGCAGGCCGCCACCGTGGCGACCGCGGTGAGCGCCCCCAACTCGGCGAATGACACCCAGAGCGCGGCGTAGAACGAGGTCATCCCAATGGTCACGCGCTTGGCGACATTGGAGAACGCGATCATATTCATCGAGCGCGCCTTGACCGCCGACTCGCTCCAGGCGGCGGTATCCGCAGCCTGCTGCACCCGGATCTTATCGCGCCCCGCCTCGCCGGCGTCGAACACGACCAACGCCATCATAAAAACCATGATGAGCGCCGCCAGCACCAGCAGTATAATCGCTCCGCTCTGGTTGGCGTGAAACCGTCTCAATTGCTTATCTATGAATTCCATGAGCGCGTATCCTCAAAATTAATCGCAACCTTCAACATCGCTGTCGACACCACCGCTGCGGCGCTGAGAGTCAGCCGCTTGACGGGGGGTTATTCGGGTCATAGCCGCCATCCTCGCTGCCCTCCCAATCAACGCCGCCTTCAAGGTCGGGCTTACCGCCGTCGGGCTGCTGCTCGGGGACGTTGCCGACCCCATCCGGGGTCTGGGCGTTGGGCTTAAAGGGCTGGGTGCGAAAGCTATAGGTTCGCTCATAGACGCTGAAGAGCCCCTCGCGCCCATCGACGACTTCGAACTTCCCAAAGATGCGATTCGCAAAGGGCATCACCTGCTGGAGCTTGAAGGTAAGATCGACCTTCGTGCGCCCGCTGTCTTCGCTGATCTCAACTGAGGTAGCCTGATAGGCGTGGGTAAATTTGCGCACGCTTCGGGTCATAAAGCTCGACTCATCCAGCGCCCGTGAGATGCTTAGATTGCTCCGGGTCGCCCGGGTGTTGCCGCCGGTCTCAAAGCCCGACAGAATATCCGGGATATTCAGGATCGTCCCGAGAATATCCTGAGACGAGGCCATCGCATCTCGGGTGTCCTTAAACGCGCTGTTGCTCTCGGTGTCCTTTAAGAAGTCTCCCGGGGCGACCGGCGTCATGACCAGCGCTGCCGCAATCCGCACCCGATTCTTGGCCTCCTCGGCGGTGACCTCGGTGGACACGCGCGTCACGCCAACCTCGGGCTGCCACACCCACGCGGCGCGCGCAGCCTGGTAGACCGCGACATTGGCCAAGATCCCCCCGATATTATTGACCGCCAACTGCGCCATGCCGAAGCAGAGCAAGAAGAAGACCGGCAGCACGATCAGGGTCTCGGTCATCACGCTGCCGCGCTGGCCAAGCCGATGAATCACCTGGGGGCGAGGGCGCGTCCACAATTTGTACATGATAACGCAAAGCGCCCAGATGCAGGCGGACAATCCAATATGCAGGAGGATCGACGGCATCGAGCGCTGAATCATCGCCGGCGCGACGCGGTGGGCCGACAGGACGAGCTTCAGCGTCGACATCGGCACGATCAACAGCGCGATGCTCGACGCGATCAGCGTCACCGCGCCCACATGGCCCAGAGACGTAAGCATCCACGCGGAGACCCGAGACGATACGTCATCAATGGGGGGCTGTTCGTTCATTATTTTTATATCGCTCTTAGGGGAGCCTAACAACCTTATTATACAACCATCAACACCTTACTCGCCTGCCATTCATCAGAAAACTTCAATCAATTCTCTGAGACTGAAACTACAAAATCATCGCGACTAGATTGGAAGGCGTGCCCTTCAAGCTACCAACACGCGCATTACCAGTCAATTACATCGGGCTCATCGCGGCCGCCGACCGGGTTTACCGTCCAAATCTGGCGGCCCGTCTTGAGTAATTTTTTCTCAATCGTGACCTCCGTGCCCTCACGCATCGCCGTCTCCTCGATTTCGAGCTCATCGGCGGGCGTCCCTGCGCAAAACCCGATCACCGTCCCGGTGCTCCCCGATTTAATCATCACCTGGAATTCACCACGGTCCCACAGCGTCTGGGTCTCGTTTGAATGCGATTCAATGGTCATATTTCTCTCCCTGATTGTCTAGAATTTAGCGCTGCCGATTCGGATGCACTTTGGATGCATTTTGGATGAATTTTCGCCGCACGAAGCCAACGGGTGCTAATTTTGAGCAAAGACCCAGTCTACAGACCGCAGCCCTCGCTTTCAAATCGCCCATCACGCCCGCTGACTTCGTGGCGAAATACGCTCACCAGTCCGTAATCTTATAATCTTTTAGGAACTGGCCCCACACATGCTCGCCGGTGTTAATGCCGTGGAGAATCGGGTCGACGATTCGCGCCGCCCCGTCCACGATATCAAGCGGCGGGTGAAAACGGTGCAGCTCGCGCTTCAGCCGCGCGTGGTGGTCCGGGTCCTCATCGGTCACCCAGCCGGTGTCCACGCTATTCATATGAATGCCCGACTCAATATAGTCGGGCGCGCTGGTGCGCGTCATCATATTCAGCCCGGCCTTGGCCATGTTGGTATGCGGATGCCGGTCGGTCTTAAAGACCCGGTAGAACTGCCCCTCCATGGCCGAGACGTTCACGATATGCTTGTCGGCCGTGGGCACCTTTTCCATCAGACGTTTGAGGCGCGCGTTGATAATAAACGGCGCGACCGCGTTGACCAGGTGAACCTCCAACATTTCGATCGCGGAGACCTCGTCGAGCTTGAGACGCCAGCTATTTACCTTGCGCAGATCAACCTGCTGAAGGTCAGCATCCAGCTCACCGGCCGGAAAAAGATGATGCCCACGCTCGCCATCTTCGGCGAGCAGTTCGACTTGGCTGAGGTGGGCCGAAGTGACCTTTTGGGTGGTGTCCAATTCACTGCCACCGTCGGCGAGCAACCCGCTGGCGGCGGTGGTCGGGTTGAAGGTACCGACCAGGGCAAGTTCGTCGGGGGACATCTCCTCGGCGCCAAGCTCCGCCGCCATCAGATGGTCGTAGAATCCGGACGGGCGCCGCACCGTTTGACAGGCGTTATTGATGATAAAATCGAGGCGATCGAGCGTGCGATTGAGCTCCGCGCAGAAATTCTCGACGCTCGGGGTATGGCGAAGGTCGATGCCATAGATCTTGAGGCGATCTTTCCACTCGTCGAAATCCTCCTCAGCGGCGTAGCGGCGCGCGGCGTCGTGGGGAAAGCGCGTGGTACAGATCACCGACGCCCCCGCCCGCAGCAGCAGGATCGCCGCCTGGTAGCCGATCTTGACGCGCGACCCGGTCACCAGCGCCACGCGCCCGCGCAAATCGGCGGTCTGTGAGCGCTTGGCGTAGTTGAAATCACCGCATTTGATACACATCTGATCGTAGAAAAAATGCACGTCCGTGAAGGCGTCGCGGCAGACATAGCAGGTGCGCTCCTCCTCGGTCTGGCCGATGGGCTCGGAGGCCGGCGCAGCCGCCAACTCCTTGAACTTCGACGCGTCGCGCCAACGCGGCGTCAGGAACACCGGGTTGCTGCGTTTTTCGCGGATCTCGGTCTGATCCATCAGCGCCTCGTCGTGCTCGCGGCGCTGCTGCTTTTCTTTTTTGAGCCGCGCCCGCGCGAGCTTTTTGCGCGCGCGTTTCCCCGGCCGAGACACCATGCCGGCGGCCATCAAAAACCGATTGCGCACCTCGGTCTCGACGTCAGCCAACAGCCCGCGATCCTCCTGGATTTCCTCAAGTAATTGCGTCGCATTCTCGATGCGCGCGAGCAGATCTTTTAATTCGTCAGTCACAGCTACCAACCCTTTGAAAGCCGCCCTCTTTTGGGCGGCTTAGTTGAAAGTACCACCTTGCAAACAGGTCCAGACGATTTATTCGCTGCCGAGCATAAAGGCCCGGAACGTCTTCGCCTTGATCTTGCCACGATTGATGCGCGCCAGCGCCTTCTCGGCCACCGCGTGATGCATCGCCACAAAAGTGATGCGGTCGCGCACCGAGATCAGCCCGATGGTGCCGCCGTCGAACCCCATATCGCCGGTGAGCGCGCCGACGATATCCCCGGGGCGCAGCTTATCCTTGCGCCCGCCCTGAATGGCGATGGTCATCATATCAGCCGGCTTGGGGTCGGGGAAACGGTCGGGAAGATCGCCCGCGCGGGTGATCTCAACGCCGTTAAAATACTCGTCCAGCTCGACGATCTTCTTCTGGTCCTTGTGCCCGATGATGCTGATCGCGAGCCCCTCACCGCCGGCGCGCGCGGTGCGCCCGATGCGGTGCACAAACGCCTTGGTGTCGCGCGGCAGCTCGTAGTTAATCACCGCGTCGACCTCATCCACGTCGAGCCCGCGCGCCGCCACGTTGGTCGCGACCAGCAGGCGCACGCTCTTATTGCTAAACATCAGCAGCATATCGTCGCGCTCGCGCTGCTCCAGCCCGCCGTGCAAAGCCCGCGCGGAATGCCCGGCGGCCTCCAACTCGTGGACCACCTCATCGCAGGTGTCGCGCTGGTTGCAGAAGATAATCGCCGACTCGGGCTTATGCCGGGCAAGCACCCGCTCAAGCGCGTCGATCCGCTCCACGCCCGCGATATGATAGAGAAATTGCGTGATCTCGGGGGCGTCCTCCTGGGAGACGACCGACACGAATTTCGCGTCATTCTGGAACTCCTCGCTCAGCTCGCGCACCGCGTCGGTGAGCGTGGCCGAGAAAAACAGCGTCTGGCGCGAGGCCGGCGCAAAATCGGCCACCTCAGACACGTCGTGCACAAAGCCCATATCGAGCATGCGATCGGCCTCGTCGAGCACCAGCGTTGACAGCTCAGACAGGTCCAGGGTCTCGCGGCGAAGATGGTCGAGCACACGCCCCGGCGTCCCCACCACCACGTCGACCCCGTGCCCCAGCGACTCGCGCTGGCGCGAGAAGGGATGCCCGCCGCACAGCGTCACGATATTGGTATTGGCCAGCGGCCGGGCGAGCGCGCGCAGATTGTCGGTGACCTGGGCGGCGAGCTCGCGGGTGGGGCACAAAACGAGGGCGCCGGGGCGCGCGCCGCCGGGCTTAATATTGCGCAAGAGCGCCAGCCCGAAGGCCGCCGTCTTGCCGGTTCCGGTGCTCGCGTGGCCGAGCACATCGGCCCCCTCGAGCATCATCGGCAGGGCCTCTGCCTGGATCGCTGTCATCTTCTCGTAGCCAAGTTGGTCGAGGTTCTCGACCCATTCCGGGCCCAGATTAAGGGTTCGAAAGGTCTTATCGCTGAAAATCATAGGTATGGGGTCTATCTGGTAAATTTGTCTCATCGCGATTCGGATTCGCGACGTGGAATTCTGCGCACAAAAAAGCTCCGGAGCAAATCGCTCCGGAGCGGTTCCCTATCACGACTGGGGCGATTCGCGAAGCTAGGCCGCCAGTCGCCCCTTCACCTCGGATGTGCTCAGGTTGGTTTGGCCAGGCCCAGATGCCCGCGCAGCGTGTCGCTCTCGTAGTCTTTGCGGAAAAGCCCGCGGCGCTGCAGTTCCGGCACGACCTGCTCCACAAAATCCTCGACGCTGTGCGGCAGCGACGGCGGCATCAGGTTAAACCCGTCGGCGCCCTCATTCTTAAACCACAGCTCCATCTGGTCGACGATCTTTTTGGGCGTCCCCACGATGGTGCAATGCCCGCCGCCGGCGGCCAGGCGCCCCAGCAATTGGCGCACCGTGGGCTGCTCCGCCTCGATAATGCGCAGGATCGTGCTGTAGCGCCCCTTGGGCCCCGTAAACTCCTCCAGTGGCGGCAGCGGCGGCACCGGCGCGTCCAACTCCCAATCCATGCAATCTTTCTCGACGAACATCCCCAACTGCCGAAGCGACGCCTCGGTCGGCAATAGCTCATCCAACTCACGCTGCTTGGCCTTCGCCTCGGCTTCGGTGGAGGCCACATAGGTCACCAAACCGGGCATGATCGGAACCCCCACCGTGCGCCCCGCCGCCTTCGCGCGCCGGTTGATATCCCGATAATATTCCTGGGCGGCGGGCAAATCATAGGCCACCGCGTAGATCGCCTCGGCCCGGCTCGACGCCAGGTCGCGCCCGGGCTCGGACGCCCCCGCCTGAAACAACACCGGATGCCCCTGCGGCGGGCGCGGCACGTTCAGCGGTCCGTCCACCGAGAAGAACTCCCCTTGATGATTGATGGGCTGGACTTTTTCGGGGTCCGCGTAATGCCCCGCGCGGTCAAAGCTCAGCGCGTCCTCATGCCAGGAATCCCACAACCTGAGCACCACGTCGACGAACTCCCCGGCTCGCCGGTAGCGGTCGGCGTGCTTGGGCATGCTCTCGTAATTGTGGTTTCGCGCCTCGGCGTCGAACATCGAGGTCACGACGTTCCACCCGATACGCCCGCCCGAAATATGGTCGAGCGAGGCGAGCATGCGCGCGGCGTGAAACGGGGTATAGAAGGTGCTTGAGACGGTACTGATCAGACCGATCTTCTCGGTCGCCCGGCTCATCGCCGACAGCGCGGTCAGCGGCTCCAAAAACCACCAACTTCCGTCGGAGACGTTGCCGGCGGAGTGCCCGTCCGCCAAAAAAACGGCGTCGAATTTACCGCGCTCAGCGAGCTGGGCCAATCGCTCATAATAGCGAATATCGCCCAATTGCTCGACCGAGGAATCCGGGTGGCGCCAGGCAGCGCTGTGGTGACCGCAACCAAAAATAAATAGATTAAGATGCATCATTGAAACGACCTCTTGGATAAGAGGCGAAGGCATGGATGGGCAAGACGTTGCCGCAAGCCGCTAGGCTGACATCCCTTCGCCAGTATGAACTGGATCAGGTTCGACGGGTATTATCTCAGCCCACAGCGGCCCTGGCCGCCGGGACACCCCGTGTCGCAACTCGTCTATAACACACAAATTTTTCGATTCAAGATGGCCCGCCCCCCCGCGCGCCAAAAGGCCCCGAAGCGTCTCGCTTCGGGGCCTTTTTAGGCTTCGGGCTAATCTATCGGACGATTAGAACGAATCCGCGCTCATCATCACGGCGTCAGCTTTGCTGCGACTCGCCTTGCGCATGCGCTTGGCCGGGGCAGCTGACGGGGCCGGGGCAGCCTCCATCTCGGCCTCCTGGGCCTCCAGCTCGGCGACCTTCTCGGCGACCTTTGAGTCCGCGAACCCGTAGGCAGCACCGGCCCGCTCCATGCGCTTCTTTTGCTCGCCCAGGATCTTCTTGGCCTCGTCCTTTTTGCCCTTCTCATAGGCGTCGTTGGCGCGCGCCACGTTCTGGGCGTAGGTGATCTGCTCGACGCGCTGCATCACGGATTTGTCGACGCTGGCCAGCTTCGTGCGATCTTTGGTCGCGGTGGCGACCAATTGCCCTGTGGAGTGCACCGATTTGTCGCCCTGGACCACGTCCTTAAAGCTCAGGCGGATATCCGCGATATCGCGCTTCGCCTCGCCGCGGGCCGACACCGCCAGCTCGACCAGGATATCCTTGTGCTGGTGCGCATAGAACGCGCCCAGGTTGATGACCGCCTTGTCGCCCTTCATGGTGTGGGCGAAGCCGTGGACCTTCAAAAGCTCCACGCCCGGGCCGACTTTGAACTCGATCTTGGCGTTTCTCGCCACGACATTCGACAGGGATTTGAACTCCTTTTCGAAGATGGCCACGAGCTTCTTCTCATCTTCGACGAAATAATAATTGCCGGCGCCCTGCGATGCCATCTTCGCCATCAACTTCTCGTTATAATCCAGCCCGATACCCATCGCGCTCACCGAGATACCCTTTTCAAGCTGCTTTCCGGCCAGCGCTCCGAGCTCCTCGGGGGTTTGCAGGCCGATATTGGCGTGGCCGTCCGAGAGCAAGACCACCCGGTTGACGGAGTCATCGGTGGGGTACTTCGCCACGATCTTTGCGCCCGTCAGATACCCGCCCTCCAGGTTGGTCGACCCGCCGAGGTTCACGGCGTTGATCGCGTTGTGCAGCAACTCTTTATTTGCCAGCGTCGCGAGCACCGAATCCTGGTTGACCGTCACCGACGTGCCGTAGCTCACCACGGCCAGGCGGTCCTGCTCGGAGAGACGGTCGACCAGGGAGTGCGCGGCCGCCTTCGCCTGCTCCAGGCGCCCGCCGCCCATCGAGCCGGAGTGGTCGAGCACCACGGCCAGGTTCATCGGCGCGCGCTCCTGCAGCTCGGCCTCGCCGGCCCTCAGCTCAATGCGCGCGTGCATCGTGGTCGCCGCCTTCGCCGGCACATAGGCCTTGGAGAGCGACGCCTTGAGCGCGACCGTCCCGCCCGCCGACACCGTCGCCCCGTTGCTTCGGTCGATCTTCACGGTTCGCGCGCTCGCCGTGCTCGTCAACCCCACCAAAAGGCCCATCGCCACCACGCAAACCATCAGGTTATTATTCAAGCTCTTCATATTCAGTCTCCAGTCGTCGGTTGGGAAATAACGTCGTATCTTCGAGAATTCCTGCTGTCAGAGGGTCAAACGCAGGGGTTCAAAAAACGATCTAATTTATTTTCAACCGAAGCCTCCAAGGCCGCGTGGGGCGAGTATTAGCGGGGGAGAGATTGCCTTCTGCGATCTCGCACTTATCTTGCGCTGGACTGATTTCAAGCTGATGAATTTTGATGACACGCAAGGAGTGAAATGACGAGCTTTGGACAAGAGGAAAAACCGCGACTCACCGAGGACTTGCGCACGCAGGTCGACCTGTTGGGCCGCGCGTTGGGCGACGCCATTAAGGAGCACTACGGCGAAACAACCTATGAGTTGGTGGAATCTCTGCGAAGTTGGGCGCAACGCACCGACGCCGGAGAGGAACTCTTTCGCCAGGTCGCCAAGCTCTCGCTGCCCGAAATCGAAAATATCATCCGCAGCTATACCAGCTATTTTCACCTGGCCAATAAAGCCGAGCAGCTCGAGATCGCGCGCATCAACCGCAAGCGCGAATTCGAGGCCACTGTCGAGAACCCGCGCTCGGAGTCCATCGCCCAGGGCGTCGAGTCGATGCGCCAGGCGGGCTGGAGTGACGCGGAGCTCACCGACTTCCTAAAAGAGCTGCGCATCGAGCCCACCCTCACCGCCCACCCCACCGAGGCTCGCCGCGAGACGTTGCTCAACATCCAGCAGCGCATCGCCGGGCACCTCAAGAAGATGGCGGCGCAGACTCAGACGCCGGCGGAGGCCAAACGCATCGAAGAGGCCCTGCGCAGCGAAGTCGCGCTGATGCTCCTTAGCGACCAGATTCGCACCGAACGAAAGACCGTCGACGACGAAGTCGACTTCGGCCTGTACTTTCTGGCGACCACGATCTGGGACGCGGTCCCTAAAATTCAACGCGACCTGCAGCGCGCGCTCAGCGAGCGATCTGAGGGTGATAATTTCGACCAGGCCACCGAGCTTCCGGCGCTGTTTCGCTACTCCTCCTGGATCGGCGGCGACCGCGACGGCAACCCGAACGTCACGGTCGACACGACCCGCAACACCTTCGAGAAGCAGCGGCGCGTGGCGCTCAAAAAATATATCAAATCGCTGCGCCTGCTGCGCCAGGAGCTTAGCGTCTCCGAGGTCCACGTCACGCTTTGCGACGCCCTCTTCGAGTCGCTCGCCGAGGACAAAAAGAGCGTCAAGCTCAGCAAGGCCGACACGCGTCTGGTCGAGCGCGATTATGCCCATGAGCCGTTCCGCCGGAAGCTGACCTATATGCTGGCCAAGTTGAATATGGCCATCGACCAGGGCGCGGCCCCGACGCATTTTGCCCGCGGCGCGGCGGCTTCGACCGCTGCACCCGAGGAGCGCTACCGCGCGGAGCAATTTCAGGACGAGCTCAAGCTCATCGGAAAAGCGCTGCATCAGGCGGGTCTTAGCCATCTGGCCAACGGTCGCCTGACCGATCTTCTGGCGCAGGTCGCGACCTTTGGCTTTCGCCTGGCAAGCCTCGACTTTCGCCAGCATAGCCGCGTGCACGAAGCCGCGGTCAGCGAATTATTGGCCATCGCGGGCGTTGCGTCCGATTATATGGGAATGCCCGAAGAGGCGCGGCTGGAGCTACTTAATCAAGAGCTGCAGAACCCGCGCCCGCTGCGCCCGCGCGGCCATGTTGAGCTCAGCGAGCAAACCCGCGACTTACTCGAGGTCTTTGAGGTCGCCCGCCAGGCCCTCGAAGAAGATCCCGGCGCGGTGCGCGCCTGGGTCATCAGCATGACCCACGAGCTGAGCGACCTGCTCGAGGTGCTCCTGCTGGCCAAGGAATCCGGGCTATGGGTGCATCGCCCCGGCGAGCGTGGCTACGCCCCGATCGAGATCGTGCCGCTTCTGGAGACCATCGAAGACCTGGCCCATGTCGATACATTCATGGCGAAGCTCTTCGAGAACCCGGCCTACGCCGCCCAATTGGACGGGCGCGAGCGCTTCCAGGAAGTCATGGTCGGCTACTCCGACAGCTCCAAAGACGGCGGCTATTGGATGGCGAATTGGTCCCAGCACAAGGCACAGCGTGCCCTGGGCGAAGTCAGCGCCAAATATAATGTGCAATTATGTATGTTCCACGGGCGCGGCGGCACGGTCGGGCGAGGCGGCGGACACAGCACCCGCGCCATCGTCGGCATCCCGCCGCAGTCCTATTCGGGGCGCATCCGCTTCACCGAACAGGGCGAGGTCATCTCCTTCCGCTATTCGCTGGAGCCCATCGCCCACCGCCACCTCGAGCAGCTCGTGCACGCGATGGCCCAGGCAGCCCAGGGCGCGCGCGACTACCGCGCCGGCGACGCCAAAAACACCGCGCGCGACCAGGCCATGGAGGCCGTGGCCGCCCGCTCAATGCGTGTCTACCGCGAGCTCATCGACGACCCTGAATTCTGGCCATGGTACCAGCGCGTCACCCCGATCGAGCATATCAGTCGCCTGCCCATTGCCTCGCGCCCCAGCTCGCGCTCCGGCCCCGCTGGACCGACCTTCGACAGCCTGCGCGCCATTCCGTGGAACTTCGCCTGGACCCAGACCCGCTATAATACTCCGGGTTGGTACGGCATGGGCACAGGTCTCGAAGAAGCCGTTGAGGCCAACGAGATCAACCTCGAAGACCTGCGCGATTGGTATAAGAATTGGAGTTATTTCCAGGGAATTATCGACAACGCCCAGCTCGAAATGGCGCGCGCGCGCCTGGCGGTCTCGCGCCAATACTGCGAGAACCTCGCCGAAGATATGGCGTTTCACGAGCGCCTCGAGAAAGAGTTTGAGCTCACCCGAAAATGGTTGCTCAAGATCACCGAAACCGACGAGTTGCTCTCCAAGAATAACACGATTCGCCAGCTTATCGCGGTGCGAAACCCCTATACCGATGTGCTCAACGCCCTGCAGATCGAGCTGATGACCCGCTGGCAAAAGGCCGACTGCGCCGACCTGGGCCACGCGCTGCTCTTAAGCCTCAACGGCGTCGCCGCGGCCATGCAGAATACCGGCTGATAATCTTCGCCGATACAAATGGGCGCGGCGGCCATGCGCCGCGCCCATTTGCCCTGCGCCCATGGTGGCTCTATAGTGGAATCACGACACATATCAGGGTTGCTGTAGACCATCGCTCTCCGGGCCAGTCCGGCCGATGATCTGCCCGATATATTTCTCAAAACGAATTATATTCTCGGGAGCAGCCGATGGCCTCTGTGATCTTCTATTTCTTCATTTTCGTTGTCTTCATCGTCTCCAATGCCTTCTTTGCGATAATTTGCATCTATATCGCGAAGGGCCTATTGCAAAAGCCCGCGCAGTGGGACCAGGTCGCAGCTCGCCTCGGACTCACCTACTCCGACCGGCGCCGTGGAAAATTAAAATTAATGACCGGGACCTATCAATCCGTCCCTTTGAAAGTAGCCACGATTCGAAAATATGAGCCTCTTTCCGGCGCTTCGGGACCGCGAAAAACCAGGACCTACCTCACGATCCAGGCCTGGTTTCCCTCGCACCACACCCCCGCGATGTCCGTGCAGCGCCAAACCACACTCAAAAAACTGTTGGGACGCGACATCAAGCTTGACGACAAAGCTCTCGATAAGCTGCTGCTCATCGAATCGCCCGGCCCCAAGGCGGTGCGCCGATTGCTCCTGCACCCAGAAGTCAGAGCAACCCTGCTCGATTGCTTCCGACGCCCTAAATCCCTTGGCACCTATAAGATCGAGGGTAACTTCGTCTACTTTACAGCCATGCCCCCGAGCGACGACGAAGCATTGACTGATAAGATAAATCATATCGTCGCCTTCGCCCAAACCATCGCGCGGGCCTCGGATGAGCTATTCAGGCCGGCCGAGCAATCCCCTGCGCCCACCGAGCCTGTCATCGAAACTTTCACCGAAACCGGCGGCGCCTGGTAAATCGGCCCGTTTAGTTACGCGCGCGCGGCGGCCACGCCCATTGTCACCGATCCCCGCGTGCAGTATCCCCTCCTGCAGTATCCCCCATTGTCCGCAACGTTCCTGGATATAACTCGGACCTTTCATGATGCCTCACGACCTACTCGCCACCGTCACTCCTGCTTTTATCTCTAATATTTTTGAGTTCTTTTTTCTCACCGAAGCCGGGTATATTTCCCTTCTGGTAATTGTCTGCGCTGCGGTCTTCTATTTTATTTCCTGGATGGACCGACGCCGCGAAAAATGCTGGCGACGCGTCGGCGAGTCGCGCGGGCTGCGCTACGACGACAGTGGTAGCTATCCGAAACTAGGCGGGACTATCAATGGAGTCACGGTGGTCGCCGAGGTCATTCGGGTCCAAAAGAACTATGCGGTCCGCGTGACCGCTCGCCCAAGCACCACGCTTCCTGAGGGGTTATTTATTCGCCCGGAGGGGCTCTTTCAGAAGGTCGGAAAAGCGCTGGGCGGCGAAGATATCCAGGTCGGCGACCTACAACTCGACAAACGCTATATCTTTCAAGGCCAAGACCCCATCAAGACGCGTGAACTCATCAAGCACCCGGCGGTAAAAGACGCCCTACTCTCCCTGCAAAAACACACGGATTCGATGCGAGTTGAGCAGGGCGTGGTTTATCTTCGAGAACCAGAACAAGGGCGCAGTGAGGCAAGGCTCACCCGTTATATTGACCAGATCGTGGCCATCGCAGCCGCTTTCGACAAAGCAGCGAGCGACCTCGCCAAGCCTGACACGCCGCCGGCGCTGCCGCCCGAGGCGCTCGCCAGCAACTCTGGCGAGCCCGGAGATTGGTGGTAAGCGCGAGCCCATAAATTAGGCACGCGTATCAAGCCGCGCAGTCAGGTCGGGCGCAATCTGCGACTCTTCAGCCCCTGGCGGTGCCATATGATTTCCCACTATTTTTGATATAGATGAGGGGGGCGCTCGCACCACTCTTCGGGCCGTTTATGAATCAGTATCTATTTATTGCCGCTGTGATTTCGCCCCTTGTCGACGCCCTCCTTCTTCGCGCGGTGGGATATATTGGCGCGATGGCGCTTCTTGTCTGGGCCGCCTATGAACTCCTTGAGTGGCGGGACAAGCGCTGTCAGAGTTACTGGGAGAGCGTGGGGAACGCCCTGGGGCTCAAATATCAAGGCCCCTTCTTACTCAAACTCAGCGGGACCCTCCCGCGCCGATCGAACCTCCGCCCCTGCCGCGCCGGCAAGCAGAGCATCTGCCGAACAGCGCGTCCAATGAGCCCAATGATTGGTGGTGATGCCCACCCAACGCATCCAAAGGCGGCGGGCACACCGCCGCCTCTGCCACGCCTGCAGGCCGGGCCAGATATCAGGTCGCCGGCACCCGAATCATCGACGCTTTGCCCACGATCACGTCGATCATCTTGCGCGCGCGGGTGAAGACCGACTCCTGCACGTAGGGGATATTCATACGCTCGCAGAGCTCCTTCACCTTGGGCTGAACCTTGCGATATTGCAGCATCGTCATATCCGGCCAGATATGGTGCTCAATCTGATAATTGAGCCACATCTGCAGCCAATCCCCCAGCTCATCACCGCATTTGTAATTGGCAGAGCCGACAATCTGGCGCAGGTAGAACTCATTGCGGCTCTTCACCGGCGCGTCGAAGCGGTACAGATCCTCGCCGGTATGATTGGGTCCAATCACCAGGAAAGCGTGGATATTGGTGAAGATCTCGGCCCAGATGCTATTCAAAAAGACGTTGGCCGCGGCCACCGGCCCGAGCGGAAGAAAAAGACTCGGGATGATGCCAAAGCGCCAGGTCGCGTGCGGGATCAGCGAGCGCATCCATAATTCGCGGCCGCGCTTATTAAAGGGGCTCAGCATCTCGGCGGGCTCTGGCGGCTCTTCCTTATTGCGCCGCGCGCGCGCCACCTGCATCACCGCCAACGTGCTGGGCGCGTAATAGACCCACTTCCAGGTGCCAGAGAGCGCCCCGACAAAGAGATAGCGCAGCCAGCTGGGGACATCGTGCTCGCGCATCCACTCGGTATTGCGCTCCAAAAGATCCGGGTCCTCGTCCTCGCCCAGGTGGTAGTGGTGCAGGAAATCATGCTCCTCATGCCACGCCTCGGGATGAATCCAGTCCATCCAATCAAACAGCCGGCGCGCCCCTTTCCCAAAGACCTTGCTGGTGTATTTGGCCTCGATCCCCGGGACCTTATCATAGCCGCGGTGGCTGATATGGTGCATCAGCAGCCAGCGCGTGAGTAACCCCTGCGAGATCAGCATCCCTGAGATCGGGTTCGGCACCATCCAGGCCGTGCCGTAGCCCAGGGCAGTGCACAACTTCCCCCAGCGCTCGATTTTCTTGAGATGGGCGATATCCGCGCTGGGATCGGCGTTGGTTTCAGCACGGATCTCGGTGGCCAATGCCTTGAGTTCGCGGGCAAGCTCCTCGAGATCAACCTGGTCAAGATCGAAGGCGGAGTCGGCTTCAAAGTCGTAGAGAGAGGGTGTGGGCGGCTTGGACATCGACGGCCTCAAATGACGGCTAGAGGGAATGAATAAGTTCGCGACCCCCGCCATATATCAGGTTCCCACGCGCTTTACGACAGGCGCAAAGCCGAGATACCCCTGAAAGATAACACCTATACTGAAACTTGATTGCTCGTAATACAAAAGGGCCGACGCCGAGATCCCTAGAATATTGGCGGTATAAATAATTTGACAGCCCCTCTTTTCCTTCCGATCCCACCTCTCTAGTCTCTACTTAGGTCGACTCCCTAACAAGTGGGGGCGATAATTCTCGCCAGAGCGTTATCCCCATTGCGCAGCCATTCAGACGCAAACTCACCACCAGGCGATCGGCCCGGCAGCATAAATTCATTCGTGCTCATTACCAACGAGGGAAGGAAAATGGCTCAGGGATTCGTGAAGTGGTTCAACAATGTCAAAGGCTACGGCTTCATCAACATCGACGGGGAGGACGAGGATATCTTCGTGCATTATAGCCAGATTCTTCAGGATGGCTTCAAAACGCTCAAACCCGAGGAGACCGTCGAATTCGAGCTCAAGCGCGGCCCCAAAGGGCTGCACGCGACCAACGTGCAACCGATTGAACCCTTAGAATAACAGCAAAGGCCAGTCCACCCGGTGCGTTAAGCGGGTGTGTCGTAGCGACGTCAAGGGTGACTTCGCAGAATTTGAGTCGAGATTTGGTTATCCACCATCCGGAGCAAGACTCCCATCACTCGACTCATTCACTCACGGAGACGGGCAAAAACTCGTCGAAGAGACACACGGGGATAGGAAAAGAACCATCATGCCATACCTGACTTCATATCTGTGGAAACTTCCCAAATTCACCTCGGCTCAACCCGCTCAAAGCGACCCGAACACCGAATCTGACGCGCCATGCCTCCTGGCAGCCGCGTGTCGAGACTGCGGCAACTATAATTTCCCGCCCAAATCCAATTGCCGCTATTGTGGCAGCCCGCGCATCCGGACCGTCTCGGTCGGCCCCGAGAGCCCGGTTAAAACGCGCAAATGGGCATTTTCGCCGCCCGACTGCCCCCAAAAACCCAACTAAGACCGGCGACGAACCGCTCGCCTCGTTCCTCGACCCGGAATTTGTGCTATGAGATTGAGGCGCGATCGCTATTGCCGATCGCGCCTCAATCTCGCACAATCGGGCCGATGAATAACGACCAAACTACAATTGCGAATCGCGAAGATGTTGGGGATACGCCAGTTGAGTTAGACAAACTCACAGGCCAACTCATCTCCGGGCGCTACCAGGTCGAAGAGTGCCTGGGGTGTGGCGCCATGGGTGAGGTCTACCGAGCCACCCACACGCTGATGGCCAAAACGGTGGCGATCAAAGTCCTGCGCTCTCAGCTTGAGCAACGTGACGATCTGGTCGAGCGTTTCCGCCGCGAAGCCCAGGCCGCCGCCCATATCGACCACCCCAATATCTGCGCGGCCAGTGACTTCGGTCAGATGGACGACGGCACCTTCTTTCTGGTCATCGAATATCTTGAGGGACACACCCTCGAAGACGCCATCGAAGCTCGAGCTCCGATCTCCGCCGCCCAGACCATCGACATCGCCGTCCAAGTCGCCTCCGGCCTCAGCCGCGCCCACGAACTCGACGTGATTCACCGGGACCTGAAGCCCGAAAATATCATGCTCGTCGCGCGCGAGGACGGCCAAGATTTCGTCAAGATCCTCGACTTCGGCGTCGCCCGCGTGCGCCTCACCGAACAACACGAAAATGCCCAACTCACCCAGGCCGGCACCGTCTGGGGAACCCCTTTATATATGGCCCCCGAGCAAGCAGCCGGCGGCGAGGTCGACGGTCGGTCGGATCTGTATAGCCTCGGCGTCATCCTCTACGAGATGCTCTGCGGACGCCCGCCCTTCAAGGACTCGAACCCCGCACGCGTCATGGCGATGCACCTCACTCACCAACCCCGGCCGCCCTCGGAATACGCGCCCGAGGCGAAGATTCCACTCGCGCTGGAAACACTGGTCCTGGAGTTGCTGGACAAAGATCCCAACAGCCGCCCGGCCTCGGCCAGCGCCCTCATCGAGCGACTCGAGGCCTGCCGCGACGCAAATAAGCTCCCCATCGCCCAGCGCGCCCAGGATATCGCCGACCAGAGCTCGGTCTTGCTTAAACGCGCGGTGAACTCCTCAGAAACCGGCGTGGCGCGCGCGCTCACATGGTTCCGCGCCCAAGAAACGCTCACTCAGGGCATCGTCCTGGGCGTGAGCGCAGCGCTGCTTTTAGCCGTCATTTTGGTGCCGACCATCGCCGTCATCAGCACCATCGCCGGTTCCTCCGGGTCAACTACCGCGGCGGCCCAGGCAAAGAGCAAGAAAGTCAGGCGCAATCTTAAGGAAAAGCGCGCCGATTTCATCAAAGAAGCCGGGCTCGACGATGTGCCCGTCGCCCTGGCCGAGAACCGGACCTCCGACGCCCTCTCGGCGCTCGACAACGCCGCAGCAACCTACGGAGATAACCCCCATTTTGCCTACCTAAGCGGGCGAACCAACGCCGTGCGTGGGCGCTGGCAGGCGAGCATCGACGCCTATAAAAAAGCACTCTCAGCCGAGCCTCTCTACGCCAATGACTCCCAATTGGTTGACGATATCTTTGTGCGCTTTTCGGACCCCAAAAAACACCGCGCCGCGCCCGCTCAAGAGCTCATCGAAGAGTATTTGGACACCGTCTACGCCACCCAAAAGCTCGCCGAAGTCGCCAGCGAGAGCGACTCAGGTTCGGCGCGAAAACGCGCCTATCAGGTGCTCGAGAGCACCAAGCGCATGGACGATCTCGAGGATTGGAGTCGCCTCAGCATCCAAATGGGCAACGCCAAGAACTGCAACGCGCGTAAAAAGATCATCCCCGACATCGTCAAGGCAGGCGACCCACGCGGCCTCAAGGTCCTCAGGGCCTATGCAGCCAAAAGCACGCGCGGTTGCGGTTTTCTCTCCCTCGAAGACTGTCATGCCTGCATGCGCGGCGACCTGCGCGACGCCATCCAAACCCTTGAAAAAGAAGAATAAACACGCCAAGCACGACTTCGCTCCATTGCTTGCGCGCCCCGCTGTGAGCCCCCAAAAGAGAAGTTTATGAGTGACCCCATCACCCTCCAGATCCTCGGAAGCGGCTCCAGCGGCAATTGCGCCTTTGTTCGCGTCGGCGACACACGCCTGCTCATCGACGCGGGCATCTCGTGTCGGCGCATCGAGCAGACGCTGGCGAGCCACGGCGAATCCATCGAGAACCTGAGCGCCATCCTGGTCACCCACGAGCACTCGGACCATATTCGCGGGCTCAAGACGCTGCTGTCGAAATACCCGGACACCGAGATATTCGCCACCCGCGGCACCCAGATCGGCAGCGAGCGACTCGTCGAGGCGGCCCAATCGTGGACGACGATCAAGGCCGAGTCGCCTTTTGAGATCGGCGAGGTCCGGGTTCACCCCTTCAAGCTAAGCCACGACGCCAATGAACCGACGGGGTTTCGCCTCGACGCCGACGGCTTCTCGATGGCATTTGCCACCGACCTCGGCGTCTGGAATAACACCATCCTCGAGCACCTCAGCGGATGCCGAGTGATTATCTTGGAGGCCAATCACGACCTCGATATGCTGCGCGCGGGCCCCTACCCGGCTTATTTGCAAAAGCGCGTGGCCTCGAGTC
Source organism: Bradymonas sediminis (assembly GCF_003258315.1). Classification (GTDB taxonomy): domain Bacteria; phylum Myxococcota_A; class Bradymonadia; order Bradymonadales; family Bradymonadaceae; genus Bradymonas; species Bradymonas sediminis. The sequence continues at coordinate 3,736,114 of NZ_CP030032.1, forward strand.
GCGGCCACCTCTCCAACGACCAGGCCCGCTCTTTGCTCAGCCGGCTGCCGGCGCCTCGCCCCGAGTGGGTGATTTTAGCGCACCTTAGCGCCAAGAATAACGCGGCCGACGTGGCCCTGAACGAAGTAAAAAAGGCGCTCAAACCCGAGGATACGACGCGCCTCATCGCGGCCGGCCCTAAACCCGCCGCGCCCTTCGACGTTGCGCGCCTCGCCACGCCCAAACGCCCCGCGAAGACACCCTCCCAGGGCTCGCTTTTCTCGACCTCGAATTAACTTAGATGATGATGATCAATATGAAGTTTTCGCACGCGAACGCCCGTCGCCTGATGATCGGCCTGAGCGGCCTCGTTGCCCTGAGCCTCGCTGCGCCCGCCAGCGCGCAGGAATCGCAAACGCGCCGCGACGCCAGCCCCAGCGTCGACGCCGCCGCGGAGTGGATCTCGGTGGCCGCCACCGCCGGTTTTGACGCCTCCGCCGAGGCCTTCGAGGCGCAGAACGAAAGCGGCAGCGACGACTATAAAGAGGTCCAGGAGCTCGAAAAGCTCGAGGAGGAGGCGATGCACACCGTCGTCATCGGCCATGGCACCGACTTCGACCCCGAACTCCTCGCCCCCTTCCACGGCACGCTCAGTCTGATTCACGCCGATCTTGGCTACCTCTCGGCGCTGCATCGACTCTCGGAGACCGCCCCGACCGGCTCCGCCCTCTTGGACCGCCCCGACGTCCAGAAGCGCCTCGCCGACACCAAGGTCCTGGGCTTAACCCAGCACGACCAGGCCGCGGTGCGCGCGTACCTGGACTTCTTCGACGGCCGCGGAAAACGCACCCTGGCCGGCTGGATCCGGCGCATGCACGTCTTCGCGCCGATCATCCTGGAGACGCTGCGCGACAAGGGCCTGCCCGAGGATCTGATCTATGTGGCGATGATCGAGAGTGGGTTTAGCCCCTGGGCGCGCTCCCCGGCTGCGGCGGTCGGCCTCTGGCAATTTATCCGCTCCACCGGGCGCTATATGGGCCTGCGCATCGACGCCTACGTCGACGAGCGGCGCGACCCGGTGAAATCGACCATCGCCGCCGCCGAATACCTGACCTATCTCTACGATAAATTCGGCTCCTGGCCGCTCGCCCTGGCCGCCTATAACGGCGGGCCGGGCTTGATGGCGAAGTCGATCCGCAAATATAACTCCAACGATTATTGGTATATTTGCCGCCAAAACGGCCTCTATGACGAGACGCGCCGCTACGTGCCCAAGGTCATCGGGGCGGCGCTGGTGGCCAAGAACGCTGATGTGTTTGGCCTCGACATGATCAAGGGCCACGCGCCCTTCGAATTCGACTTGGTCGAGGTGCCGCCGAGCACCCGCCTAAGCCTGGTCTCCAGCGCGGTCGGCGCCGAGTTGGACACCATCAAAAAGCTCAACCCGGCGCTGCTCACCGGCGCCACCCCGCCCGGCAAAGACACCTATTCCCTGCGCATCCCGGTCGGCACCACAAAAAAGTTCGTCCAGAACTTCGACAAGATCCGCCTCGATAACGGCGCCGAGCACATCACCCACCGGGTGCGCTTCGGCGAGTCGGTGGAGATGATCGGTGAGACCCATCGGGTCGCCCCGCGGGTGCTGCGCGCGGCGAACGGGCTCAAAAAAGGCCAGATGCCGCCGATCGGCCAGGAGCTTATCGTCCCGAAAAAGGCGCTTGGCACTTGGAATCCGCGCGGTAAAAGCAGCAGCAAAAAGGTCATCCTGCTGCCCTCGGTCGAGTATAAAAACCCGAAGCTCAAGCGCTATTTTTACCGAGTCCAGAGCGGCGACACCCTCAAGGCCATGGGGCGCGGCCTGGGCATCAACCCGGCCGACATCACCCTGTGGAACCACCTCGACCCGAACGCCGCGCTCCAAAGCGGGCTCTATCTGCAGATCTTTTTGCCCGAAGACCGCGCCACCGATTCCCTGGCGCTGACCGCCGAATCCGAGGTCACCCCCATCGTCATCGGCAGCGCCGCGCACAAAAAGCTCAAGGCCAAGAAGACCTCGAGCAGCGGGCGCGGCCGCCGCTGGCACCGGGTGCGCTCCGGCGAGAGCCTCTGGCTGATCGCGCGGCGCTATAAGGTCACGGTCAAAAAACTCAAGCGATGGAACCGCTCGCTTCGGCGCAGCAACACCTTGCAGCCCGGCCAGAAGATTCTGGTATACCCGGGGCGTTGAGCAGAAAGGTCGCGCCATACGCAAAAAACCGCCGCCCCCGCAATCTCAATGAGAATGCGGGGGCGGCGTTTTTCAAAGTGGAGCTAAGGGGGATCGAACCCCTGACCTCTAGAGTGCGATTCTAGCGCTCTCCCAGCTGAGCTATAGCCCCGTCCCCAAAATTCTTACTGCAAATTAATCACATTGGTCAACTAAAATTTCGCATCGCGGCCGGACCACAATACTCGCCCTCGCCGCACATCAATCCTGCATAAATCCCCACTTGGGCCGCTTCCAGCTCTGGCGAAACGCCGCGACATCGCGCACCCGCGCCGGCCCGCCGGTCTCCTGGCCGTCGAGGAAATACACGAAGTCCAGGCTTCGGTCCGGGTTATCGTACTCGCGGTCAAATTGCTCGACGATGATGTTGACCGGCAGCGTGGTGCGCCCCATGACGTCGACCAGGTCGAAGTCGACGCCCTCGCGGGTCTGGGTGGGCTGCCAGGCGTGGTAGACCAGCTCGGTGCAGACGAGCTCCTGGTCGGTCAAAAAGTCGAAGTTGAAATCGTAGGGTTTTCCCCAATGCGAAAACGCCACCTCGATGGCGCGGGCGCGCGCCACCGTGCTCGCCCGCGGGCGCATCGCGGCGGCGTAGTCGGAGCCCAGCGCGTCCTGCAACGACGTAAAGATCACCCCCTCCGAGCGCGACTCGATCACCGCGCGCACCTCGCCCGCTGCGTCGGGCTCATTATACGCAGCCCAGGCGGCCGGGAAGCGCTCGCGCAGCGCGTCGATGAGGCCGTCATAGTCGGTGTTGTCGCGGTAATAGCGCGCGACCTGCTCGTCTTCGGCCAGGGCCTCAAGCTCCTCGGCGGTGCCCACGAAGAGCTCGGAGTGCGGCCAGAACCCCGGCAACCCGGCGTTGGATAGATACCAATTGCTCCGGGCCACCAGGATATCGCCGGGCTCCAGGTGCCGGCCCATCTCGCGGATTTGCTCCGGCGCGATAAGATGGCGGCTCTGGCGGGCCAGGCGCGTGTCGCCCATCCAGCGCGCCGCGCGGGTTTGGACCGGGAACCAGGCGTCAAAGCCCGTGTCGCGCACGATATCCCAGGCGTTATACCCAAAGGACAGCACGCCCCGCCGGGTCAGCAGCACCCGGGCCGCCTGGTGATTCTCCTCGATCTGCCCCATCACCTCCATGCACACCGCGTCCTCGAAACACCCCGCCTCTTCGAGCGGCCCGCGAAGCGTCTGAATATATTGATACCCCGCCCAATATTGCCCCACCGAGCGCATATGGATGATGTTGCGTTTGAGCCGCGCAAACGAGCCGCGCTCGATGCCCTGGGACGGCACCGCCTCATCGAGCATCGTCTCCAGCGCCTTATTGGGCACCGTCAACTCAACCCACTCCAGCCCGCGCCGATACTGCACCAGCCACGCCGCGTAGCTGAGCAGATAGGCGCGCGCATGCGTCGGCCCATGGATGCTGCGCGCGTCGAAGGCGACCTGCTGCCATTGGGATTTCAGGCCCTCGAGACCCTTGAGGTGGTCGAGCAGCGCCGCGTAGCTCTGGCGAAGGTGTTTTCGGTCCGCCGCGCGCACCTTCAGCGGCTCGCCGGGGGTGTGGCCGCTGGCGAGCATCTGGGGGTTCTGGCGGCCATACTCCAACAGATCGGCCAGCCCCGCGTCGGCGCGCGCGATCCGGCCGGCGTCCTCGTCAAAGGCGCTGAGGTCCTGGGTCGCGGCCTGGGCCAGGTGGCGATTATTGGGCCGCGGCGTACACGCCATGCGCAGGCCGAACGCAACCAGCAGGATCATCAACACCCCCAGGCGTTTGCGGTCCAGGAGCGAGCCGAATTTTAATTTATCCCTCAGAATGCCCATCAACTTCTCGTCGTGATTTAAGACCAACTGCTTTTAGCGGAACGCCGGTTTGTGATACATCTAAACCTGCTCAAACACGATGTAATACCCGGACTGAAATATGGCGACGATTATTTGTTCGAGTTGCGGCACACGCAACGTGCAGGGGAATCCTAATTGTCGGCGGTGCAGCGAGCCAATCGGCGCGCCGCCAAGCCCCGCGGCGCTGCGCCCACTGCCCGACCCAACCCTGGACGCCATGCCGACGATGGTCGCCGGGCGCTGGGCGGTCGGCGACCATCTGGCCGGCAGCGACAACCCCTATCTCTTTTTGGGGCGCGACGTCGGCAGCGACGAAACCGTGCTCATCAAAAAGCTCAGCCGCGAAGCCGCCATGGACCGCACCATGCGCGGGCGCTTCTCGCGCGAGGCCGAGATCCTCGGGTCGCTTGAGCACCCGGGCATCGCGAATCTTCTGGAAGTCGTCATCGACGACGATATGCCGGCCATGATTCTGGAGGCCCGCGGCCAGGCGACGCTTCGCCTTCTGCTCGACCGCCAGCGCCATTTACCCACGGGCATGGCCCTGGAATGCGTGCTGCAATTATTGGATATTTTCCAATACCTGCACTCCAAACGCATCACTCACCGCCAGCTAATGCCCAGTAAGATCCTCGTGGGGGTCTCGCCGACCACCGGATTCCCGGAGTTTAGCCTGGTCGACTTCGGCCTGGCCGACCGCGTCGCGGTGCTCACCCTGGACGAACTCGAGTTCGGCAGCGGCACCCTGATGGGCGTCAAGGCGACCGACTCGGTCAGCGCCACCGCGCCCCGCCTCTATCAGGCGCCCGAGCAATTGCGCGGCGAATCCAGCCAGCAAAGCGATATCTACTCCCTCGGGGTCATCTTTTTTGAGCTACTCACCGGCGAGCTTCCGCTGTCGGATAACCCCGACGACGACGCTGGCAGCGAGCGCAGCATCCTGCACGAAGACCCCACCGACGTGCGCCTGCTGCGCCCCGAGATCACCCCGGAGCTCGAGAGCATCATCCGCACCATGCTCTCCAAAGACCCGGTCTATCGCTTCAAGACGGTCCAGGAGCTGCGCGAGGTGCTGATGACCTCGCCGGAGGCCAAATCCCAAAATATGGTCCCCATCAAGAAGGGGTATTTCCTGCGCGGAAGCAGCGCCGATGACCTCAGCGCCCGCCCCGAGGAGACGCCGCAGACGCAGGTCTTTCTCGACGCCTACGCCATCGACCAGACCCCGGTCACGGCCGCCGACTATCAGCTCTACCTCAACGCCACCGGCACCAAAGCCGACCCGCAATGGCATAAATTCAATGACCCCAAAAACGCGCCCCTAAAGCCGGCCGTCTATATCACCTGGACCGAGGCCCAGGCCTACGCGACCTGGGCGGGCAAACGCCTGCCGACCGAGGCCGAGTGGGAGAAAGCCGCCCGCGGCGCCGACGGGCGAAAATACCCCTGGGGCGACGATGAACCCACCCGAAAGCGCGCCTGCTTCGACGGCCAATCCCCCTGCGAGGTCGGCGCGCACCCCTTCGGCAATAGCCCGCTGGGGGTGCACGAAATGGCGGGCAATGTCTTCGAATGGGTCCAAGATTGGTTCGACCCCGACTATTATAAAAACGCGCCAACCCATAACCCCAGCGGTCCCGCGCACGGCAGCAAAAAAGTGCTGCGCGGCGGGTCCTTCGCCCACGGCCTGGTCTCGCTGCGCTGCGCCGCCCGCGGGCGCTACGAGCCCGACGAGCGCCGCGCAAACCACGGCTTTCGCTGCGCCTGGTCCCTCGACCCCGATGGCCTTGATCCCCGCTAAAAATCTTCGGCCCCTAACTTTTTCATCGAGCAACTCAATGTCTCCGAACCGCACCTCGGGCGCCGATAACTCGGCGCCCTCCGCAGATACCTTCGTCGTCTTAAAATTCGGCGGCACCAGCGTCTCCACCCTCGAGCGCTGGCAGACCGTCGCCGAGATTCTGGAGGCCACGCTCGCCGAAAACAAACGCCCCTTCGTGGTTTGCTCGGCGCTCAGCGGCGTCTCGAACCAGCTCGAAGCGTTGGCCGCCCTGGCCCCAACCGGCGACTACGCCGAGCTTATCGACCAGATTAAAGCCCGCCACCGCGCCCTGGCCGACGCCATGGCCGTCGACGCCGACGCAGCGCTCGGCGAGTATTTCGAAGAGATGGATCGCATGGCGCTGGGCGCTTCGCTGACCCGCGAGGTCAGCCCCAAACTCCACGCCCGCATCATGGCGCTCGGCGAGCTGATGTCGACGCGCCTGGGCGTGGCATATTTGCAGAGTCGTGGGGCGTCGATCACCTGGCGCGACGCCCGCACGATGCTCGTGGCCAGCGACGAGCCGCATATCAATATGCACCGCCACTATTTATCGGCCGCCTGCACATGCACGCCCGACCCCGCGCTGCGCCAAGACCTCGCCAATGAACCCGCAAAAATCGTTTTAACTCAAGGGTTTATCGCACGCGACGCACAGGACGACACCGTCCTTTTGGGGCGCGGAGGCTCCGACACCTCGGCCGCGTATTTCGCCGCAAAGCTCGGCGCCGAGCGCCTCGAGATCTGGACCGACGTCCCGGGCATGTTCACCTCAAACCCGCGCGATATCGCCTCGGCCCGCCTGCTCTACGAGCTCGACTATGACGAGGCCCAGGAGCTCGCCACCATGGGCGGAAAGGTCCTGCACCCGCGCTGCATCGCGCCGGTGCGCGAGCAGCAAATCCCGCTGCATATCCGCTGCACGCTGCGCCCCGAGCTCGAGGGCACGCGCATCTCGTCGGACACCCAGGACTTCGGCGCCCAGGTTAAATCGATCTCGCAGAAGCGCGGCGTCACGCTTATCTCGATGGACACGCTGGGAATGTGGCAGCAGGTCGGCTTTATGGCCGACGCCTTCGCCGTCTTTAAAAGTCACGGGTTCTCCATCGACCTGGTCGCGACCTCCCAGACCAACGTCACCGTCTCGCTCGACCCGATGGCCAACGCCCTGGAGGCGCAGAGCATCGAGCGGCTCCTGGCCGATCTCAACCAGGTCTGCGTGGCCCGCCAGATCGGCCCCTGCGCGGTGGTCAGCCTGGTCGGGCGAAATATCCGCTCGATCCTCGACGAGCTCGGGCCGGCCTTTGAGGTCTTCGACGAGCAGTCGATTTATCTGCTCTCACAGGCGGCGAGCGACCTTAACCTCACGGTGGTGGTCGACGAAGACCAGGCCGAGCGCCTGGTGCGAAATCTGCACGCGCATCTTTTCAACCGCCGCCTCTCCGACGCGCTCTTCGGCCCGACCTGGAACGAACTTTTTGCCGAAGAGCCCGAAGAAGCCAGCGCCTTCCCCATCTGGTGGCGCACCCGCCGCGCCGAACTCCTCGCCCTGGCCGACGACGCCCCGGCCTACGTGTATAGCGCCGAAAGCCTGGAGCAATCGGTGGCGGCGATTCAATCGCTCGACGCGGTCGACCGGATCTTCTACGCGATGAAGGCAAACCCCCACCCCGATATTTTGCGGCTCTTCGAAAAAGCCGGCCTGGGCTTTGAGTGTGTGTCTCCCGGCGAGGTCGAGCGGGTGCGCGAACTCTTCCCGAAGATCGACGCGGCGCGCATCCTCTATACGCCCAACTTCGCCCCGCGCGCAGACTACGACTTCGGCTTTGCCCAGGCGGGCTATCTCACCCTCGACAATCTCTATCCGCTCGAGGCCTGGCCCGAGCTTTTTCGCGGGCGCGAGATCATCGTGCGCATCGATCCGGGCCGCGGCCGCGGGCACCACAAACATGTGCGCACGGCCGGGCCGCAGTCGAAATTCGGCGTGAGCCCCGACGAGATCGACCGCCTCATCGCGGCCGCCGACGCCGTCGACTGCACGGTCGTCGGGCTTCATACCCATGTCGGCAGCGGCATTCGAACGCCGGATACCTGGGCCGAAAACGCCCTCTTTTTGGCCTCCCTACGCGCCCATTTCCCCAAATTGCGCCTCCTCAATCTTGGCGGCGGCCTCGGCGTCCCCGAGCAAGCCGGCCAGGCGCCGCTGGACGTCGCGGCGGTCGGCGCCCTGCTCGGCCAGGTCAAAGCGGTGCATCCGGATCTGGAGCTCTGGCTGGAGCCCGGCCGCTTTATGGTCGCCCAGGCCGGCGTCCTTTTGGCGCGCGTCACCCAGACCAAACAAAAGGGCGACATCCAATATATCGGCATCGAGACCGGCATGAACTCGCTGATTCGCCCGGCCCTCTATGGCGCGCATCACGAGATTCTTAACCTCACGCGCCTCAACGAGCCGGCGGTGCAGACCGCCGAGGTGGTCGGGCCGATCTGCGAAACCGGCGATGTGCTCGGCCACGCCCGTCGCCTGCCGAAGACCGTGGAGGGCGACCTCATCCTCATCAACACGGTCGGCGCTTATGGCCACGCGATGAGCTCAAATTATAATTTACGGGCGCCCGCGCGCGAAATTTTCATGCAATAATTCCCGGCGTATCCATACCCGTGCTTGACCGTCAGAATCCCGGTGCCTTAATGTGCGCCGACAGTGAGCATTGACCAAAACATCCTTGTGATTAGGGGCGGCACCGACCAGCGAGAAGCCCGGGAAAGCCGGCCCTCTCAGGCGCGCGCCCCAGACATAGACTTCACCCTCCTCCACCAGTGATCGAAGCCGCCGTTATGAATATCAAACATCGTCTTACTATCCTGCATTTTCTCCAATTCTTTATCTGGGGTGCCTGGCTGATCTCGGCGGGCGGTTATATGTTCGTCACCCTCGGATTTGAGGGCGTTCAGATCGGCGCGGTCTACGCGGCGATGGGCATCACCTCGCTCTTTATGCCCGGGCTCACCGGCATCATCGCCGACCGCTGGGTCAACGCGGAGCGAGTCCTGGGCGCCTGCCATCTTATCGGCGCGGCCGCGCTGGTCGGGGCCTCGATGGTCACCGAATACTCGATCTTCTACACGCTGATGTTCATCCACCTGATGGCGTTTATGCCCACCATCGCGCTGAGCAACGCGGTCTCCTATAGCTTGCTCGAAAAGGCAGGCCTCGACGTGACCGAGGCGTTCCCGCCGATTCGCGTGTGGGGCACCGTCGGCTTTATCCTGGCGATGTGGTCGGTGGACTTCATGGGCTGGACCAAGAGCCCGAACCAATTCCTGATCGCGGCGGGCGCGGCGGCTCTATTGGGCCTGTACTCCTTCCTCTTGCCCCAGACCAAACCGGTTGGCGTCGACGCCAGCAAGGGCTGGGTCACGGCGATGGGCCTGGACGCCTTCGTGCTCTTTAAAGAGAAGCGCATGGCGGTCTTCTTCATCTTCTCGATGCTCTTGGGCGCCGCCCTGCAGATCACCAACGCCTTCGGCGGCCCGTTCCTCGACAGCTTCAGCACGGTCTACCCGGACTCCTTCGGCGTCCAGCACCCGAACCTCTTGCTGTCCATCTCGCAGATCTCGGAGACCCTCTTCATCCTGACCATCCCCTTCTTCCTAAAACGCTTCGGCATCAAGAAGATCATGGTCATGAGCATGCTCGCCTGGGTCGCGCGCTTCGCCCTGTTCGGCATCGGCGACCCCGCCGGCGGCCTGGTCTTCCTCATCCTGTCGATGGTCGTCTACGGCATGGCGTTCGACTTCTTCAATATCTCCGGCTCCATCTTCATCGAGCAGGAAGCCGACCCCAAGATGCGCGCCAGCGCCCAGGGTCTGTTCATGATCATGACCAACGGCTTCGGCGCGCTCATCGGCGGCGTCGCCAGTGGTTGGGTCGTCGACCTCTACACCACCGACGGCGTCAGCGACTGGTCAACCATCTGGTTCGTCTTCGCCGGCTACGCCCTGCTCCTGGCCATCGTCTTCCCGTTTGTGTTCCATTATAAGCATAAGCCTGAGGAGTTGGCCGACGTCGCCCACTGATGATGTTTCATGGAAACCCCGGCGCATGTCGGGGTTTTTCGTGTGCATAATTATCGGGTGATGAACGCTACCCGGGGGCTATCCGCGGGCTACTAGCTTGATGGCGGTTTGTGCGGTTCGGGGCGTGCGCCGATGGATGTTTGTGATGATCCGCGACGCTATCCGCGGGCTACTAGCTTGATGGCGGTTTGTGCGGTTCGGGGCGTGCGCCGATGGATGTTTGTGATGATCCGCGACGCTATCCGCGGGCTACTAGCTTGATGGCGGTTTGTGCGGTTCTCGACGAGTTTTGATTTGCGTAGGTTTTCGCGCTTTCGTGGATTCACCCCCGGCTACAAAGGTGTGGCTACGCTTCGCTTCGCCACACGTCGCTTCGCTCATTAACGGCATCGAAATGGAAGCCGTTATTGGGCGGAGGCGTAGCCGGAGCGTCGTCCCGCGTAGCGGGACCTCTGCAGCCGGGGGGGGAGTCTCCCAAAAAGCAATCGCTACTAATAAATCATAGACACATCGAAAATCCCGCACCCATCGCAAACCGAGGCCCCCCGGATGGCGCCACGAATCATCCAAAACACATGCCCCGGATGGCGCCACGAAGCACCCAAAACACACGCCCCGGATGACGCCACCAAACACCCAAAACACACCCACCATTCACCCATGAAAACCCTCTACGCCGCCCGCTATCTCCTCGACGACTCCCAACCGACCGCCGCCTGGATCGAAAACGGCCACCTCGCCGTCGATGACGCGAAAATCCTCGGCGTTTTTGGCCCCGAAGCGCCTCAACAACCCGAGTTCAATGATTTTACGCGTGTCGACCTGGGCAATGTAGCGGTGGTGCCGGGGCTTGTGAACGCGCATAGCCATGCGTTTCAGCGCGGGATTCGCGGGAAGACCGAGTATCTGGTGCCCGGGCGCGAGGCCGAGGATTTTTGGACCTGGCGCCAGGCGATGTACGCGGCGGCGCTGGGGTACGAGGCTGACAAGGTGCAGCAGGTATCAAAGCTCGCGTTTATGGAGATGGCCTTGAGCGGCATCTCCACCGTGGGCGAGTTTCATTATCTGCATCACCAACCCGATGGGCAGCCTTACGCCGACCCCAACGAGCTCGCCAATCGCGTGATCGCCGCGGCCAAAGAAGTCGGCATTCGCATCGCGCTGCTGCGCGTGGGCTACAATCGCGCGGGCTTTGGCCGCGCGGCCGAAGACGAGCAGCGCCGCTTCGTCGAAGACGACGTCGACACCTACCTGGCGCGGCTCGGCGACCTGCGAACCCGCTGGCAGGACGACCCGCTGGTGACCGTGGGGCTCGCGCCGCATAGCATCCGCGCGGTGCCCGAAAATTGGCTGCGCGCCATGGGCGAATATGCCGCCGCCGAGGACCTCGCGCTCCACATCCATGCCTGCGAGCAGCGCCGTGAGATCGACGAAAGCCTCGCCGAATACGGCCGCGCGCCCATCGCCGCACTGGCCGAAATGGGCCTGCTCAGCGAGCGCCTGAGCATCGTGCATGGCACCCACCTGGCCGACGCCGAATACGATCTTCTGGCCGACGCGCGCCCCAGCATCGTGGCGTGTCCGACGACCGAGCGAAACCTCGGAGACGGATTCTTACCCGCTAAAAAGCTCGTCGAGCGCGGCGTGCCGATCTGCCTGGGCAGCGATAGCCACACCAATATCGACCTGTGGGAAGAGATGCGCCTGGTCGAATATCACGAGCGGCTGCGCTACGAAAAACGCAACGTCCTCGCCTCGGCCAAGACGCCCCGCACGGCGGACGTCCTATGGCCGATGGGCGCCCAAAACGGCGCGCGCGCCCTGCGCATCCCGGCGGGAACATTCGCCCCCGGCAACCACGCGGACTTCGTCGCGGTCGACCTCGAGCATATCACCCTGCTCGGGTCGGACGCCGACAGCCTGCTCCCCAATATGATTTTGTCGATGACGCCCGGCGCGGTGCGCGACGTCTTTGTGGGCGGCGAGAAGATCGTGGAAGGCGGACGCCTTACTCGCCTTCCTTCTCGCGGAAAAACAATTTAATTCGCGAGCCCTTGCGCACACGCACGACCTTGCGCTCCGAGTCATTGCCGCTGTCAAAGCGCACCGCCACCTCGTGGCGTCCCGGCTCGACCTCGACCGTGCCCGGCGAGGCTTCGCCGCTGTCTTTGCCGTCCACCAAGATTTTCCCGCCGGGCTTTGAATATACCGTCACGCGGCCCATCTCGTTGTTGCCCTCGTCGGCCTTCGGGGGCGGCGTGGGCGCGGCCGTCGGGCGCGGCGCGGCGGCCACCGCTTTGGTGCCGTTAAAGCCGGTCAGATCCACCATCAAATAGCGGGTCTCATAGGCCTTCAAATAGATGCTATAGGTCTTGAGATTCCCGTCGAAGGAAACCTCCACGCGGTAGGGGCCGCCGGCCGGCAGCACCATGCCCGGCTCCTCCGACTCCCCGGCGTACTCGGGGTACGCCAGGCCGTTGACCGTGACCTTGGCCTTGCCGAAATTCGCCACGACCACCAGCACGGCCGGGTCGTATTTCTTCACGCGCTGCTGGTTCGTCCCGCGTCGGCCCTGCGACTGCGCGGCGACCGGCGTCCCCATCAGGAGTACGCTGGCGCTCAATAAAAATAATCCAATTATCCGCGTCATTTTCATAATCTCGTCCTTAGCATCCCCGACACGCCCAAACAACATCCGCGGCGCGCGGCGTTCAATCATAGCATCATAGGACGCCCGGATTATTCCTTGCAACATATGGCGCATCCAGCCACTTCGATACCGCCTCCGCTCTGTGATTTCAACATGACGCGCCCTCCTAAACCAACGCGGGCACCACGACCTTCGAGCGATTTGGCAGCTCGCGCGTCACGACGATCTGGTGGGCAATCTTATCTTTGAGCGCCTCGACGTGGCTGATGACCACCACCGTTCGCCCAATACTCGCGTGCAGATGTTGCAAGGTCTCCATCGCCTGCTGCAGGGATTCGCGGTCCAGCGTGCCGAAACCCTCGTCCAAAAAGAGCGTCTCCATCGGCACCCGAATCCGCTGCTGGTCGGCCAGCGCCAGCGCGAGCGCCAGCGAGACCAAAAACGTCTCGCCGCCCGACAGGCTGCTCAACGAACGACGCTGGTCGGCGTTCTCCTTATCAATAATCTCGAAATCAAGCGTCGGCAGATTCCCCTTTCCAAGCTGCGTGTCGAGCACATAGCGCGGTCGCAACCGCTGCAAATGCAGATTGGCGCGCGCGACAATCCGGCCCAGGTGCAAGGCCTGGGCAAATTCCTTAAATTTGTCGCCAGTCGACGTACCGATCAGCTCATTGAGCTCCTTCCAACCGTCATAGCGCAACTTCTGAGCATCGCGCTGCTCTCGATATTTGCCCAACTCAGCCAATTGCTTCGCGATGCCCTCCACGATCACATCCAAGCGGCCGACGGCGGTATTTTTGTCGCGCACCGCCTCCTTTAGCTGCTGGTGGACCTGCTCCAAAACCTCGACCGAATAGAGCGATGCCTCAAAATCCTCGGGGCATTTGGCCTGGTGCGCCTCTTGCTCGCTGGCGACGCGTTCGACGTCCCTCTGGGCGTCACGCAGCCGACGCCGAATCCCGTCATATAGCTCCTTGAGCGCCCGGTACTCCTCATCGGCGAGCAGCGCGTCCTGGACCGCGTCGATCGTGGAGAGGGCCGGATTATTCGCCGCAATTTCCTCAATAATTTCATCGAGTTCGGACTGCGTCTCGCCCAACTTCTCGGCGATCGCCTTGAGCGCATCTTGGGTATTTGCGTGCGCGCTCTGCGCATTCTCGACCGCGATCGCGACCTGCTGGCGAGCCTCAGCCCGCCGGGCGTGAAGCGCCCGCGCGGCTTTGATCATGTCTTCATGAAACGCCTCAACCTCGGCGGGCTTTTTGCCATCAAAGGGCGCGAGGTGTTCGGCGAGGGCCTTGTCGGCGGCCTCGAGCTTGAGGCGATATGCCTGCAGTTCGGCCTGCCTTTCCTTAAGCTGCTCCTGGGCGTTTTTAAGGTCGCCCTGATATTGATGCAGGCTCTTTTCAGCCTCGCGGGTCTCTTCTTTGACGCGCTCAAGCGCCGCCTGATTTTTATCCCAGGCGTCGCGCCGGGCGGTGGCCGTCTCAAAACCGGCGTCGAAAAGATAGCGCCCCTCGGCATCCTGCCCGATATCGACGCCAATCTGCGCGAATAACTCGCAGCAATTTTGGCGAAGCGTTTCGGTCTGAGCTTCGGTGCTTTGGATCGCGTCGACGACCGACGCGAGGCGCTCGCGCGCCAACTCCAGCTCCTTCTGCGCGTCGCGTTGCTCCTGCTCAAAGCCCTTCAGCGTCTTGTCGAGCGCGTCGAAGGATAGCTTCGCGGCCGCGAGGTCATTCTCCGCGTCGTCGAGCTTGTCTTTCTTCGCCTCTAATTGCTCGCGCTTTAGCCGCAGCGCGCTCATGAGGGCCTCATATTCGCTCTCGAATTGCGCGAATTCCAGGTGCGAGATCCGCGGCTCCAGCCCCGCGTCAGCCTCGATTTGCGCGATCACCGCGTCGAGCTTTGTGATCTCCTCGACCGTCATATTCAGGCGGGTCTGCGCCTCGGTGACGCTCGGCACAAGCGTGTCTTTTCTCTCTTTCAGCGATTTTTCTTGTTTGGCGAGCGCTTCGCCGCGCTCGACGAGGCTCGCGCGCGCCGCGTTGAGGCGCGCCTGTTCGGCCAGATCGGCCGACTCCTGCTCGCTCGCCCAATCTTCGCCATGGCCCGATTTTTTGGGGTGTTCAAGGCTCCCGCAGACCGGGCAATCCTGGCCATGCTCAAGATTTTGGCGCAGCTCGTTGGCCAATAGGCTGCGGCCAATCGCGGTCAGCGCGGCGGCGTTCTCGGCGAGCTCTTCGTCATTCTCGGCGCGCTGGGCGCCGAGCGTTGCAAGTTCAGCATCTATCCCAGAAATGCCTTTCATTTCGGACTGATAGAAGTCCTCGAAGGAATCACGCATCGTCCTTTTCTTGCGCCGCTCATCCACCTTATCGAGCAGCGCCTCGAGCGCGACTTGGCGTTTCTCCAGGCGGCGGTCTTCGGCCAGAATCTCATCGCGGCGCATGCGCGCGTCATCGGCGTCGCCGAGCAGATTCTCGAGCACTTGATGCGCGTCGTCTACCGCCTTCCGAAGAGGCTCCGCCTTCGATTTTTGGGCGGCAACCTTGGCATCGAGCGACTCCAACGCCGCGGACTTCGTCTCGACCAATCCGCGAAACTCATCCTGCTTTTGGCGCTCGCTGGCGGCCTGCGCGCGCTTGTCATTCAGCCGGTCATAACCGGCCTGAAGGTGCGGCAATTTCTCGGCGATAATCGCGTGCTCGGCGGTCTTCTCGATCTCGTCGGCGAGCTGCTTTTGCTTTTGCTGAGCGCCCTCAAAGGCTTGTGTGGCCTGGTCGAAGAGCGCTTTAACCTCGACGCGTTTGGCCTCACATGCCTGCACTTTCTCGGCCGCCCGCTCGACATCGGCCTTCGCGGTTTCCTGGGCCGTCTGCGCATTTTTGGCCGCCGCCAGCTTCGGCTTTTGTGCCTCAAACGCGGCCTCGGCGGCCTGAAGATTCTGCTGGGCCGTGGCCTCGGCCGCCTGGGCCGCCTCAAGCTCAACTTTGCTGTTCTGAACCGCCTCTAAAAGCGTCGGCAGCTTGGCTTGATTGAGCGATTGCTCCTTATTGAGGCGCGCCAACTCAAGAATCGCGTCGCGCGCCGGGCTGGCCTGGTCGTGCAATTCAACCCGCGCCATCTCGTCGGCGCGCGCCTCACGCTCCGCCTCGGCGACCTTCAGCGCCTCGCCAGCGCGCTCAGCAGCGGCGTTAAGCGCCGCGTCGGCCTTCAACCAATCGAGGCGCTCAAGCGCCGTATTCTGACAGCGCTCCAGCCGGCGCGCGTCGTCTTGAGCTTGCGACAGCCTGGCGCGTTCAGTCGCCAGCACGTCCTCGGAGACGTCTTCGACGCCCTCAATTTTACTCTCCAACTCCTTAAATAACGCGTGCTCTTCTTTCATGCGCTCGTAGGCCAACACGCCGACCTTTTGGTAGGCGGAGGTGTCGGTGATGCGGTCCAGGATCGCGATCTTCTCTTTTTTGTCGGCGCTCAGCAGCGCGGCGAAGTCCCCCTGAGCGAGCATCACGCTGCGCAGAAAATGGTCGAGGGCCATGCCGTCGAGGACATCGTCAAACGCGGGCTGAAACTCCTTTTCCTTATCGGAGGAGGTCAGCGGCTTGTCGGTCCAACGGCCATCGGCCCGGCGTTTTTCCAGGACCCGCTTAGGCGTCTTCGGGGTGCCGTCCGGCTCCTGATTCGCCCGCTCGAATAGCCAACTGGCCCGATAATACGTGCGCACGCCCTGATGGGCGTCGAAGAGGCTAAATTCGACCACTGACTTTGATTGCCAGGTTCCCACCGAATTGACCCGACTTGCGATGCCAGACGACCCGCCAATCCCACGCCCCGTCGGTTGGCGCGGCGTTGCCCCGAAAAGCGCCAGGCAAATCGCGTCCAGGATGGTGGTCTTGCCCGAGCCGGTCGGGCCCATGATTAAGAAGAGGGGCACCCCGTCGAAATCCCGGTCGATATCGATCTCATTGGGGCCATAAAGCGAGTTGATATTTTCAATTTGAATGCGATGAAATTTCATTGTTCCCCCTGCGTGGATTCGTCGGAGTCCAGGAATAGCTGATGGACCTCGCTAAACTTCTCGAGCAGCCTGGGCGGTGGGGGTTGATCCGTGCCGTTTTTTTGCTGATAGAGCGCCGCGAATACATCCGACATCGTCAATTCTTCGATGGGCGCAAGCGTCGGCATCGGCTCACCGCCGTCGGCCTGAAGCTCTGCGCGCGTCGCGAAGCGCTGCGTAATCTCCGCGATAATCGGCACCCTTCCAGATGGATGATTCTCTTTGAGGATCTTCTGGAAATGGTCGAGATGACTCACGCCCACGATATCGCTTTGCTCAAGCAAGACCGTCAAAAAGACCGCCGCGGGCGCGTCCGCCTCGGCCTTTAGCCCCCTGAGCGCTTCGCTGAGTTCGCTGCGATTTCCCTCCAATTTAAAGACCTCGCGCCAGCAGGGCACGCTGATGGGCTGAATATCGAGCGGGTTCGCCGGGTCTTCGGCGTCGAACTCCACCAGGATCACCTGGCGGCTCGGCGCGCGCTCGTCGACGCTGGTGGCGATCGGCGTGCCGCTATAGCGGATGTGGCGCGCCCCGACGGGAAAGGGTCGGTGGATATGGCCGAGCGCGATATAGCGAAAGCGCGGGTCAAAGATCTTCGGCCCCATCGCCTCGATGGTCCCAACGGTGCGCAGATACTCGGGCGCCTGGGCGTCGGCGACCTCCTGAGCAAGCTGCGCGGCATCGCGCACCTGCGTGCGGTGAATCGCGCTGTGAAAGTCACCCTTTTGCGCGTCTTTTTTCGCGTTCTCGTAGACCGTCATATGCCCGGTCGCGATAAGCTGCGCCCCCGGCCAGCGGGCCTCGGCCTCGCCGGCCAGGTCGCTATAGAGCTTTTGGAAGGCCGCGGTATATTGCGCGCGCAACTCCGTCTGCCCACCGTCCCCCATTCGCACGCCCAGGTGCTTCTCCTGCACATAGGGCACCGCCGCGACCACCAACTCCACCTCGCCGCTGGCACCGGTAATCGGCACCAGACATTGGTCGGCCCATTGGGTCTCGTCGTACGCAAGCGCGCCGACAACGTGCATATCAAAGAGTTGGAGCAATTCGCGCGGCGCCTCCAGCCCGGAAGCGGAGTCGTGGTTTCCGCCCACGACCACCACCGAGCGCAGCGTCTCGATCGCGGTGCAATCGCGCAGGAACTCGAAATACAGCTTGCGCGCGGCGTTGGAGGGGTTCGAATAGTGGAAGATATCGCCGGCGATCACGAGCACGTCGATCTCGCGCTCGGTGAGCGTGTCGACCAACCATTTCAGAAAACGCTCTTGCTCGGGTTGGCAATCAATTTGATTGAGCGAGACGCCAAGATGCCAGTCGGAGGTATGTAAAAAACGCACTCGTTCTCTCCAGATTTCCCACAAAATATTATTAAAAATTCGCGATGAGATATCGCTCAGCGGAGAGAAGCATAGGGGCAAGCGTGGGTTAATCGCAACGCGCTTTCTGGTAAATCGCGTACATCAGCTCGTAAATGATCGTATCGTCGGGGATGAGGCCAAACGCGGCCTCCGCCTGCTGGCGGTACGTGTCGATCAATTCGCGCAGGGGTTTTTGATAGTCTTCGTCGATGGTCCAGAACACCGCGGTCAGCCGGGAGACTTCGCCGCGGGGTTGCTGGGTATAGGCGGCGACGCGGTCGAGGTCCTGGCCGCGGCCGCGGCGGTCCAGCTCGGCGATCATCTCGGCGACCTGCGCTTGAAAGGCGAGGGTCAAGGGATGCGCGTGGTGCGCCCACTCAATGGCTTCGTTTGCTGAATCTGTCACCGTCGCTCCCTCGCAAAACCCCAAAAAAAGGGCCATATTCGCATGAATATGGCCCTGAGTGCATCTTATATCTTATTCTGCGTCTTCTTCGGCCCGGGCCGCTCGATTCGCCAAGGCGGCCTTGCTCGGCCACATCAAACTCGCCAGCACCGACCCGCCGATCATCAAGATGATCACGCCGATCGACACCGCCGGAGAAATCGGCAATTGCTCGTGAAAACCGATCTTGATCGCCGCAAAGAAGAGCACCAACGCCAGACCGTAGTGCAGGTACTCAAGGTCGTCGAGCACGTGGCTCATCGCGATATAGAGCGAGCGCAGACCAAGGATAGCGAAGGCGTTAGACGCATAGACCAGGTAGGGGTCATCACTGACCGACAGCGCCGCGGGCACCGAGTCGATGGCGAAGAGAACGTCGGTCAGCTCAATCGCGATCAGCGCCACAAATAGCGGCGTGGCGACCCATTTCCCGGCCACCTTGGCGAAGAAGTCGTGGCCGTGGAGCTTATCCGTAATCGGGATATGGTTCGACAACCAGGCGACGAGCTTGCTGTCCTCGTGCTCGGCGTTCGGGTCCTCGAAGAACGCCTTAATCGCGCCCAGGGCGAGGATACCGGCGAGCACATAGGTCATCCAGGACCACTGCTGCAAGGCGGCGACGCCCAGCCAGATAAAGAGTCCACGGAAGATAAGCGCCCCGAAAATCCCCCAGGACAACACCCGTCGCTGGTTTTCTTTGGGGATCTTCAGGCTTCCGAAGATCAATAGGAATACGAAGAGGTTATCGACGCTCAACGCCTTCTCGATAAGATACGCGGCGATATATTCCTGCGCCTTAATGCCACCGTGTTCCCACCAGACATAGCCGGAGAACGCCAGGCCGACGCCGATCCAGACAATACTCCAGGCGATCGCGTTTTTTCGCGTCTCGTGCTTGTCGTCGCGATGGGAGAATAGGTCGATAAAAAGCAAAATCGACAGCACCACCACAAACACAACCCAGTGGCGGATATCGGGATTCGTCACGTATTCTAAAAAGTTGTCCATCTACTCTCGTCCCTTCTTACTCGAAATAATTGAGTGCGGCTTCGAGCCCCGGTCGGGCTCAATCTCTACAGGCTTTCGTCAACAGAGCGCTCGAATCACACCTAAAATTCAATATCATCCTGCGCAGCTACTCCAACTACTAGCGCCGCCCTAAAATTGCAAAGAAATGCGTTTTATTTCCTCAAATAATTCGCCAGTTTCTGCTGGCGAACCTTCGCGCGCACCCATGAAATTAGTTGCAATCCACTTATATCTCGGTAAGGTACGCGTATTGGCATGGCATTGTTTATACCCGTCAATCCCAAATAATCTAATTAAATCTTGCCGCTAGGTTTGAGAATCTCGATGGAGCGCAATCCGATGAGTCAGGCAAAAAATATACGTTTCATGGCAGTTGGGCTGGTCCTTATGGCGCTGTGCGCGCTGACGCTGATGGCCTGCTCGGCCGCCACGCAGACCAAACAGGGCGCGCCCGGTGAGCGATGCATGGGCCAGGACGGCGATTGCCGCCCCGGCCTGCTATGCGAGGACTCGGTCTGCGTGCTCCCCGACTCGAGCACCCTGGAAGCGTGCACCAATAGCTGCGAGAAAATCGGCGCCTGTGGCGTCAACAACCTCAACTGCTTCAACGAGTGCTCGACCACGGTCAAAAATTGGAGTGACTCGGTCATCGAGGAGTTCGGCGATTGCCTGGTCAACGACTTAAGCTGTGAAGAACTTGGCGGCTCGGCCAACGCCGCCGCCCAGGCCTGCTACGACCGCCTCCCAACCCCCGCGGAGCGCCTGGACACCTGCCGCGACTTCAAGGCATCGCTCAAAGAGTGCGCCCCGGATGGCTCCACCGCCGCCTTCGAGCGCGCATGCATCCGCACCGCCCGCACCACCGACGCGAGCGACTGGAGCGCCAAAACAAGCTATTGCTTGGATCTGACCACCTGCGAAGAGGCCACCACCTGCATCAACGCCGCGTTCGGGCTCAACTAATCTTTGAGCCCCCATCTCGACCGCCTTAAAGCGCCGCCTCGATCTCATCGATGGCGGCGTGTGTTTTTGGCGCGTCGGTCATGGTGCGAATCGTGGACAGCCGGCTCTTAAGCGCCACGGTGCGCTCAAAGCCCTCGCGCGCGCAGAGGTCCGCGATATGCACCAGGACCTCCTCGACCACGCGCGGGTCGGGGTGGTCGAGCATCCGAATCAGCACCCCTTCCTCGTCCGGCCAGGCCCAATCGTTGGCCGCGCGCTCCTTTCGAAACGCCATCACAGCCTGGGCAAAATCCCGGAACCCCTCGACCTTACGAAGCGCGGCGATCGCCGCCTTGCGCTCGGCGTCGGGCGTGCCCTCCTCGGGCTCCAACCCCTTCATGACCTTCTTGAAGCGCTCCGGCACGTCCGCGCCGCTTTTGAATAGCTTCTCCAGATCGCTCTTATACGCCTTGGTCGAGCGCGCGTCGCCGCCGGGGCGAAATTTTCGCTCCAGGGCCCCGCGGCTTTTTTTTCGTTTACTGTCGTCACTCATTGCAATGGCCTCCCGATTCTGAGCTCTTCTAAAGTCGATTTGAACACTCTAAACAAAGTTTGTCGCCGCGCCCGGATATGCTATACCTCGGCGTTGAACGTGCTCCTTATGACGTGACATAATAATGCATCAAGATGGATCGACCAACCGATGTTGGATGTTTTTGGCTGGACTGATGATTTTTGTCTTGCCGGCGATGAGCTGGGCGGCTGAAGAAGGCGCCCAACACCAGGTAGACTCGGACCTTTATCGAGTCCTGATCCTGCTGGCAATCGTCGGCGCGGCCTATATCATCACCCACCTTCTCCTGGAGCGACTCGCCGAGCGTTTCGGCTTCGTCACCGGCACCGAATATATCGTCCTGGGCGCGCTCCTGGGACCCGTATTTGGTGTGCTGGACACCGAGACCATCGGCGCGCTGACGCCAGTCAATGTCCTGGGGACCGGCTCGCTGGGTCTTTTGGCCGGCCTAAACCTGCGCTTTCGCGGGTTTACTCCCTTCCGCATGCGCGCGTTTCAAAGCGGCATCACCATCGCCCTCGGCACCCTGTTGACGGTCGTGGGCGTTCCGCTTTTAGCGCTGATCTATTTTGACTTCCCCGGCGGCGTCGACCCATTTATGCCGATCTTGCTCTGCTCGGGCGCGGTCGCGGTGGTCGTTAATACCGGACCGCTGCGGGCCATGGCGGCCTTCTGGGGCGCCGAGGGCAGCACCACCGACTTTAGCGTGCAGGTCGCGCGCTTTTGCTCCTCGGTGGGCATCATCGCCTTCGGCCTCATCTTCTGTTTTTATAACGAGACCACCGTCCCCTTCGACGTCGACCCGCCCTTTGTGTGGATGACCTGGCTGGGCATCCACCTGCTGCTGGGCAGCGTGCTAGGCCTGATCTTTGCGGGCTTCCTCATCCGGGAGCTCTCCGACGATATGCTCATCACCATCTTTATGGGGATGGTCATCTTCACCAGTGGCTTCGCTTACTATCTGCACCTGTCGCCCATCTTTGTGAACTTCGTGCTCGGCGTGGTGCTCATCAACGTCAGCCAGCATGTCGAGCATGTGCACAAGCGCCTGCTCGAGATTCGCCGCCCGCTTTATATCATCCTCTTTTTCTTCGCCGGCGCCGGCTGGGCGCTGAGCGCCGAGCCCATCTGGGGTTACCTGCTCGTGTTTGCCTATCTCGTGCTGCGCTTTGTCGGCCGGATGATCGGCAGCATCGGCGCCTCGCGCATCACCAAGGACCGCTCTTATGGCTCCGGGCTGTACCGCGCCTTGCAGGGCTCGGGCGCGCTCAGCGTCGCGATGCTGCTCGACTTCACCCAGGTCTTCGGAAACCTCGAATACGCGGGCTTAATGTATAACGGATTATTGATCGCCATCGTCCTCAGCGAGATCGCCTCCTACCCGCTTACGCGCAACTGGCTCATCGATGTGGCCGACGTCGCCTCCCCGGAGAAACGCGGCTCATCGACTCAGACTCAGGAGGCTAGCTAATGTCGCAAGTTATTACGATTGTGATCCTGCTGGCCTTGATGTACGCGCGCCAGTTCTTCGACTTCAGCGACGGCAGCTTCGGCTCGATGCACCCCGACAGCCTGGTCGCCACCGGATTTATTATCCTGGCCGCGTTCACCATGGGCGAGCTGTTCAAGCGCCTCAAGGTCCCGGCGCTGCTGGGCTATATCGCCGCCGGTATCGTCTTCGGCCCGGACCTCAGCCAGATCGTCTTTGGCTCAACCGAGCAGACGATCTTCACCAAAGACGTCATCAATGACCTGGCGCTCATCAATATCCTGACCGTCGGCGTCATCGGCACCCTGGGTGGCGGTGAGCTCAAGATCTCGGACCTCAAAGAACACGCCTCCACCATCGTGACCGTGATCGGGGTTGTCTTCGCGGTCGTGGTGCCCTCCTCTGCCCTGATTTTGCTGGGCATGGCGACATTCTTCCCGTCCACCGCGCCCTTCTTGATGGACGTGCCGACCTCCACAAAGCTCGCCGCGGCCATGCTCTTTGGCGTCTTCGCCTTCGCGATGAGCCCCACGGTCAGCCTGGCGATCCTGCAGGAAACCCGCTCCAAGGGCCCCTTTACCTCCTTGATGCTCGGCACCGTCATTCTCGGTGACCTGGTCCTGGTCATCGGCGTGCTGCTCGCCGCTGACTTCGCGGTCCTGGTGATGGGCCCCACCGGCATCACGATGGCAGCGGCCCAGGAGATGTTCATCAAGATCGGCCTGGAATTCGGCTGGGCGATGGTGCTCGGGCTGATCACCGGGCTGCTCTATATCGGCTATTTGCGCTTCGTCGCGCGCGAAAAACTCCTCTTTACCGTCGGCATTATCTTCGCCACCTCGGCGGTCGCCGAGATGGTGCACGCCGAGACCCTGGTGACCTTTTTGGTCGCCGGCTTTATCGTGCAAAACTTCTCCAAGCATGGTCATGATATGATCCATTCGCTGGAGAAGATCAGCCTGCCGGTCTTCGTCATTTACTTTATGACCCAGGCCGCCTCGCTCGACCTGATGCAGGCGGTGCACTTTTTGCCCCTCACCCTGGTCATGGCGACCGCGCGCGTGGTCTCCCAGGTCGGCGGCGCAAAGATCGCCCTTAAGCTGCTCAAAGCGCCCGAGGTCGTGCGCCGAAACCTCCCCTTCGCCATGCTCTCGCTGGGCAGCGTCGACATCGTGCTGGCCGCCCTGGTCGCCTCGAAGATCCCCTCCTGGGGTGGCGACCTTCAGGCCGTCGTGATGGGCAACGTCATCATCTATATCATCGTCGGCCCGGCGGTACTCAAATGGGTGCTGGGGCGCGCCGGTGAGACCGAAGAGGCCCGCCAAACCGGCAGCGAGGAGGTCGCCGAATTGGACCGAATCGTCGGCGACGAAATGGGCGACGAGGAGCTCTTGGAGCACCCCGAGTTCACCGATCCTCGCCTGAAATTGCGCCTGGAGCAGGTGCGCGACGAGCTCACCACCTGCTATAAGAGCACCCTGGTTGAGCGCATCGAGACCCACGGCGAGAGCCTGCAGGAGTTGCTCGACCGCATTCACGAAGTCCGCCATAAGGCGATCTCCGAGCTCTTTGAATTGCTCGAAAACGCAGGCGATACGCCCACCCAAAAGCTGGGGCCGCGCGTCAAACGCCTGCACGTCCAATTCCGCCAGACGCTGCAACCCCAGATCGACCTGCTCGAGCATATCGAGGCGATGCCCGTCACCCCTCAGAGCACCGAAAAGCTGCTGGTCGACGTCCACCAACTCGTGCACTTCGAGGAGAGCTACCGCGTCCAACTTGAGCCCTGGCTGCTCGAGGCGAGCCCCGAAGACTCGCTGTGGATGCGCGCGGTGAAGGTGGGTCGGCGCACGCGCAATTTTGTGCGCCGCGGCTGCCACCGAACCATTCCGCTGGGCCGTTTGTGGCGCTTCTATCTCGAATTATCGCTGCCCGGCTACCTGGCCAGCGCCGTGGCCGCGACCGCCGAGCAAAACGAGCAGCTCTGGCAACATCTTGGCCTGCATTTGCGCCGCGTGGACGACCTCTTTGAGCGCGTCGTGCGCATTCTCTCGAGCGAAGACATCACCGTCGGCTCCGCCCAGAGCGATAGCGATGGCGAGGGCGATGAGCAGACCCCGGCGGTCAAGGTCGTCGCGCGGGGTCGCTTGCTGGCGCCGTCGGTCGACGCGCTCCCGATGAGCATGTCGGGCGAGCCCGGTGAAGATGAGGATGACGACGAGGCTGACGAGCACGACGACGCCCACGCGCACGAAGATGACGAGGACGCCAGCGGCGAAACCGCGCTCCCCGAGGAACCCGAAGAGGTGAGTGCCCCGCAGCCGGCGCTCAGCGCCGTCGAGGCCGCGCTCGCCCAGGCGCGCGCCAGCCACGAATCGCTCTGCAAAGACGCCAAAGCCCTCGACGCCCAGCTCGAGGTCTACGTCCAATCGCGCCGCAAGCGCTTCGGCTTCAGCGTCGAGCACGCCTACGCCGACTTTATCGAAGCCGTCGGCCAGGCCGGCACGCTCAGCCTGCCCGGGTACCGCTACCGCGCGTCGCTGCGCTACGACGAAGCCCACCGCGCCCAGGTCCGCCTGCAGAGCCGCCTTGGGCGCGCCGGCGACCTGGTCGAGGGCTACCAGGGCTGGATCGTGCTCGACCACCAATTGATCCTCTTCTTGCACTGGTTCCGCACCTACCAGCAGCGCGTCTTGATCACCTTCCAGACCCGCTTCGAGGACGGCTGTGTGCGCCAGATCAAGCAGCTGAAATTGCGCTGTGAGGACCGCCCTACCGACGCCGCGCTCGACGATGACGCCTCGGCCCAGCCGACCTTCGACTGGCCGCATTGGTACGGCAATAAGATCAACCCGGCGCTAGAGAACGCGCGGATCTCGCTGGACCAGGCGCTCACCGACTTCGACCAGGGCATCATCATTCGCCGGCTGATGGACGTGCTCGAAGCGCGCATCGCGCGCTTCTCGGAGCGGGTGAATCTGCTCGCCCAGAACCCGACCGAATCGCTCGCCGAACAGAGCGATGTCGAGACGGTCAGCGTGCCGCTGCGGGCCTGGTATTTCTCCAAATTATTGCGCGAAATCGCCCTTCGCCTGCTCGAGTCCAACGAGCGCGCCGAGCGCACCCTTCGCCGCTCGATGGTCGCCCTGGGCGAGATGCGCCTGGGCCTTGAAACGAGCCTGGTCTCCCACCAAAAAGAGCTGCGCGAAGGCGAACTCCAGTCCGCGCCCGATGCCCCGGACCTCGAAGAGGCCCAGCGCGCCAACGAGGTCGCCCAGCAGGGACTCGAGCGCGCGATCACCCAGGCCGAGGAGCTTATCCGACTCATCCAACACGATGAGCACGATATGCGCATGTGGATCATCGAGGAGACCACCAAGGTCGCCCGCGACTCCACGATTCCCTTTTTGGAGCATCGCCTCAAAGAGGTGATGGCCGAGCTGGAGAAGAACCGCGGTCCGAGCCTTGCGCGCCGGCGAGTGCGCCCGATCGTCAACCGCGCGCGCAACGCCTATCACCGCGTCGCACCGGTCATCGAGGAGATCCGCCACGACATCTATAGGCACCTCAACGGCAAGCCAGCCGCCGACCCGAAGATCGCGCCGGGGCGCTCCCACGCGCGCGCTCGCCTGCTGCGCAGCAGCCTTGAGACCCCCGAGAGCGGCCTTAAACTCGCCACCCCGGCGATCTACCGCCGCCTATTCTCGCCGGTGCCCGTCGATATCCCCGACTTCTATGTCGAGCGCCCCCAGCTTGAGCAGGATTGCCTGGACGCGGTGGACCGCTGGTTCAACGGCAACCCCACCGCGATCCTCATCGGCGGCGACGCCGGCATGGGCAAGCGCACGCTCATCCACCACGTGCTGCCGATTCGCCTCTTCAGCAAATATAATGAGATCGCCGAAGAGCAGCTTCAGATGGTACGCCTGGACGAGGCCGACGAGACCGAGCGCGAGCTGTGCGAGGCGTTTTTCCCGCTGCTCGAGGGCAGCTATCCGCGCACCTTCTTGGAGCTCGGCCAGCACCTCAGCGCCCGCAACGACCGGCGCATCGTGTTCGTGGAGAACGGCGACAAGATCTACTCGCGCACCCGCGAGGGCCTGTCTTTGAGCGAGCGCTTTTTGACCATGATGGAGCGCTCCTCGGATAATATCCTGTGGATCCTGCTGATGAATAAGCCGGCGGCGACCCTGCTCGATACCGCGGTGCAAATCGGAGATTATTTCACCGACAGCATCGAGCTAGACGCGCTGAGCCCGGCCAATATCGAGCGCATGATCATGTCGCGCCACAAGGTCAGCGGCTTCGAGATCACCTTCTTGCCGCCCGAGGTTCGCTATCTGCAGCGCGTCAAACACCCGCTGGACACCCGCGACGCGCTCAAGAACCCGCGCCAGGAATTTTTCCGGCGCCTCGGAAAGCTGTCGGGCGGAAACCCGCTGCTCGCCCTGCTCTATTGGAGCGAGTGCGCGCACCTGGACGCGTCGGATAAGTCGCGCATCCTGGTCGACCCGCTACCGGACGAAGAGGTCACGCTGACCGAGCATCTGTCGCTGCAAAAGAAGTTGCTGCTGGCCACGCTCGTCCAGCACAGCGCGCTGAGCGCCCCGCGGCTTAGCCGCATCCTGCGACTCGACCTCGATGAGGTGCGCACCGAGCTCAGCCACCTGCGCCGCCAGGGGTTCGTGGACCTGGTGCCGGGCACCAACACCTATCATATGCCGGCGCTTGCCGGCGCGCTGGTGACCCGAGAATTGCGCGCCGAGAACCTTATTTAATTCGCATTTTGGACGCGCTTCGATCGCGCCAACGAG
Source organism: Bradymonas sediminis (assembly GCF_003258315.1). Lineage (GTDB taxonomy): Bacteria > Myxococcota_A > Bradymonadia > Bradymonadales > Bradymonadaceae > Bradymonas > Bradymonas sediminis. The sequence continues at coordinate 3,763,470 of NZ_CP030032.1, forward strand.
ACCGCTATGCCCGAACCCATCACAACCCCCGAGCCGGCTCAGTCCCTGATGGGACCGACCACCGAGACGCCCGTGGACCCGGTCACCGAGCCCACGCTGGACCAATCCCTGCTGCAATTTCAGGAGGCGATCACCTACGTCGAGCCGCAGTGGTTTACGCTGACCTGGGCGCTGATCATGCTCGCGGTGACGCTGCTGCTAAGCTGGGCGATGGGCCAGCTGATGCAACTGGCCGGGCTGCAGCGGGCGCGCAAATGGTTGGCGCTGATCCGCGTGCTACTGTGGAGCTTTATCGTGGTGAACCTGGCCTTCGCGCTGAGTTCGATGGTCAGCGAGATGCATTGGCTGCCGGTGGGCATCGTCGCCCTGTCGATGTCCGGGCTGGCCGCGCTCCCGTGGCTGCGCAATATCACCGCTGGGCTGGCTATCGCCTTCGACAGCCGCTTCGAGATCGGCGACCCGGTGCGCCACGGCCAAGCCACCGGCGAGATTACGCATTTTGGCGCCCGCGCCGTGACGCTTCGCGCCGACGACGGCACCCTTCACCAGGTCCCCAACCAAATCTTCGCCCAAACCTCGGTCACCCTCATCGAGTCCGAGGGCGACGCCGCCTGTGAAATCCTGGTGGTGATCCCCCAAGGCGTCTCCCCCGAGCGCGCCATGCACCTGGCCAAACAGGCCGCATTCCTCACTCCGCTGGCCTCTCCCCGCCACAGCCCTGAAGTCTATTTGGAGATGGGCGACCACAGCCCCGAGAGCATCGAGATGCGCATCCGCGGCTGGGCCTTTGACCCATCGTGCCGCGAAGCCTTCCAGAGCGACGTCGTCGCCCGCATCCACGACCTGCTGCGCAGCGAGAAGTCTTCGCGAAACAGCACGACCTAAACACCGCGCACCTGCAGCTGCAACGCGAAAGAAACGTCAACAGACGCCCCGCTGGCCCGCAACAGCCCCCTCCGCCTGCTGCGCAGGCACCTCCCCCTTTTAGGGGGAGGATTACTGTTTGCCCCATTGAACCGCTTCGAATGCGCGTTGCGACGCCGATCCGAAGCGCATCGAAAAAACCATGCTTCACGATTCCGTCTCTGCTAAGATACGCTCAATACGAACCCCTAACCAATTGGAGCCCAAAATGCGCATCACACGACCCTGGAAGACCCTGACCCTCGCCGCGATCGCCTCGCTTTGTTTATTGATGAGCGGCTGCTCTGATGACTCCCCAAGCGACAGCAATAATGGCGGCTGGGATATCGGAACCGATGTCAAAGAGGACTCCGGCGCGGACGCCGGCACCTGCACGCCCGGCGAAACCGGCTGGGACGACTGCAACTCCTGCGAGTGCGACGACGAGGGTCGCTGGATATGCACCATGATGGGATGCATTGACGACATCCAGGAAGACGACGGTGGCTCACCAGACGCCGGCACCTGCACCCCGGGCGAGACCAAGCAAGAGGATTGTAATAGCTGTCATTGCACCGATGAGGGCGAGTGGGGCTGCACCCTCGTTGAATGCGAACCCGATCCCTGCGCCGGCAAGACCTGCGGCGAGGTGTGCACCACCTGTGTCCCCGACGAGGATGGCAACTGCCCGCCGGTGATGGAATATTGCAACGCCGACGGCCAGTGCGAGATGGGCGGCGGCCAAGAATGCCCCGCCGACGCCTGCGAGCCAGGCGACACCCGCCAGGAAGACTGCAACACCTGCTTCTGCGACACCAACGGCACTTGGGGCTGCACCGAGATGGCCTGCCCCGACAATAAGCCCTGCTCTGGAAAGGTCTGCGGCGAGACCTGCACCACCTGTGACGAGTCGCTCGGAGAGGATTGTCCGGCGGTCGTGGAATATTGCGACCAGGACGGGCAATGCCGCGCGGACGTTCCCTCCTGTGGCATCTAATGATCAGCGATTGCACCCGTAGATGACCCCAAAGCCCCGCCCCTGCATCACGCAGGGAGCGGGGCTATTGGATGTGCGCGACGAACCCCGATCGCTCGCGCCTATTTCGACGCTCGCAACATCCGCATCCCGTTAAAGATCACCAGCAGGCTCGTGCCCGTGTCGGCGAGCACGGCCATCCAGAGGGTCGCGACCCCGGCGGCGGCCAACCCGAACACCAGCGCCTTAATCCCCAGCGCGAGCACCACATTCTGGCGAATAATACGCCCAGTGCGCGCGCCCAGATCGATGGCGTGCGGGAGTTTTTTGAGGTCGTCGCCCATCAGCGCGACGTGGGCGGACTCCAGCGCGATGTCGGTGCCGGCGGCGCCCATCGCGATGCCCACCGACGCGGCGGCCAGCGCGGGGGCGTCGTTGATGCCGTCGCCGACCATGGCGACGTGCTCGTGGCGCTCGGTCAACTCTTTAATGGCGCTGACTTTGTCGGCGGGGAGCAAGTCGGCCAGGACACTGTCCCGCTCAAGACCAACCGCCTGGGCGATGCCCTGAGCGCTCACCGCGTTGTCGCCGGTGAGCATATACACGGCGCGCGCGCCCTGCTCGCCAAGCCACTCGACCGTGGCGCGCGCGTCGGCGCGCGGCGTGTCTTCGATGGCCACCAACCCTGCCAATTCGCCCGCGCGCGCCACGCCGACCACAGTCTGCCCGCGCTGCTCAAGCGCGCGCCATCCGTCGCTCAGCGCGCTATAATCAACCCCGTGCTCGGCCAATAGCGCGCGGGTCCCCACCAGCAATTGCACCGACGCGTCTTCGCCCTGCCCCCGCATTTGCGCCACCACGCCGCGCCCGATACGCGCCTCGAAACCCCAGAGTTGGCCGCGCTCAACCGCGATCTCCCGGGCCCGGGCGGCCTCGGTGATGGCGCTCGCCAGATAATGCTCGCTTCGGCTCTCGGCGATGGCCGCCAACTCCAACACCGCCCGGGCGTCGAAGCCCTCGGCGGCCATTACATCCGTGACCTGGGGCTCGCCGCGAGTCAGCGTGCCGGTCTTGTCGAAGGCGACGGCCCGAGTGCACCCAAGCTGCTCCAGAAAACGACCGCCCTTGATCAAAATACCGTCGCGCGCCGCGCGGGCGAGGGCCGAGGCGGTGGTGATTGGGGTCGCCAACACCAAAGCGCAGGGGCAGGCGATGACAAGCAATACCAGCGAGCGGTAAAACCAGACTTCCCAGGACGCCCCCAATAATAGAGGCGGCAGCAACGCGGCCAGGATCGCCAGGAGTATCACCGCGGGCGTATAATAGCGCGCGAATTTTTCGACGAAGCGCTCCGACTCCGAGCGATTCTGCTGGGCGCTCTCGATCGCCTCGACTACCTTGGCCAGGGTTGTGTCATCCGGGGCGTGCTCGACCCGAATATCGAGGCTCCCGCGTTGATTTAGGGTACCGGCAAAGACCGGGTCGCCGACCTGTTTATGGACGGGCTTCGACTCACCGGTGATCGGGGCCTGGTCGACCTCGCTTTCGCCCGCCTCGACCACGCCGTCGACCGGGATCTTCTCGCCCGGGCGCACGATGACATGCTCGCCGATGCCGACCAACTCGACGGGCACCATCTCCTCGCGCCCGCCGCGCAGCACCCGCGCCTCGTCGGGCGCAAGCTCCATAAGCTGACCGATGGCGTTTCGCGCCCGCGCCATGCTCGCGCCCTCGAGCCAATCGGCGAAGCCGAAGAGCCCGACCACCATCGCCGCCTCGAGCCACTCCCCCAGGATAAGCGCGCCGATCACGGCCACGGTCATGAGCACATTGATGTCGAGGTCGAGCCGCTTCGCCGAGCGAATCGCGTTGCGAAACACCGGCAGGCCGCCGATGACAGTGGCGAGTATAAATGAGGCGATCGCCGCGGACGTCCACGCAAAGACATGCGTAAACACCAGCGCCAAAATAATGAGCAGGCCCGCCGCGATCACCGATAATAAGGCCCGATCATGCCACCAACCCGAGCGCCCCGCCCCATCATCATCACCGCGCCCGGCGCGCCCGCGCGCCCGCGCGCTCAGCCCAACGTTGGCCAACGCCTCTTCGACCGCGCTCGCCTCCAGCCCCGGCGCGTGGCCCACACGCGCCACCCCGGCCGCCAGGTTCACCTGCACCTGCGCAACGCCCGCCAGCGGCGCGAGCGTTTCCTCGACCAGCCGCACCTCATTCGAGCAACACATCCCCTCGATCTCGAAGGTCGTGGTCGTGGGCGTGCTCGTAGGCTTGCCGACTCCGATGGCGTCTGCGACTGGTTTCATCTCTACTGCCTCAAAAAAGCGAATCGATATCCACAATAGCTGTGGCCCTCATCCTTAAGGGCGCCTGTCTCAAGCCTCAACGAATCGCGGCGCCCGCTTCTTCCCCGCGGGCCGAAAATCTCAATATTGAAAACGGTTTTCACTTGCAATTGAAAACCGTTTTCATTACAGAAGCCACGCAATGTTTCCTCGACCGTATTGATAACGGTTTTCAATATCACACCAAAGAGTTTTCAAATGTTCATGACACCGCGCGCCAACAACCTTAAGTACCTCGTCGCTGCCGCTGCCCTCGTCTTCACCGCCGCTTGCGCAGACGACAATGACAGCAGCAATAACGATACAAATAATAACAACGGCGAGCTTCAAGTTCCGGATACCTATAACTTTGACAGCCGCTTTGTCGAAGGCGAGAGCAGCGTGTCCTACTCGGGACAGATCTTCCGCCAGGTGCTCATCGCCGACCTCAAGGGCTTCATCAGCGGCATGAGCGACGCCATCGACTCGGGTGACTTCGCCCCGGCCGCCGAGGGCGACGTGGTCGGCTCGCTGGACTTCTACTTCCGCTTCGACTCGGCCGCCAACGGCGACCTCCCCCTGGGCCTGTCGGCCGATCCTGCGCTTAAGCAGGCGACCTATAACGATATCTCCAGCGGCAAAGACCTGGTCGGCAAACTCGCCGGCAACGACTCGGCCACCGACCATAAAGACTGGTCCACCGAATTCGTCGGCTGGAGTGACACCACCATCGCCGCCAACGGCGGCTCGGTCACCTCGCCCGAGGGCCTGGTCACCGCGTTCTTCGCGACCATCGAGGCCAACGCCCTCGCCCGCGTCAACGGCACCATGCGCACCGGCACCGACGGCCAGACCCTGCCGGTCTATGTGACCGAGCAGGGCCAGGACCTCAACCAACTCGTCCAAAAATTCTTGCTCATGGGCGTCACCTACTCGCAGGCTGCCGACGATTACCTCGACAGCGGCACCGACGGAAAAGGCCTCGAAGCCTCCAACACCCAGCATAACGACTCCCCCTATAGCACCCTTGAGCACCAGTGGGACGAGGGCTTCGGCTATTTCGGCGCCGCGCGCGACTACCTCGCCTATAGCGACGAAGAGATCGCAAACCCGGGCTTCAAAGACACCAATAATGACGGTGCAATCGACCTGAAAAGCGAGTATAACTTCGCCAACGCAGTTTACGCCGCCAAGCGCGACCTGAGCGCGGTCGCCGCGACCGATTATACCGCCCAGGCGATGGAGGCTTTCCTGACCGGACGCGCCATCATCAGCTCGGCTGACGGTGAGCTGAGCGCCGAGCAAAAGACCGCCCTGGAAGAGCAGCGCGACATCGCCCTGATGGCATGGGAGAACACGATGGCCGCCAACGTCGTTCACTATATCAACGACACCCTGCAGGCGATGGGCACCTTCGGCACCGAGGATTACGACTTCGTCAAGCACGCCAAGGTTTGGTCCGAGATGAAGGGCTTCGCGCTGGGTCTGCAATTCAACCCGAACGCCTCGCTGAGCGACGCCGACTTCGCGCAATTCCACGTCCTCGTGGGCGACGCGCCGGTGCTCGCCACCGCAGACCAGGCCGACATCGACCAATATAAAGCCGACCTCGTCGCAGCTCGCCAAATTATCGGCGACGCCCACGGATTCGCCGCCGAAAACCTCGGCGACGCCGACGGAGAAGGTGGCTGGTAAGCCGCACCACATATCTACCTCGCGCGCCACGCCCAATGCGCGGCGCGCGAGTTGTCCCGCAGGCCACACGCCTGCGGGGCATTCTAGGATTTAGTATTTTCAAATGATTCAGACCCCACGACAAATACACGCCATGCGAAACACACGCTCGCTCATCCTCAGCCTCATCACCGGCCTCGTGCTGGCGGTGGGGTTTAGCGCCGCCTGCTCCGACGATAATTCAGGCAACGCCGTGACCCAGGAAGACCCCAAGGCCGCCGAGGCGCGCCGCGACGTCCTGGCCAACCTCGGCGAGAACGTCATCTTTGCGACCTATGTCGAGTTTGAGCAGAAGGTGCAGGTGCTTCAGACCAAGACGGACGCCTACGCCGCCTCGCTGGACAGCGCCGATCATGAGGCCGCCAAAGTCGCCTGGAGCGACGCGATGCAGGTCTGGCAGCGCGCGGAGATGTTCCAGGTCGGCCCGGCCGGCGCGATGGGCGCGGCCGTCGCCGGCGAAGACCTTCGCGACCAGATCTACTCCTGGCCGCTGACCAACGGCTGCCGCGTCGACCAGGAAGTCGTCGAAAAAGACTACGCCGACCCGACCGCCTTCGCCTCCGAGGCGATCAACGTGCGCGGCCTCGACGCCCTTGAGTATTTGCTCTTCAACGCGGGCACCGAGAACGCCTGCACGCCCCAGAGCACCATCAACACCGACGGAAGTTGGAGCGCGCTCGATGAGAGCGAGCTGACAAAGCGCCGCGCCGAATACGCCCACACGCTGGCCATCGACCTAAACCGAAGCGCCACCACCCTGCGCGAGATGTGGGACCCGCAGGAAGGCAATTTCCTGGCCGAATTCAGCACCGCCGGCGCCGGAAGCAAGACCTTCATGACCTCGCAGGAAGCGCTAAACGCCGTGAGCGACGCCATGTTCTACCTCGACAAAGAGGTCAAGGATATGAAGCTCGCTCGCCCCGCCGGGCTCTCCGAGTGCGTCGACGACGTCTGCCCCGACAAGCGCGAGTCGCCCTGGGCTGACCAATCACTCGACCACGTGCGCCAGAACCTGGTCGCCTTCCAACTGCTCTTCTCGGGCGGCGACGCCAATGACCCCGACGCCCCCGGCTTCGATGACCTGATCCGCGGCATGGGCGTCGAGCAGCTCGCCGACGATATGAACACCCGCATCGCCGCGGCGCTGGCCGCCATCGACGCCGTCGAGGGCACCATGGTCGAGGCCCTGGCCGATGACCCGCAGAGCGTCGTCGACGTCTTCGACGCAACCAAGGCGATCACCGACCTGTATAAATCGCAATTCTTTGACGTGCTCGACCTCGAAGTCCCCAACCGAGGCGAAGGCGACAACGACTGATTTTGGCTGACAAAACGCGAGAGACGACCCCGTGATTACGACCACCCCAAAAGCCTGGCTTGGCCAGATGCGCGAGCGCGCGACCGAATCGGTCGACATCAGCTCGCTCGCGGTCTTCCGCATGCTCTTTGGGGTGATGACGGGCATCGGCGCCGCGCGCTTTTTGGCCAACGGGTGGGTCGAGCAATTCTTCGTCAAACCCGACTTCTTCTTTACCTATTGGGGCTTTGGCTGGGTCGAACCGCTCTCGCCGGCCGGCATGCACGCGGCGTTCGTGGCGCTGGTGGTGCTCTCGCTGATGATCATCATCGGCCTCTTCTACCGCGCCGCGATCATCAGCTTCTTTGTGCTCTTCACCTACGTCGAGCTCATCGACGTCTCGAATTACCTCAACCATTATTATCTGGTCAGCCTGCTCGCCCTGCTGCTGAGCTTCTTGCCGGCGAACGCCGCCTGGTCGGTCGACGCGCTTATCCGCCCGAGCATCCGCCGGGCAAAGACCGCGGCCTATCATATCTGGCTGCTGCGCTTTCAGATCGGCGTTGTCTACTTTTATGCGGGCATCGCCAAGACCGGCAGCGACTGGCTGGTGCACGGGCAGCCGCTCAATATCTGGCTGTCCTCGCGGGTCGACACCCCGGTGATCGGGCCGTTTCTGGACCTGTGGTGGATCGCGTTGGCGATGGGATGGGCGGGGCTCCTAAACGACCTGTTGATGCCGTTTTTGCTCTCCTGGAAAAGAAGCCGCCCCTTCGCCTACGCGATCATCGTCGTCTTCCACGTGGTGACCGGCTATTTCTTCCGCATCGGCATGTTCCCGCTTATCATGATGGTCAGCGCGACGATCTTCTTCGGGCCCGGCTGGCCCAAGCGCTTCGTGCCCGAGCGCTTCTGGCCCACCGACGCCGCGTCCTCCCGGCGCGCCCACGCAGGCCTGCGCAAGGTCGCGATGACCCTCGCGCTCGGCTATTGCCTGCTGCACGTCATGATGCCGCTTCGCGCCTTCGCCTACCCCGGCAATGTCCTATGGAATGAGCAGGGCATGCGTTGGTCCTGGCGCGTGCTGGTGCGCGAGAAAAACGGCGCCGTGACCTTTCGGGTAAAAGTGGCAAATCGCCAAAAAGAATATTATGTCTCCCCCTCGCGATACCTCACCTCCCACCAGGAGCGCGAGATGTCGAGCCAACCGGATCTGATCCTGCAACTGGCGCATCATATCGGCGACGAATACGAGCAGAAGGGCTTTGAGGATGTGCAGGTGCGCGTGGACGCGCAGGTCTCCCTTAACGGGCGTGCGCCCCGGCCCATGATTAACCCAAATTTCGACTTATTTCAGGTCCGCGACGGCCTCGCGCCCGCCGCATGGATCCTGCCGGGCCCCGACCAGGCGCCACCACGCCTCGGGTCTCGTTCACGATTTAATACAATTTCTAAGTAAATAGTTTCACCTAGGAAGTATTATGTTCACACCAACTTCTCGCCGCATTTCCCTGGCCGTCGCCACGTTGACGGCCTGCGCCCTCTTGCCCGCGGGCGTCTACGCACAGGAAGAAGACGAAGACGAGGTCTTCATCGTCGTGCCCGAAGAAATGGCAGAAGACGCGCTCGAGGACGCGGATGCGGACGCGGAAGAAGACGACGAGGTCATCACCATTGACGGCGAGGAATACAGCCTTGGAGACCTCCAGGGTGAGCTGCTCGACGAAGTCGCCGTCGAAGCCGAGCGCCTGACCACCGTCGGCGGCGCGGCCCAGCGCCTGGGCGAAGAAGAGCTCGAGCGCCAGGAATACGACGACCCCCACGCGGTTCTATTGCAAGTGCCGGGCGTCTACGTGCGCCCCGAAGAGGGCTTCGGCCTTCGCCCCAATATCGGCATGCGCGGCGCGAACGCCGAGCGCAGCAAAAAAGTCACCCTCATGGAGGACGGCATCCTCTTCGGCCCGGCGCCCTACGCCGCGCCGGCGGCTTACTACTTCCCCATCGTCAACCGCATGGTCGGCGTCGAGGTCTTCAAGGGCCCGGCGGCGGTCAAATACGGCCCGAATACGCTGGGCGGCGCGATCAATTGGATCACGCGCGACGCGCCCGACGAGGGCATGGAAGGCGGCATCGACGTCAACGCCGGCAGCTACCTGACCGGCAAAGCCCACGCCCACTTCGGCATGGGCAACGATTGGGGCGGTTTTTTGGTCGAGGGCATCCACTGGCAATCCGACGGCTTTAAAGAGCTCGACGGCGGCGGCGACACCGGCTTTAACCGCCAGGAATTCATGGCGAAGGGTCGCCTCAACACCGACCGCGACGCCGAGGTCGTACACGAGGTTCAAATGAAGCTCGGCTACTCGCGCGAGCACTCCAACGAGACCTACCTGGGGCTCACCGACGCGGACTTCGACGCCGCCCCGCTCAGACGCTACGCAGCGAGCCAGCTCGACCAGATGGACTGGGATCGCACCGAGATCGAGCTGCGCTATTTGCTCGATATTGGCGAGGACTTCGACCTGAGCGTGACCGGCTATCGCCACGACTTCCAGCGCACCTGGTTGAAGCTCAACGGCTTCGTCGACCCCACCCCGGTCGAAGAGATCCTCGCATCGCCAAATAGCGGGCGCCGCGCGATCTTCTACGACGTGCTCACCGGCAAGCAGGACTCCTCGGCCCCCGGCGAGACGTTGGTCCTGGGCGGAAACGCCCGCGAGTTCGTCTCCCAGGGCGTCCAGGCGATCGGCCATCACCGCACCAACGGCGACACCTGGTATAACCAGCTCGAGCTCGGCCTTCGCCTGCATAACGACTCGATCGAGCGCAATCACACCCACGAAGAATACCTGATGCGCTCCATGGATATGGTGCGAAACGAGGTCCCGACCTCGCTGAGCACCGAGAACCGCGGCGAGGCCCTGGCCCTAGCCGCCCACGTCATCGACGAGTTTTTCATCGCCAATTTGACCATCACCCCGGGACTTCGCGCCGAATTTATCCGCACCGACTTCACCGATTATAAGACCGACGAGACCAGCGATAATTTCATGACCGTGCTCATCCCCGGGCTCGGCGCGCACTACGCCATCACCCCCGAATTCGGCGTTCTGGCCGGCGCGCACCGCGGCTTTAGCCCGGTGTCTCCGGGCCAGCCCGAGCAGGTCAAACCCGAGACCAGCGTCAACTACGAGGCCGGCGTTCGCTACGCCAAAGAGCAGACCGGCACCCTGGTCGAGGCCATCGGATTCTTCAATGATTACGGAAACTTGATCGGGGAGTGCTCCTTCTCGACGGGCTGCGAAGAAGACCTGGTCGACCGGCAATTCAACGCCGGCGATGTGTGGATCTACGGCGCCGAAGTCGCCGCCGCGCACACCTTCGCCCTGGGCGGAAAATGGTTTTTGCCCGGACGCGCGGCCTATACCTTTACCCAGACCGAATTCCAGTCGAGCTTTAGCTCCCAGAACCCGCAATTTGGCGAAGTCGAAGAGGGCGACGCCCTGCCCTACGTCCCGCAGCACCAGGCATCCCTGCAGCTCGGGGTGACCAATCAGACCTTCGCGCTCAACGGACGCTTGACCTATGTCGGCCAAATGCGCGAGGAAGCTGGCCAGGGAGACGAGGGTCAAAAGACCAGCGATTACGCCACCATAGACCTGCTGTCGAGCTATGAGTTTTTGGCCGGATTCTCGGCCTACGCCAAGGTGAGCAACCTCATCGGCACCCAGACGATCGCATCCCGGCGCCCCTATGGCGCGCGACCCATCGCCCCCTTCATGGCGCGGCTGGGTTTGAAATACGCCTTTTGAGGACCATTGAGTTGAAGGCCAACTTGCAATACGAAGAGCCCCGGAGAATCGCTCTCTGAGCCGACCCCCTTTACGACGACCGCTGACCCAATGAACCTGAAAGCCGCCATCGTCTTATCTGCAGCGCTGCACGTAGCCACATTGGGCTACCTGCACACTGTAGAGGTGCCGGAGGAGATCCACGCGATGGAGTCTTCCCTGCGGGACTACGCGATCGTGCAGATGCGCACGGTTCAGGCGGACGAGTTGTCGGAAGATGGCGGCGATGATCCGGCCCGGGGCGTGCCGAACCCGGTGCCCGAAAAAGAAGCCGATCCGGAACCCGAACCCGAGCAAAAGCCCGCGCCCAAACCGGAACCTAAGCCCGAGCCTAAACCGGAGCCGGAACCCGAGCCCGAGCCCAAGCTCGAGGCCGAAAACGAGATCAAATCCGTCGTCACCGACAAAACCAAGGACTCAACCAGCCCGGTAGAGACTCAATCGGAGGCGACTGCGACCGCTGAGGCCAGCGCCTCGACCGCGCCGGTCGACTCCGGCAAGGGCAACGGCCAGGGCAGCGAGCCCCCCAAAGAGGGCGCAAAATACGGCGTTCAGCACGCCTCCAAAGAGTCCGGCCCGCGCGGCATCCGCAGCGGTACGGGCAAAGAGAATAAAAAGCTCAACCAGAAATACGGCCTCATCCTCTTCAAACATATTGATCGGACGAAGTCCTACCCCCGCTTCGCCCGCAAGGCGAATATCGAGGGGCGCGTCATGGTCTCCATCACCATCGACCGCCACGGCAATATCTTAGAAGTGAAGATGCATAAGTCCTCGGGCCACAAAATCCTGGACGAAAATACCATCGAGAATATCCGCAAGCTCAAGCAATTCCCCCCGCCGCCCGACGCGCTCACCTGGCAGACCAAGACCTTTGTTTTGCCCGTGAATTATAAGCTGAGCTAAGGGCCCAAGAACCCGAGGGCCGAGTCTAAAACGGCGAAAGCCCCCGAATATCCGGGGGCTTTCGCCGTTTTCATAGACCCTATCTTTTGGCCTTATTTTGCCGGCTTTCCGAGCAGGCGGTCGAGCAAGACCGACATATCTCGATAGCGCGCCGAGCAAGGCGCGCCCCGGGCATGCAAAAAGCATCGCCGCTTGCCCAGCCGCAGAATCGTCGAGGAGCGCGTGCCATAGTTCATCTCCGGCAGGTTCACGCAGGTCGAGTCGATCGAGCCCACCTCGCAACGGCTCAGCACCGTCTTAAGCGATTTTTCATTGAGCTTCCCGTCGGCTAATAGCTGCTGACATTGCGCAAGAACCCGCTCTTTTCGGGCGTTCTCAGCCGCCCCGAAGCTGCGCTCCGTCAGCACCAGCAAGCCCGGCTCGAGGGTCTCACGGTGCATCGACTCGCCGTCACTCCAGACAATATACGCCGCGTCGCGGTCGGCGCACAGCAGATGAAACCCGTTATAATCTGAGGCCGAAAGCGCCGCGATAACCTCCGCCGCCTCAGCCGCCGAAGCCTCCTCAAGCGCCCGGTCCACCAGCTCTCCGCGCGAGCGGCGGCTCTCTTCTGGCGGCTTCCCAAACCGATTGGTGATCGCCACCAGCACCTCCGCCTCGTTGAGCCCAAGCCAGGTCCCGCCCGCCTTCAAATCACGCGGGGCGAGCACCCGAAGATCGCCGCTCTCATGCAGACGCGGCCCCTCCGAGGGCCGGCCAAACCGCTCGTCGCGGTTCGCGCCAAAGAGCAGCGGTGCGTCGTCGATAACCTGGTTTGCCAGAATTAATGTGCACATAAATTCACTCTCCAAAGATGTCGATATTCACAACGAATACCCAGCGCCTACTCCCCGCTGCACCACACCAGGCGCGCCGCCTCGCCCACTCGCCCGCACACAATCGCCTCCTGCTCAAACCGGCGCCCGAACTCCACCCCGCGCGCCTGCGAAATCCCCAGCACCAGCACGCTCTCCTCGGGCTGCCAATTATCCGCATCCGGCACCCCGCTGCCGCGGAAAAACACAAACCCCGCCGCCTGCAGCGCGCGCTCAAGCTCACGCTGGCGCTCGTGATTCTCGTACACGCTAAAGAGCTGCGAACCCGGGTTCCACGCCGTGATAAACGCCCACTCCTCGGCCTCATATTCCCCCAGGAGCTCGTCCAATAGCGGCTCGGTTTGCTCGGGCCGAATGAGCACTTCCCCCACCGGCGTGCGGGCCAGGTAGGTGGTGTGTTTGTAGGCGTCGTAGAGTTCTTGGTTCATGGCACTTTATGTGGAAGGGGCCTGGCGTCTATATCTGGGCCGCGGGGTCGCTGAGGCTGCTTATACCGAATCGACCCGGCGTTCAAAAGCGTCATCAGGCCCGTTTCTGAGGCCCGAGGCCTCAATTCTGGCACGCCACCTACGTTTTTGACGGCCCGATGCCTCAATTTCCTGATGCAATTCGCTGAGGGGTTTATCGACATGCACCTGGCAGGCGCTCGATGTATATTTACCGAGAGACAGCCTTCTATCAAGGGCTGTGGGGGCTAAAGAGACAGCGTAGCGCGCCCGTTTTTTCAACGACCTTGAGGCCTTAAACGTGCGTCGTACTTTTCACTCTGTTAAGGTGAAGCGTCACTTAAAAATGCCTCCCAAAAAATCGGATATTCAATGAACCCAACACAGGCCCCAAAACTCTTGCTCGCCGCGCTCGCCGCGCTACTTTTTCTCGTGGGAGGCTGCCTGGATATTAGTGATCCAGCCGCCAAGCAAAAGGGTAACCAGGATATCTGCAATGCTGGCGAAACCCGGCAAGAGGACTGCAATGCCTGCACCTGCGACGCCCAGGGGATTTGGTCCTGCACCGAGATGGCCTGCCAGGATGCGGTCAGCGCAGATGCGACCGGCGAAGATGCGACCGGCGAAGACTCCCCTGACGCAACGAGCGACACGACCGGCGAAGACACCCCTGACGCAACGAGCGACACGACCGGCGAAGACACCCCTGACGCAACGAGCGACACGACCGGTGAAGACTCCTGCACCGAAGGCGACACCCGCAAGCTCGATTGCAATGATTGCACCTGCAACGCCGAGGGCGAATGGGCGTGCACGAAATTGTCTTGCGGGCTGCTCACCGCCCCGTGTGAGGGCCTGAGCTGCGGCGAGCCCTGCACCATCTGCGCCGACGACGACCCCGACTGCGTCGAGAGCGACCAAAACAAATTTTGCGACACCAACGGCTATTGCGCCTATCTCGACTCGCCCCCTGAATGCGTGGAATACGTCCCCTGCGCCGGGCTGACCTGCGGCGAGACCTGCTTTATCTGCGACCCGAGCGACCCCGCCTGCCCGCGCACGGTCGAGCATTATTGCGACGAAGACGGCGCCTGCACGCCCGATTTACCCCGCTGCCCCGTCGAACTCTATCAACCCTGCGAGGGGCGCTCTTGCGGCAGCTCATGCTCACCCTGCGACCCCAACGACCTCGAGTGTGTCTATAGCACCCCGCACTATTGCCGTGAGAACGGCGACTGCGCGCCCGAGACGCCCATATGCCTCGGTTAAGCGCGTCGAGGAAGCGTAACGCCCAGGATATGGCTTTGCTGGCCTCTCGACCCGCGCTGCGCGACTCAATGCGCCCCTTCAACCCAATCCAAATCAAAGCTCATCTCCAGGGGAAACTCAGCCGCGCAGGGGTCGCAATATCCGATGCAGAGCATCGTAAAGCTTGCCTGGCCGGCGATCTTCTTGGCCGCATAGTCATAGCCTGTGATCGTCGCCATCGCGGTTCCGTTAAACTGACACGTATTGCCGCCGACGTTCTCCAGAAGACCGGCCTCTATCTGGAGCTTGTGTGGCGCAGAGTCGCCGGCCTGGGGCATCCCCATCCCATAGGTAAACCCATTGCGCGCGGCGGATGAGGATCGGATCATCCACGGCCTTGTTTTTGGCCGGGACGAACACGAGCGTCCGGGGATCACACTTCAATTGGTGTCTGCCGCGGCAGGACGCCCTAGAAGGGCGTCTATTCTCTGGTTGTGCTGACGACACCCATTGTGATGGCAGCGACACCCAGCGTAAGCATGAGCACGGCCAAACCCGTGCGAGTCCCCTGTAACTTCTCCACCTCGACCTTTTCGATATCTTGCAGCAGAAACTCCTGCTCGGCGATATTGCCACCTTTCACAAATAGTGAGACCGCGTTGGTTCGCGCAACAATAGGGTGTTCGATAACGATGGCCTCGCCGCTTTTACGCGTCACCCGTGCGTCCATGGGCCCGGAAATTTCGACCATCCTGCCGTCAACGCGCTCCAAATGAACCACGCTGCGTTCAACGATCGGCGTCGACGTGTTGTTTGGATTGTAGGTGCTTCCCACCGTTTTTTCGTAGGAGCCGTTGAGCTTCGGTAATTCCGTTGGCTTGACGGCTTCGTACGTATAGCAACCCGTCGCACTCAACCCGACGGCACAGATAAGGAGTATGATGAGCTGTTTGCAATATATCATCTTCATCTTTCAATTATCCGTTTTATGGGAAAATAATTTATTCTTGTGCCTAATTTACAGGATGTAATCGTACTCGGCCAATGCGGGTCGGGAGACCCACGGTCCTTAGAGTCGCGGCGCGCGCGCGAAAATGCGGGCGCACGCTGTTTTACTCCTTCACTCAATGCTCCCCTTCAACCCAATCCAAGTCGAAGCTCATCTCCAGTGGAAACTCAGCCGCGCAGGGGTCGCAATATCCCATGCAGGTCATCGTAAAACTCGCCTGGCCGGCGATCTTCTTGGCCGCATAGTCATAGCTGGTGATCGTCGCCATCGCGGTTCCGTTAAATTGGCACGTATTGCCCCCGACGTTCTCCAGAAGACCCGCCTCTACCAGAAGCTTCTGCGGCGCAGGGTCGCCGGCCTGGGGCATCCCCATCCCATAGGTAAATCCATAATTTTGGGCCGAGAAAAACAGCCAATTCTCGATATTGTGCGCCTTCACCGTCGGCTCAAGCCCCTCGGTCGTCTGCGCCTCGCCGTCGTGAATGGCCTCGGTGATACTCCCTCCCGAAAGTGTCGCCTCGTCCACAGGTTCGGTATAGGTCAAACAATCCTGCGAGCACCCCTCTTCGCCATCACACGCCTCGCCAAACTCCACGGCGCCGTTGCCGCACTCGGGCTCATCACTCAGGCAGACCGAAAGCCCCTCATCCTCAATCTCCACGCACGAATACCCCGGCGCACAACTCGTTACGCACGGCTGACTGCAATACGAAGCATTCAACTCCCCGTGGCGCACACAGATCCCTCCATCGCAATCACTATCCTGCACCGCGCACGGCGAGTAATTACACGCCAAATTACAGGCTTTGCCCAGGTCCTGCGACGGCGTCTCGTCGATCACCTCCGCGTCCTCCTCCTCGCCATCCACACCCGTATCTTCGGTGTTCTGATGGCCCCCGCTATCTTTCTCCCCTTTTGCGCCCGTGTCACCATCGCCCCCACAAGCGCCCATCAAGCCCACCAACAATAGCGCGACCGCGTATTTAATTTTCATTGCCATCATTCTCACCGCTCCCATTTGCGTAAACGCCATTTCTAAAAAGCTGACGACCGGGTTATACGAAATCCCCGTCTACTCCAAAAGAACTTTCTGGCTCGGCCCGCAAACGCCCGCCACTTTTAATTCGCCAAACCTCGGCGTAGCCTCCTGATAGACGCATATATGCGACCTTGACCCCAGACGCTATGAGCTCCAAGACCCCGCATTCGACGCAACCCAGCCCGACGATGACGCATTCGGGCGCACTACGCCGCTCGACGAGGCGCATATTCATCGGTTTAGCCGCGAGGACGCGGATGGATTGATCGGGCGGCGGCTCCACGCGACGACTTGGGCCAACCTACGTTGACCCTACCCGTCGCAGACCTTAGGATGGCGGCGTTTAGGGCTTCTATTTTCCAGGTCGCGGACTTCGGAGACGCCTTCATCACGCCTGAGCTTCTCGACCAAAGACCACCGCGTCGCCCACCCAACATCTACGCCATACGGTACCACCTCCACCCAAGTTATTTTCATGGCCAAACGAAAAACGAACCGCCATCTCCAGAAGATGTACGAGAAAGGCACCCCCATCACGATGGTGACCTGCTACGACTTTACCTTCGCGCGCCTGGTCGAGAAGTCAGATATCGACACGATCCTCATCGGCGATAGCCTCGGAAACGTCATCCAGGGCCAGGACACCACCCTGCCGGTGACGGTCGACGATATTATCTACCACACCCGCGCGGTCGCCCGGGGCAACCAGTCGGCGCATCTGCTCGCCGATATGCCCTTTGGCAGCTACCAGGCCAATGACGACGAAGGCATGCGAAACGCCGCGCGCCTGCTCAAAGAGGGCGGCGCCCAGGCGGTCAAGCTTGAGGGGGGCGCGGCCATCGCGCCGCTGGTCAAGCGCATGGTGACCGCCGGTATTCCGGTGTGCGGACACCTCGGCCTGACGCCTCAATCGGTGAATCAATTCGGCGGTTTTCGCGTGCAGGGGCGCGGCGAGGACGCCGGCGAGCAATTGATCGCGGACGCCCTGGCGCTCGAAGAAGCCGGGGCGTATATGATCGTGTTCGAGATGGTCCCCAAAGACCTGGCCAAGCGCGTCACCGAGGCGCTGTCGATCCCGACCATCGGCATCGGCGCGGGCAACGCCACCAGCGGGCAGGTGCTCGTGCTCCAGGACCTCCTGGGCATGAATCAGGACTTCTGCCCGAAATTCGTCAAACGCTTCGCCAACCTCGAAGACAGCGTGGTCAAGGCGCTCGACGCCTTCGGCGAAGAAGTCCGCGACCGCAGCTTCCCGACCGACGCGCATTCCTTCGACTGATCGCTTCATCCGAGTCGACACCCGCCCCGGGGCAACCTCATGAAAGTCATTGATTCCATTGCGGAATTTCGCAAAGCTCGCCGCGCCCTGCCCGGCACCGTCGCCTTCGTCCCCACGATGGGCTACCTACACCCGGGGCACCTGGCCCTGATGGAGCGCGCGCGCCGCGAGGCCGACCACCTGGCCGTGAGCATCTTCGTCAACCCGACCCAATTCGCCCCGGGCAGCGACCTGGACGCGTATCCGCGCGACCCCGAAGGCGACCGCAAAAAATGCGAAGACGCCGGCTGCGACCTGCTCTTTATGCCCACGCCCGAGATGATGTACGCGCCCGACCACGCCACCGTGGTCGAGACCGAGGGCCTCGACCAGGTCTTGTGCGGCCCCAGTCGCCCCGGGCATTTTCGCGGCGTCACCACCATCGTGAGCAAGCTCTTTAATATCGTGGCGCCCGATGTCGCGGTCTTCGGCCAAAAGGATTTCCAGCAACTCGCCATCATCCGCCGGATGGTGCGCGACTTGAATTTCCCCATTGAAATCATCGACTTACCGACGGTGCGAGAGGCCGACGGGCTCGCCCTTTCGAGCCGCAACAAATATCTCGACGCCCAGGAGCGCGCCAGCGCGACCTGCCTGTCACGCGCCTTGGCCGCCGCCTGGCACGCCTATCAGGGCGGCGAGCGCGACGCTGAGAAGGTTTTGGAGGTGGCGCGAAATACGCTGCTTGAGAGCGTCTCTGCGCAGGCCATCGACTACCTCGAATGCGTCGACCCGCTGCGGCTCACACGCTACGAAGGCGACGCGCGCCAGATACCCGACGCCCAGGGCGCCGTCGTGGCGATGGCGGTGCAGGTGGGCAAGGCGCGGCTTATCGACAACCTTCGCCTGGATGGTGAACTGCCCGAGGCGCTGGGCTAGACGCCAGACGCTCAGCCATCGCGGACTTAGTCGTCCAATAATTCGTCCTCGGGGAAATAATCGTATGCCACGGTGATATGCATGCCGAAATCCGAGCGGAAGTCCCCCTCGGCCATGCGACACTCGACGCACTCGAATTTTGTGGAGTCCGACCAGAGGCTGGCGTAGGGCACAACCCCGAACGTCAGCCGGTGCCCCCTGATCCGGCGCGGCTCCCAGGTGCCCGCGTGGCCATCGGCGAAACGCACCGACATCCCCATCGTGCTCTGGAGCCGAAACTCGCGGCGGGTATAGAGAAAATGACTCTGCGGCCCGAACTCGCCGCACCCCGGCGAGCCAAACCCGTCGCACTCTTCTTTTATATCACTGGGGAGCGCCACCGCGTGGGTTTCGGGGCCGAAGGTCGCGTAGAGCCCCCAGATCGGGATGACCCGCTTGAACCGGCTACTCAAGTCCACGCCCGCGCGAAAATGCGGCGTCTTCATGTCCATAAACGGCCGCCAGGTCGCCCCGGCCGACGCCGCCATCGACAGCCCATCGCCCCGGTCTTCGTCGAGCACCGCCGCGCGCACCTCGGCCCCAAGCTCTTGATAGCCAAACAAAACGCCGGCCTCCGCCCCGTCGGCAAACCCCACCCGCACATACCCCTGTGAGTCGAGCGCCGCCGCGTAGATCGCGACCAACGGATGCATCATACTGCGCATGCCGCTAAACCCGCTAAACTCCTCGCCGTCGGCGGTCTTTACCTGCGCGCCCTCCAGCGTGGCCAGGGTGAGGTTGACCCCGGCGGAGACCTGCCCGGCGTCGAGCACGTCCGCGCTTCTTGGGCGAACCCCGGCGTGAAAACACCCCGACAAGAGGAGCGACCCAAACACCAAAAGACTCACCGCCACCCGATTTACGCCCGCGCTGTCCATATCTATCTCTCAGCTTTCTCACACCATCCCAAAATGGCGATTCACCCTCACAATCTCTCCACTCAACCACAGCCTAGGGAGTACTCAGGTGCGTCGCAAGCGATTCGCGCCGGAGCCGCGCGTCAATAGAAAACAGCCCGCCCCCCAAAGGGAGCGGGCCGTTTTCGTGCGCGCAAACGCCCATCGACTCAGCGCTGTTCGCTGCGCTTTCCGAGCTTGGTATCGAGCGCGCTGCGCAGACGCTCGGCCGCGCCCATAGCCGCATCATCGAGCTTGGCCGCGTGGTGGGTCACCGCGGTCGGCTGCATACCCTTGACCCGCGCCTCCATCGTGCAGCGCTTGTCGTCGGCGCCCTGCTTCGGGCCGTTCTCGTCCTGCAGGTGCACCTCAACCCGGGTAATCTCCTCGCTAAAATGGCGCAGGGCGTCTTCGACGATGCCCTGCATAACCTCCACGAGACGCTCGTCGCCCTTCACGCTGCTGTCGGTATTCACCAGAATCTTCATTTAGCACTTCCTCGCGCAACAGTGGGATGAATTGCTTCTTGGACCCGCATTCGTCGGGGGAGAGTCTAAGCGCGGGAGGGTGATAGGCAAGGTGGGGGGCGCAGCTTTTCGCGGTGTCTGGGTTCGCGTTTTTCGCGGCGCCTCGCCGGTCCGCAACGGCCCCCCTCCGCCTGCTGCGCAGGCCCCGGTAGCGCAACAGTAGATCTTCCCCTCTGGGGAAGATGTCGCGAAGCGACAGAAGGGGGGCCGCGTGCCCGCGAAGCGCAGCGAAAACAACCACCCCGCCCCGCCAAACGCCCAAACCACTTGACTCTGATACAACCCGTGCTAATAAATGAATGGGGATTCATTCAGCCTTCAAAAAAGGCCTTGAGTCTCCCTAAGAAGCCGCTGAATGCGAACGAATAATGCTGAGCAGGCGATTATGACTCACGCGCAAAAAAAACGCAGTGAC